>JBGPIK010000207.1:0-11491 GCA_041484845.1 Binatia bacterium | reverse complement strand
TCACAGATATCGGCGGCAATCTCCTCGGCGCTGCCGATAAATCGCCGGCGTTTGCCGGGAGTGGACTGTTTTTCTCGATCAAACAAGGACCCTTTGAGGGCAACTCGAATATCCTTTGGATTTCTTCCGGCTTTTTCGGCATAATCCGCGAGCGATTCCAAGTCCCTGGCCACGTCCTCGGGTTCCAGCGGGATGGTCGGTACGCCGCCAATCGGATGCCAGCCATCGCCGAGTTGCGCCGCTCGGCGGATTGCTTGCCGGCTGTGGCCGCCTATCCAGATCGGAATCGCCGGTTTCTGTACCGGCTTGGGCAAAAAGACAATATTGGAGAACTCGCAATACTTACCATGGAAGGAAGGATTGTCACTGGTCCACAACTCCCGAAACGCTTTGATGTATTCATCGGTCACCCGACCCCGGTCAGCGAACGGTGGCGCATTTAGATTTTCAAATTCTTCTTTCATCCAGCCCACGCCGAGTCCGACGATCACCCTGCCCTGCGACAAAACGTCGAGGCTCGCGAGCATTTTAGCCGTGATGATCGGACTACGATAAGGCGCAATCATCACGCTGGTTATAAAGCGGATGCGTTCGGTAGCGCCGGCCAAAAACGACATCGTCGTCAGCGTCTCGAGATGGTAACCCGTGCCCGGGTACTTGCCGTCAACCGTGTACGGGTACGGGATTGAGATATTCTTGGGAACGACGACGTGATCCGCCACAGTGATACAGTAAAATCCTAGCGCCTCAGCCCGCCGTACAAAGCGGATTAACTCTGCCGAGGTGACACCGGAACTCGAAGCCGGAAGGTGAAGTCCAAAGTGCATAGCGTTGTCAAGTAGGCGTTGCCGCGCTGCGGGTTGCCGGCAGCAGAACGATGGGATCGTTGATTCGAACCACGCCGTCGCTCATAATCGCCGCTTTAAGGCCGCTTCGATGTTCGAGCGCGTGAAATATTCCCGGAACGTTGGAAAGTTTCTCCAAATGAGCGCAAGGCTCAAATAGCCGGATGCCGCGCATGACGACTCCGCCCACAGCAAATTCGCGATCAAGGAGTTCGCGTAGCGGCACACCGCGGGTGACTATATTGCGTCGCGTCTTATCCGTAAACAGTTCCACGCCGAGTTCCGCCGCGGCGGCTTGAAGCGTTTCTTCTTCAATAAAACTCACCGCTTTATCGGGGCGATTCGCGGCCAACCAGGATGCTCTGAAAAACCGATCGCCTTCCAAGCCGCGGTCCGCGAACGCGCGCACTTCCGACACGCTGATCATCGCCTGAGCGGATCGCGGCGCGATGTATAAAGAGACCACGCTGCCTTGCCAGTTGGAATTTGACGACTTAAGGCCGCGCCATTTTTCAGGCGGGGTTTCCCACGGAAACGATTTTTCACCTTCGGACATGGAGCACGCTCAAATAAAAGGGGCTTCAGGCTTTCGTGTGAAGCAGGACTCGGAGATTGCACCGCGGAGGCGCGGAGGGCGCGGAGTAAAGAATTTTTGATTAAAAAATACTCCGAACTCTGCGAACTCGGTGCCTCTGTGGTGAATCCTTCTTCACAGAAAACCCTGAACAGCCAAATAAATAAAGGACTCGCCGGGCGCTGGCTAATAGTGTCCGGCGAGTCTCAGTTGGACTTGGTTAGAAAAGTCTTGTTATCCGGCAGACTCCGCAAAAAACTTGCCCGGCATCTCAATCGGCGGAACAGTTTTATTCTCAGCCGAGTACGCAGGTAACGGCCTGCCGTCGGGGCGAACCCGCATTTCCTCGCCACCCTGAGGTTGCCCCTTAATGCCGGCGCCGATCCGCAGCACGACAAGATTTCCTTCGCCGGTATTAAGGTAACGATAGTAGGCGCCCTTAGGTATCAAAACTCCCTGGTACTGCTTCACTTCCATTTCGTCGCCTTTTTCATCGAATACGCTCATTTGCCCTTCCAGCACGATAAACGAATGGTCTTCGTCGAGATGGGTGTGAATTTCATTCTCTCCGCCCTCTGCATTGATCTTCGTGTGAATCCACATGTTCGAAGTTTCGGCAACGAGTTGCGTTACCCGCCCTTGCTTCATGTACGGGGTTTTCAATGAGAAAAGTTTCGCATGCGGTTTTTCTTCGGGTTGCACGCGTGCGGCATTTGCGCTGGATTGCATAAAGAATCTCCTTTCAGTCTTTGTCTATTACTTCAGTTATTGATTCCGTCGATCTTGAGATCGTAGAGCTTGATCACGTTATCGCGCACGACTTTTCGCAAAATGTCCTTGGGCAAGTGACCGAGCTCCCTGGCGATAACATCGCGCGAATGCGGCCAGGTCGACGCGGCATGAGGATAATCATTGGACCACATGAATGTGTCCTGGCCAAAATCCTCCATCAGACGCCCGCCGGCGGGATCGCTGAAAAAGGTCGCATAGACTTGTTCAGCGACATATTCGCCGGGCAGTCGCTTCATGTAGGGCAGAGGCATTTTCGGGCTGTGGCGAACAAAGTACTTGTCCCATTCGTGGACGAAGAACGGAATCCATCCGACTTCGTTCTCAATATAGACGAATCTAAGTTTAGGAAAGCGCGCCATAACGCCGCTGAAAACGAGATCGAACAGCGTGTTGGCGGCATCGATCAGTTTGGTGTTGACGGTGGCGCGATAGATATCCAACCCCTTGCGCTCAAACCGGCTGTAGTTAAAACCAGTGAGGATGTGGAGATTGACCGGCATGTTCAAATTCTCGGAAGCCTCCCAGAACGGATCGTAATAGTCGCTGGTGAACGGTAAATGCTCCGGCGGCACCTGCCAGATCAAACTGCCCACTAGCCCCGCCTTCTTGCAGCGCTCGAGCTCCTTGATCGCATTGTTGATGTTATAAAGGGAAATCATCGGAATCCCCACCAGCCGCCCCGGCGCCACCTGGCAGTACTCGATCAGCCAGTCATTGGCGATCTGAAAACAAGCCTCCTGCAACTCGGCGTCTTCCAGGGCAAACAGGCGAAGCCCATAGGTGGGATACAACACCTCCGCGCTCACCCCGTCGACTTCCATCTCGCCCAGGCGCGCCTTGGGATTCCAACCGCCGGGTTTTTCCCCGGGAGAATTGCGCGCGGGGTACTTGGGATACTTGGCCTTGAGAGAAGCAGGCAGATGCTTATCCCACAGATCCGCCGGTTCCATGATGTGCGAATCCGCCGACACTATGCGTTCATTGGCGAGAACCGACTCCGCCGTTCGCGCCGCAACGGCCGTGCTCATAGAAATGCCCTCCTATACTAATGTGGATATCTTCCACTTCTATTCCTTTTCGCCGTCTTTGTCTAGCGAAATTGGTTACGCTCGAAGCGAGCACGGCTCAAGGTTCCACGTTCAAGGTTCAATCGGATCCGACCTTGAGCTTTGAACTTTGAACCCTAATTCTTTGTGCCAATGGACATTAATCGATGCATGCGTTAAACCAAACTTAAGTATGCAAGCCGCGTCAAGAATAGTCTCTCTCTGTCTCGTCATCGTGCTCGGCTCTCCCGCCCTCGCCGTGGCCGGGGAAGCTCAAAACGCTTTCAACGAGGGAACGAAATTGTATCGCGCGGGAAAATTTAAAGAAGCAATCGGCGCCTACGATCGAGCCATCAAGGCGGCACCCACATCCGCCGAACCCTACAACAATCGCGGATTGGCCCATTACAAATTGGGCCAAAGCGAGGCCGCCATCAAAGACTATGATGAAGCCATCAAGCTCAACCCGCGGTTTACAGACGCCTACCGCAACAGGGGCAACGTCTATTATAATCAAAAGCAGTATGACCGAGCGATCCAGGACTATGATGAGGTAATCAAGCAAGATCCCAAGTCGTCATTGCTCTTAAGGCAACGCGGGTTGGCGTATAGCGGATCAGGTCAATTTGAAAAAGCTGTAGAAGATTTCAATCAGGCGCAGAAAACTAGCTCCAAGGACCCCGAAATCTATGAAAGCCGCGGACTCGCTTACCGTCGTCTCGGCAAGCTTGACCAGGCTGTGCGGGATTACACGGAAGCGATCAAGCTCAATCCTAAAAACGCCGAGACTTTTAGTAACCGCGCCAACGCCTACTCGTTGCTCGGCAATTTCGACCAAGCCCTCAAGGACTATGATGAGGCGCTAAAGCTTGAGCCCAAAAATGCTCGGATTTACGCCAACCGCGGCACGGTCAAATTACGCCAGGGTAAATCCGATGAGGCAAAAAAGGATCTGCAAAGGGCAACGGAGCTCGACCCGACGCTTAAAGAAAAAATCAACGCTTTACTCGGCGTGGATAAAACATCGCCGTCCAAGGACTGACTGTGGCTATGCGATCACGAGGGCTTATGGCTTGCGCGTTCCTGCTCTTGACCCTTCCGGCGCGGGTTTTCTCCGGACAAGCGGAAGAAACACTCAACGAAGCGCTCAAGCTTCACGAAGCCGGGAAAATCAAAGAGGCAATTCAACTCTACGGCGACGCGATCAAGCGCAACCCCAAGCTCGCCCCCGCTTATTTCAATCGCGGTAACGCCTACTACGATCTGAAGCAGAACGATCAGGCGATCAAAGATTACAGCGAAGCAATTAAATTGAACCCCAAAGATGCCGAGGCCTACTACAACCGCGGCAACGCGTATCGGCGGCTGCGAAAAGACGATCTCGCCCTCAAGGATTATAGCGCTGCGCTCAAGGAGAATCCCGAAGACGCCAAAAACTACGTCAACCGCGGCAGTATTCACTTCGACGCGCGACGTTATGATCTGGCGGTAAAAGATTTCACCGACGCGCTGCGGATCGATCCGAAGGATGGCGATGTCTTTTACAATCGCGCCAATGCTTACCTGGCGATGGACAAAAAAGCAGAGGCCATCAACGACTATAACGAAGCGATTTCTTTGAGCCCGACAACATCCGAAGCGTATTACAACCGGGGCATTGCCTACGCCGATTCCGGCCAGCAGGATAAAGCCATCGACGACTTTACCGATGTGATCAAACTCAATCCCAAGTCCGCCGATGCTTTTTACAATCGCGGCCTCGCCAAGGCTAAACTGACGCAGCATGAACCGGCCATTGAAGATTTCAGTGAGGCCATGCGACTCAACCCAAAAGACCCCGAAGCTCCTTACAACCGGGGCCTGAGCTACCTTCGCGTGGGCAAATATGACTACGCCGGAAGAGATTTCAGCGAAGTCATTCGTATGCGACCGCGCAATGCTGATGTTTACGTTTACCGCGGTATTGCGCGCATCTATCAGGAGAAGGAAAAAGATGCGGAAGGCGATTTCCAGAAAGCATTCCAGATCGATCCCGCGTTGAGAAAGAAGCTTCAGCCGCTTATTGATGAGGCAAGAGAACAGGCGTCGGGAAAAGGGAAGCAATAATTCTAGCAGTTGTGCGGCAAAGCCGCTCCCCAAATATGACGGAGCTGTCGCCGACGTTCGCCGTATTCCTTGACCGCCACGCCGCTGTTTAGTGGTTTCGCCCCATGTACCTTATGTGTGACTCCCCATCTGGTTTCATGCCCCCAATTCTCAGCGCCTTTCTCATGGGAACAATCCTCGGGCTCAGCCTCGCTGTTTCCGAGATCATTCACCTAACTGTTGCGATCATAAGCTCTGTCGATGTAGGCGGCCTTTGGAATTCCACAATGATAACCGTTAGGGACAGCGCCTTGCCTGCTAGCGCTCCGGCGTTTCCGTTTGTGTGGCGCCAAAGGCGCTTTCCTGGCCCACCCGTTTAGTTTGCAAGCCCGTGATTTAGGAGGCGGAAATGAAGGACATTTTATCAAAGGCGGTCACGATTGTTTTAGTTTGCCTCGCTTTTCCTTCGCGTCCCGTTGTTCTCGCTCAAAATGTCACACCCCTTAGCCTAAGCGATGCCATTCAGCTTGCCGTGAAAAGCAATCGTCAACTGGAAGCGTCACGCCAGGGAACGGCAGCGGTGTCCAGCGCAATTGGGCAGGCTCGGGCAGCTTTTTTCCCGCGCCTCGATCTTATCGAGGGGTTTACTTATTCCGATAAGCCGACGTTAGTTTTTTCGAATTTGCTGGATCAGTCGAATTTCAGACAGCAAAACTTTGCCATTAGTTCACTTAACGAGCCCACGCCACTGACAAATTTGAGCAGCCAGATTCGCCTGGAGCAGCCGTTATATGCGGGAGGACAATTATCCGCCCGACTTGGGCAGGCCAAAGCAGCGGCGGAAGCCTCGGTCGAGTTGACCAAAAGGACCGAGCAGCAGATCGTGGTTGGCACCATTGAAGCTTATTACTTTGCTTTGTTGGCCGAGAGCAATTTAAAAGTCGTCGAGAAAGCGTTGGAATCCGCGCGTGCGCAATTGGAACGAACCCGAGACTTGTTTGAAAGAGGGTTGGCGGTGCGTGCGGACTATCTACGTACGCAAGTGCTGATGGGCAGTCTGGAAAGGGAGCGCATAGAAGCCGAGAACGGAGTTATTATCAGTCATTCCGCGCTGCGACATGTCCTGGGAGCTGATGAAAGCCGGTTCGAATTGACCGACCGCGTTAACGAGGATAGCGCGGCCCTGGAAGATTTGAGCTTGCTTAAGGCCCGCGCGAAGGAACAGAGACCGGATCTCAAGGCGGCCGTAAAAGATATCGAGAAATCGCAACAAAGCATCCGCGCCGCCCGCGCCGGCTATTTTCCTTCGTTGGGTCTAGTTACCCAATACGAAAGCAACACCCGAAATTTTAACAGCAGCGGCGAGAGCTTTGCGGTCTTCGTAACCGCGAAGTGGAATCTCTTTAACGGTTTGGCCACGCAAGAGAAAGTGGTGCAAGAACAAGCGCTCCGGGAACAGGCGCGCTTGCTTCACGAAGATCTCCTTCAGGTCGCGGCTTTGGAAGTCGAGAAGGCCTATCTTGGCCTGCTCACTTCACGCAAACAGGTCAGCGTGGCGAGAGAGAATGTCGCCCAAGCGCAGGAAGCTTTGCGTATGATGTCGGACCGCTACATGGCTGGTCTCGCCCGGAATGCGGACGTTTTGGATAACGAGACGGTACTGAAAAGAGCCGAACAGGATCTACTCTTGGCCCAGGTGAACAGTCAGATCTTTCGCGCCCGTCTGAAGCTGGCGACCGGGGAGCGGCCATGAGATCTGGAAAAGTAATATCCATTTGTTTCCCATTATTGCTTCTCTGGGCGTGCTCCAAGGAGAAGAAAATATCCGGCGAAAAAACCGAACAGCCTGTCGGTAGAGATGCTGAGGTAGCGCTGGTCCGGCCCGAGACCGTGCCGGATTCTATCGAATTCGCGGGAACGGTTGTAGCGGAAAAGACAACGGTGCTCTCAAGCAAGACCGTCGGCACCATTGTCGCCGTGATGGCCAAAGAAGGCGATCGGGTCAAGAAAGGACAACCGCTCATTGAGATTGACGCCCGCGACGATCGAGCCGAGCTCCAGGGAGCTCAGGCTGCCTTGGAGGAGGCGAATTCAGCCGCCGGAGCCGCCGAGGCGGCGGTCACTTCGGCGCGAGAGCAGAAAGAGCTGGCTGCGGCCACATTCAAGCGTTATGAGCCCCTCGTCGCCAAAGGATCCGTGACTCCCCAGGAATTCGACGAGGTCAGCGCGAAGCATAAGATCGCCGACGCTGAGTTGGCGCGCGCCGAGGACAACCTTCGGGCCGCTCGCGCACGAAAAAAGTTGGCGGAAGCCAAAATTGCGTCTGCCCAATCGCTGCTCAGTTACACTAAGATCGTCTCTCCTTTTGACGGCGCGGTAACGGCGAAGAGCGCAGATATCGGCACGTTGGCTGCGCCGGGGACGCCTCTGATGACCGTAGAGCAGAGCGGGCCTTATCGATTGGAAGTGCAAGTCGGTGAAACATGGTTGGCGCGCGTTAAATTGGGCATAGCGGTTCGGGTCGTTATTGATGCTGTCAACGCGGAACTTTCCGGCAAGGTTAATGAGATCGTTCTGGCAGGCGACCCGCAAAGCCGCACATTCACGATTCGAATCGGCCTCCCTTCTCATACCCTCCTGCACTCGGGCCTCTACGGCAAAGCGCAATTCTCGCTTGGAATGAGAGAGGTCGTTTTGGTGCCCGCCGCATCGATAACTGAGCGGGGGCAACTCGTCAGTCTTTATACCGTGGATGACACCGGCTTGGTGCACCTGCGTCTTGTGACTCCGGGCAAACACTACGACGGCAAGGTCGAGGTGCTCTCCGGCCTAGCACCGGGTGACCGCATCGTCGTCAATGGAACGAACAAAGTCTTGGAAGGAAGCCGCGTCACCTTGCCGGCGGCTCACTGAGAATTTTGCCGATGAACCACTTCATGGAAGCTATCGTTCGCACGTTCATCGACTCGAAACTCACACCTTTGGCCATCTTGGCCGCCCTTTGTCTTGGGGTCTTTGCCATTGTTGCAACCCCCCGCGAAGAAGAGCCGCAGATCGTCGTGCCGATGATTGATGTTTTCGTCGAGATGCCCGGAGCGGACATCAAGGAGATGGAACAGCGCGTAACCATCCCCATGGAAAAGAAACTCGCCGAGATTCAAGGTGTGGAGTACGTCTACTCAACGACAGCGCCGGGGCGGACCACGGCGATCGTGCGTTTTTATGTCGGCGAAAATGAAGAGAACGCCATTGTCAGGCTCTATAATAAGCTTTATTCAAATTTTGATCTCATTCCACCCGGCGCGTCACGGCCACTGATCAAGCCTCGCTCCATCGATGACGTGCCGATTTTGAGTTTGACGCTGTGGAGCAAGCGCTACGATCACTTTACTTTGCGGCGCATCGCCGCCGAATTGGACGATAGAATCAAGGATATCACGGATGTTTCGGCGACCCAGTTGATCGGTGGCCAGAGAAGAGAGATTCGCGTCCTCCTCGACACCGCTCGCATGGCGGCTTCGCACGTGGACCCGCCACGCATCGTCGCAGCGCTCAACGGTGCCAACAAAGAGTTGCGCGCCGGGAGTTACAGCGCGGCCAACCGCGAGGTGCTAGTCGATGTAGGGGAGTTTTTGAACGACGCGGAGGCGGTTAGAAGCCTCGTCATCGGGACCTCCGGCGAGCGGCCGATCTACCTGCGAGATGTCGCCGAAGTTAGCGACGGCGCGGAAGAGCCCAAAGACTATGTTCTTTTCGCCTCCGGCCCGGCAAAAGAGGCGACCGGGATTCGCAATCCGGCGGGCAGTCTCTTTCCTGCGGTAACGATTTCGGTGGCAAAGCGCAAAGGGACCAACGCCGTAGCCGTGGCCGAAAGAGTGTTGACGAAAATTGCAGAAGAAAAAGGCCGGCTGATTCCAAGCGACGTTAACCTCTCGGTCACCCGCAATTACGGCGACACCGCCAAGGAAAAATCCAATGAGCTGTTGGAGCACTTGTTCATCGCCACGATTTCGGTGACCATCCTCATTGCACTGTTTCTCGGTGTCAGGGCCGCTCTCGTGGTCTTTACCGCCGTGCCGGTGACTTTGGTTCTGACCCTATTCATTTATTACATCTACGGCTACACGCTCAACCGGGTCACGTTGTTCGCCCTGATTTTTTCCATTGGCATTTTGGTCGACGATCCCATCGTGGATGTCGAGAACATTGTCAGGCATTTTCGCATGGCGGCGAACCGCGGCCGGCCTCCGGCAGACGTGACCGTAGAAGCGGTGAATGAAGTGCGGAGCCCGCTTATTTTGGCCACATTCACGGTGATCGCCGCGATTCTACCGATGGCGTTTGTGCGCGGGCTTATGGGACCGTACATGCGTCCGATCCCCGTGGGTGCCTCGACGGCCATGCTGTTTTCCATGGCGGTTGCCTTCGTCATCACCCCATGGGCCGCGCTCCATCTGTTGGGGGGCACGAACGCTGAAGAAAAATCAGAGACCGAGGGTAAAATCACGCAACTCTATCGCTGGGCGATGGGCCACTTGATCTACGACGCAAAGTGGCGGAGCGTTTTTCTTCTTGGCGTGGCGGTGTTGCTTCTTGCTTCGGTCGCGCTGGTTTATATGAAACTGGTGACCGTCAAGATGCTTCCCTTCGACAATAAGAGCGAATTCCAGATTATCATCGATATGCCCGAGGGAACGACGCTGGAGCAAACCGCTCGGGTGAGCCGGGAGATCGCCGATTATATGAGCCAGGTTCCCGAGGTCGTCAATTACCAGCTCTACGTGGGAACCGCTGCACCCTATAATTTCAATGGACTCGTGCGCCACTATTTTCTCCGCCGCGGGCCAAATGTGGCGGACATTCAGGTTAACCTGCTGCCTAAAGGGGAGCGTCGCGAGCAGAGCCATGATATTGCAAAAAGGGTACGTCCTGGAATTCAACAAATCGCGGCTCGGCTCGGAGCGCGCGTGAAGGTAACTGAAGCGCCGCCAGGGCCGCCCGTACTTCAGACGCTTGTGGCGGAGGTCTACGGCCCCGACTACGACGGGCAAATCCAACTGGCGGACAAAGTCCGCCGCCTTTTCGAGAAAACTCCGGGTGTCGTGGACACGGATTGGTACGTGGAAGACGCGCAGCCGAAGGTTCGTTTCATTGTGGACCGGGAGAAGGCCGCTTATAACGGCATCTCGGCGGAGCAAGTTAGCCAATCGCTTGCAACCGCCCTCGGCGGAAGCGAGAGCGGCCTGGCCCATATTGAAAAAGAAAAGGAAGACGTTGTCATTTTTCTGCAACTGCCGCGCGCTCAACGCTCGGACATCCGGGACCTTCAAAGCCTCAAGCTCGTGGGTGCCGGCGGCAAACTCGTGCCGCTTTCCGAAATTACCCGCGCCGTAACCGGCGTCCAGGCGCCGAACATCTATCGGAAAAATCTCCAACGAGTGGTTTACGTCACCGCCGATGTGGCAGGGCGCGAGGAAAGTCCGATTTACGCGATTTTGCGTCTCAAGCAGGATCTCACAGATCTCACCACGCCGGCGCAACGCCAAGGTCTTCCCATCTATATGACACGGCAGCCTTTCTCGACGGCGGAGTACGCCATGAAATGGGATGGCGAATGGTATGTAACCTATGAAGTGTTCAGAGACCTTGGTTTGGCCTTTGCCGCAGTGCTCATCCTGATCTACATTCTCGTGGTCGCTTGGTTTCAGTCCTTTAAAACTCCGCTTGCGATTATGGCGCCCATTCCACTTTCTCTCGTAGGCATCCTCCCGGCGCACTGGCTTATGGGGGCCTTTTTCACCGCCACATCGATGATCGGCTTCATCGCCGGAGCCGGCATCGTTGTGAGGAACTCCATCATTCTCATCGATTTTGTCGAGCTTCGCCGCAAAGAGGGACTGACTTTGGCGGAGGCGGTAATTGATGCGGGAGCAGTGCGATTTCGCCCCATGCTCCTGACCGCATCGGCGGTCGTAGTGGGTTCGACCGTAATCTTGTTCGATCCGATTTTTCAAGGCCTTGCCATCTCTCTCATGGCGGGAGAAGTCGCTTCCACGCTGCTCTCTCGCATGGCTGTGCCCGTGTTTTATTATCTAAGCGAAAGGAAAACTGTAAACTCACTCAAATTATTTGCATGAGCAGGAGGTGAT
>JBGPIK010000206.1:0-11495 GCA_041484845.1 Binatia bacterium | reverse complement strand
CACTACCCGATCAGATCTTGCGCACCTCTTCGACGGTGCATATCCCAACGCTGCAGTTGCCGAATGCTGCTGTTTTTAACCCGATGCCTTTGGCGGCAATATTCTTCCTTGAATATTGCCCCGGGCTAAATTCCTCAGGCGTACGGCGTCTGAGCAAGGCCGAGGCGGCGGCGCGCCTGTTCGCACATGCATTGAATCCGCTGGCACATAGGGAAGATGGACTTGCAGGAGCGGTGACCGTTGCCCAGAACGTTGTATCGTTCTGTCTCGACTCGGGAGAGCTGAGTCTTACGTGTGACCTGATAACCAGGACTTTAGAAAGCGCGGCCGCTAATCACGGCCTTCCGTCTTAGCCGATCGATCTTCTGTTTTCCAGGGATGAGCCACCAGGGTAGTCGTTCTGCGCCCATGGCCCACATGCAACGCCGCCGCAGGCCTGAACTGATTTCTTTGCTTGAGGCAATCTCAAGCGCACGCGGAGATCTATCTCTAAGCGGCTTCAGTCCTAGGACAGTCGCTTGGGCCATCCAAAGCGGCCTCGGTCCATTACTCTATCGCGCGGCAAAAGATAACGGAGACAACGCAAGTTCCGGCTATTGGTCTGATCTCAAAGCGGCTGATCTCACGGCCCGGGTGGTTATGGCAGAGCACTTGGAAGCCACGGCCGAAATAATAGATGTATGCCGGGGCAAGGTTCCTCCCCTGGCCTTGCTGAAGGGAATCTCGATAGCTGAGGAGTATTATCCTGAGCCTCATCTCAGGCTCATGCGTGACCTCGATATATTGATCGAAAAGGAATCGTTGCCGAAGGTCAAAACCGCCCTGGAGCAGCTCGGATACCACCAGCACTGGGATGATGCGGCGCCATCGTACGATAACCACCACCATGCCGCGCCCTTTTTTCACGAAGAGAAGAACGTTTGGGTCGAGGTTCATCACGCCCTATTATCGCCCAAAAAAAGAGCCAGCTGTGCGACCATTTTTCAAAACGATACCGTTTTCAGTCAACTGCGCCATTCACAGTTCCAAGGCAGAGAGGTCCGCCGGCTGAGTGTTGAATTGCAGCTCGTTTACCTCGCCACACATTGGGCACAGGATTTCCAGCGAGTGGGCGGCATGGTTGCAATCATAGACGCAATTCATTTATTCAAGCACGTCGACGGCCAGTTGTGTTGGGAGTGGATCGTCAATTCGATTCGTGAAAGCATCGCCGCGACTTACTTGTATCTCTTGCTCAGTTTTATTGATCGCCACCAACTAGTCAAAATTCCAACCGAGATTCTGCGCGACCTTTTCCTAGCTCAACGCTCTTTTGGAAGAGCTAGCCTAAGAACCGCACATGCGATCATCGATCGTTATTATGTGACGGGAAAGCAGTTAGGATGGTTCTCGAGAAAGGTCGTAACCTTGATTTGGCTAATGTTGACGCTGGCGGGTCCGACATTGCACAGCCTGATGCGTGCTCCGTATGACTCGACACTGCTTCGTCGCTGGCGCGTTCAATAACCGATCCGGACTACACCCGGTTGGAAAATTTGAAACCTCAAGGAGGAGAGTTGATGGATCATGGGGAGGTTGCCCTGTTTACACAAGAACAAACCGGGACGCAGCGCTCGCAGTTCGGGCGGGAGTTGAAGAAGAAAATCCTCGATCGTTCCGCCAAAGCGGGAGTCGTTGGCCTCGGATATGTAGGTCTTCCTTTGGCGGTAGAAATGGCCCGTACGGGTTATTACGTCACTGGGATCGATCTAGTCCGGGAAAAGGTCGAGGCGGTTAACGCGGGCAGCTCCTATATTCTCGACGTCACCAGCGAGACTGTTATGGCCCTGGTCTCGGCGAAGAGGATGCGCGCGACCCAATCGTTAGCCGCGGTTGAAGGTTTGGACACGCTCAATATTTGTGTGCCAACGCCGCTACGGAAAAACAAAGAGCCTAATCTATCTTACGTCATCGCGGCGGTTGAAGCGATCAGAAACCACATTCGTCCCGGCCAGCTCATAATCCTGGAAAGCACTACTTATCCCGGCACCACTCGCGAGGTCGTGTTACCTATCCTGGAGGAATCAGGTTTGAAGGTCGGCCAAGATTTTTTTCTCGCCTATTCGCCGGAACGCGTTGACCCGGCTAACAAAACCTATACGACGCGCAATATTCCCAAAGTCGTTGGCGGAATCACTTCTTATTGCACCGAGCTTGCCACCGCGTTTTATCAGCAATTTGTCGAAAGAGTTGTTCCGGTCTCTTCCACCGATTGCGCGGAGATGGTCAAGCTTTTGGAGAATACCTTTCGTAGCGTCAACATCGCTTTGGCCAACGAAATGGCATTGACCTGCCACAGTTTCGGCATCAATGTTTGGGAAGTGATCGAGGCGGCCAAAAGTAAACCTTTTGGTTTCATGCCTTTTTACCCGGGCCCCGGATTGGGCGGCCATTGCATTCCGGTCGATCCTTATTATCTGACGTGGAGAGCCAAGATGAACGGCTGCGAACCCCGATTAATAGAACTGGCCGGCCACATTAACGGTCAAATGCCGGCGTTTACCGTCAATACCATCGGTGATGCGTTGAATGAGAGGCGCAAACCCGTGAAGGGTTCTAATGTTCTTGGAATCGGCGTCACTTATAAGCGAGACACCAACGATCTGCGCGAGTCGCCGGCGCTTCAAGTTCTCGAAGCCTTGTACGAAAAAGGAGCGTTAGTGCACTTTTCGGATCCTTACGTTCAATCCATTACGATCAAGGGAAAAACCATCAACGGAGTCGATCTCAATCCGCAAGCGCTGCAAGCGATGGATTGCGTGGCGATCCTTACGGATCATTCTGTTTTTGATTATTCAATGATTGCCAAGCACAGTCCACTCATTTTAGATACGCGCAATGCGCTCAAGGGATATTCTCGACCCGACCTGATTCTCTTGTAGCTCAGCCTTATTGTTTCAATTCATAGATCTAACAGTCCGTGGTGAAAGTCGAGCACGGGCTGGCGGCTGGCGGTGGTGAGAGATCGACATGTACGGTGGATCGTACTAAAATTTTCCTCATGGCGATGGGACAACAAACACACGAAGAGCAAGCGGCGATGTGGGTGGCGGTCAGCGAGCTACCACGGTCGGTGAGCCACCCGTTCTACGATAAATTCAATCGGCTGTTGGCCGAGTACGGGTTCGACGACTTCGTCGAGACGCAGTGCCGGCCGTTCTATGCCGAGAAGATGGGGCGGCCCAGTCTGGTGCCGGCTAGCGCATCAACATCCAACCCGCTTTAGTTTTTATCACCCACAAAGAACTCGCGTAAAGACATTATATGTCCTTTCGCTAGTCAGCACTTGCTTGTCCGGTTGTTTGAGCACGCTACCAAGTGTAGTGTAGGGTGTGCCGCGGCCGCCTTTTCCTAGGAACCTGCGCGAATTTCAGCGGCAGTTCGCCGGCGAAGAGGCCTGCCAGTAATCTGGCCGGACCTGTCGCTGGCCCGATGGCTTCGCGTGTCGGCGCTGCGGGCACCAGCGCGCATATGCCATGGTGAGACAACGACGCTGGCAGTGCGCCGCCTGCCGGTGTCAAGTGTCTCTGACGAGCTATGTATCGTAGCCGGGTGTTGATTCCCCGTTGCTTTTCTCCTCGGCTGTTACTCAAGGCCCTGACTCTGATAAGGAGTTCGGAACCGGGTCAGCGGTTCAGCTCTTGGCGGTCGGTTTTCGCCGGTTATAAGTGTTGCTTTAGACCTTGCTCCTGGACGCTCAGCCCTTTCTCTTGTCCTGCACACTCTCTATCACGATCCAAATTCGACCAGATTTGCCTCCTCATCATTACGAATTACAGCTCCTTATTTTCTCGTAAAAAGGATTTTTGAGGATCTCGACCTAATCAATGAATGAAGATAACAGCTTCCAACTTTCGATCTTGTTTAGATTGCCTTAGAGCATTCACCAAAATAGATAGTCGTTAGCGACGGAGGGTACTATCTTGGCGATAAGTCCTCTACCAGTGCCTGCATTAGATAACTGCCTGAGACGAATCTTTAGGTGGCGTGTGCCGCCCAAATGGTCATTCTCTGATTGGCGTTACGAAATGCAGGCCCAAGCAGAATACGCTGCCTGGCTGTGTCTCAATACGATCCCTCGTTTGGTGTGCAAGAGAGCGCTTCCGGGACAAATTATATTTTTGCTACTTAAGGTGTGTGAGAGATGTAATAGTGCCGTGCGAACTAGATCGACGCCTGTTGCCTCTGCCCGCACGATTGTCGTTTCTTTACCCATGGCCCGTAATGCCCCGACCGGAAGGTCGGGGTGATTTACTATTTCGTTCGGCCAGTTCGGTTGATAGGTAAACACGGCTTGCTTCAAATAAGACGAGCCATGAGACGGCCAAGGAATCGCGACTTGTACCGACATGATCAAAAAACACAGGTTGTGCCTGGAGAGATCAGAGACTAGGGAGTTGCTGCTGAGAGCACAGCTCATTCTTAGATGGTTGCGTTTTGTCGCGGCTGGCTACATACGTGTGGCTGTTAAGTTAGTGTTCGTCCCACGTGCTGAACCAGTCGAGTTGTTCTCTTTGTTTCTGATAGGCTGCTCTTGACCCATTTTTTTCGCTCGCTTCAACTAATTCAGGAGAATGCTGTGCCTGTAAAGAATCGACTTGGGTTGCTGATTGCCTTAACGGGTTTTCTCTCAATCCATCGGAACCAGGAGGCTGGCTATGTTTCTCCGCAGGGCCGTCTTTTGCTGTGATCTTGGGAACGCTCGTGGGTGACTTTTCGGAACCTTTGCCTTCTCGTGTGTGCTTTTTTCGCTTGGATTCGCCGCCGGCTGTTGGGCACAACTGGCCGTTGTAGGGATTTCCTACACAAGACTTGCCTGGACGTTAAATACCTTCATGCAGCTCGATGATTGCTAAAACGCTCCCCCACTGATTTGAGCAAAATTCATCTATTTCCGATGTAACCTGGATGGCACAGTCCTTGCTCAAGAACCCGCATGAAGTTGATTTGCGAGCATTGCGATGAAGTGATCGTAGGCAACGCCTACCGCGTCACACGCGAAGAAGGCGGCATCGTGTTGCTGGACATGATAGTGTGCTCGCTCTGCGGGATGGAGGCTAAGCGACTCCAACTTCACACCGAAATGCTGGACTCGGGGGGCGCCGACGCGGAGACCTTATATAAGCGCGATAAGCGATCGCGAATGCGTCTATAGTTCTCTTGTGCCAGCTCCCCTTCGGTGAAGCCTGGGAGAGGTGAACGGACCAAGATTATTCGCCTTTGCGGTTCTGTAGTGTTCGCCAACTAGAATGAGATCGCTGCTCGAGAAGAAAGTCGCGCGGTCAGAACCCCGTGAAGTCTTGTCGCTAGCGCTTAAGCAGGAAAGCGATTCGTCCACTTCCTTAAAGGCCGCGCGCCTCGAGGCGGGCGTTATCCTAGACGGTGCGCCTTACCCAATGGGGCTCTGGAGTCTGGATCGGCGTTATTGCGTTTTTAATTCCTTAGCCAGGGAACTTCTGGGATATGGCGAGGACGAAATACGTCAAGACGCGGAACTCTATCTGGATCGAATCCACCCGGAAGACCGCCATGACTTCCTATCCGCCTGGAAGAAATTGCGCGATGGAGAGACCAGCGCTTCGTGTCGGTATCGTTTCAGACCGAAGGGAGAGAGCGAGACGCGAAGCTTACAGGAATTCTCGCTCTCATTTCCAGTTCCAGGCAACGATAAACAGGGAGCGCTGACGCTCTATGCCGAGGAGCCGAAGAATTTCAAGCGAATGGCTGACGCCCCCGAGCTACGCAGTTTATTGCGCGGTTTGACCCATGAAATCGGCAACAATCTCCAGGCCATCAGCGGCGAGTTGGAATTGTTACGATGGTCCGGGACGCTACCGGCCGAAAGTGCGGCCATCGTTTCGTCGGGAATCCGGCAAATTCTTAATCTCGCTCACGATGTTCAAGAATATTTTTTTCCATCGTCTGGTGGAAGCCACGATGAAGATCTAGCGTCTGTCGTAGGGGAGGTCCTGCGCAAGAGCGAAGAGGAATTGAACGCCAGCGGCATCCGAACTGAAATGATAGTCCAAGAGGCGCTTCCCAAAGTGCCCCTGGACGGTCAGTTTGCCAAGGCCTTAAAGACGATCATCGATTTTTCCCGTGCTCTTCTTGCCGCTGGAGGAGACCTCAAAATTGAAGCCGGAGCGTGCCTGCGCGATGGACGTGACTATATTCAACTGAACGTCATAAGCGCTTCTCGTGGCGACCTGCGGCTGGAAGAAGATAGCGTCTTTCGGCCTTTCATTAATGTCTTCGGTTATCGGCCGGGACTGAGCATGGCGGTTGCACAACGGATTCTGCGCCGGCATTCAGGCGAAATAGTCTTTCGCAAAGAACAGGCGAACCGCGGCGTCTTTTCGGTTTTAATGCGCGTTGCCGACTTCCCCACCTACACCGATGCCATTGCTTGAACAAGACAAGAATTCGATCGCCCCGTGGCCAGGTTTCGGGGCGCATGCTTCGGTGAGCCGCGATGCGCACGCGGTAGCGCAAAGCCATACTGCCAATTCTCTTATTCCCAACGTGCTGGTGGTCGACGATGACACGGCCGTTCGTGAACAGCTGGCGCGTGTCTTCACATTGAGCGGCTACACGGTCGTGGCCGTCTCCTCCGCTGAGGAAGCGTTAGTTCAACTGGCGCAAGGCATGATTGATTTCGTGATCACGGACATCAAGCTTCCTGGAATGAGCGGGAGCGAATTGATCGCGAACATGCAGGAAAATTTTCCCGATGTGCCGGTCATTGCGCTCACGGGATATTCCGACATCGAGACCGCGATCGACGTGCTGAAACATGGAGCCTGCGATTTTGTCCTAAAGCCCTTTGATCTAGCGAGCGTGCAAGAATCTACCCGGGCGGCGCTGGATAAATCACGGGTTTACATGGAGATCCGCCACCTGCGCCGCTATCTCAACAATAGCTCTAAATTCGGCGGAATGTTGAGCAAGACCGCCGAGATGCATCGGCTTTTCGAAATCGTCCGTATGGTTGCTCCAACCGACATGACCGTGCTTATCGAAGGGGAGACCGGCACCGGCAAAGAATTGATCGCCAGCGCGCTCCATTACCACAGCCTGCGCAAGAACGGCCCGTTTGTGACCATCAATTGCGGCGGGGTTCCTGAGGCGCTCCTTGAAAGTGAGCTCTTCGGCGATGAGAAGGGCGCTTTTAGCGGTGCTGATCAATTCAAGGCGGGAAAAATTGAGCTCGCTCAAGGCGGAACCCTTTTCCTCGACGAAATCGAGAGTATATCGCGCGTCATGCAGGCGAAACTGCTTCGCGTCCTTGAGGACCAAAGATTTCAGCGACGCGGGGGAAGCGAAAGCGTTCAAATCGACATGCGCGTGATCGCGGCCACGAATGTTCCCTTAAAGGACCTCGTGTCCGAAGGTAAGATGCGTTCGGATTTTTACTACCGTGTCAACGTGATTCCGCTGCATCTCATTCCCTTGCGCCAGAGAAGAGTCGACATTCCGCTGCTGGTCCAGGATTTTTTGCATCGCCATCCTGTGGCGGCGAGTAAAGGAATAACCTCCGTTTCCAAGACCGTTATGCGCGCGCTGGTGGATTATTTCTGGCCGGGCAATATTCGCGAACTGCAGAATTTGCTGGAGCGCGCGATTGTGCTTACGACGGGGAAAGTCATAGAAACCATCGATCTTCCCAGCGGCGTGGATGAACCGCAGCAAGACAGTGCTAGTAATGGCTATGAGGCGCCGCTGAGTGATTGGCTGGGAGAACAGGAGAAAGCCTACCTGGCGCAAAAATTGGATCTGTTTCAAGGTAACATCGCGGCGACCGCGAAAAGTTGCGGCATCGGCGTGCGCACGCTTTCGCGGAAAATGCGTATCTACGAGCTCGACAAGAAGTCGTTCAAGCACAACAGATCGGTTGCGGCGCGCCATTCGGACGGTCCGGGAACTCCGCCGCCTAATCTCGGCCCAAGGAACCGCGAGCTTTAACAGCTCGTCTGCGCCACGCTCGTCACCGTCAGTTCCGCAAACGACCCGACGCTTGCGGAACGTCGACCCGCCTCCAAGTTCTCGTCCCAATTCCCCGTAGATTCATCCCTCTTCCTGCGCTCTATTCAAAATCCATTTAAGGCTCTTTCCTGCTTTTCCCCGCTTCGTTGAATGCGGAGCTTTTTCCCGCTCTTTGCGTACTGCCAATCGTTCGCCGCTCGGATTGACAAGGTCGCGCCGATTCCCGATTCCATATAAATTCTTCACTACCGTGCTCGAGCGGGCGTAATTCAGTAGTAGAATGCCAGCTTCCGAAGCTAGACGTCACGGGTTCGATCCCGATCGAGCGCTCCAAAATTTTGATCATGTCTCAAGTATAAGCATCGGGATCGATCGCGGTGTGGTGTGGGTTCTCTTTCGAAGAGAGGGTGGGCAAATTACCATGCCTCTTGCGTGGCGAAATAGATTGCACCGCGATTTTCTCATCAGATCGAACGAAAACTTTCAAGATGAAGAACAGCGATCAAGCGGCATTGCCTTCGTCTTTGAGAGCTACTCTTTCTTTGTTGTCCTTAAGGCGTTTCAATCGGAAAAGGGAGAACAGACCATTTGGCAGTCGATCGATACCAGCAAGGATTCCACAACCTACACAGTTCTCTTTGAGGACTCGGCGGCGCCAGCCGGCTTGGTGATAGCTTTCGCCGGCGTCTTTTTCGCACATCAATTCAACAATCCCTATTTTGATGGCGTCGCGTCTATCATGATCGGGATCATTCTTGCAGTCGTCGCAGTGGTATTGGCCTATGAAAGCAAAGGTCTTTTAGTCGGCGAAGCCGTCGATCCTGAAACCCTGAAAAATATTCGGCGTCTTGCGGAATCCGATCCTCGCGTGGAGAAAGTCAAAAGTGCCCTGACCATGCATTTTGGTCCTCATACGATCCTTCTTGCGATGGACCTGCAGTTTCGCAAAAATCTTGCCGCGACGGAGGTGGAAAACAGCATTGATGTGCTCGAAGACAACATTCGCAAACATCATGGAGACGTTAAACACATTTTTATGGAGTCCGACTCGATATCGCATCGCCACCAACAGGCGAAATCAGCTTGAACCAAAAGAATCGCGGACAAGATTCCCGCCGGGACTAAAACATTTGGCAATTACCCGGGTAATCCGTCGTGCCGTCTTCGCGCGCTGTGCCGGTTGCCTGCGGCATCACCGGGGAAGAGTTGCAAAGCGACTGCGGAAACAATCATGCTGATTCAAAATTGGCGATTCGTAACGATCCTTTTAGTAGTGCTCCCTATGGGTTTGGCGTTTGCTCACGTGTTTGAGCGACCAGCCAAAATGCAGTACGACGCTCAGTTGTATGTCACGCTCCAAAAGACTCTGTATGTGGAATGGGTCCACCGAACATCGGCAGCATCTTGGAACCACCTGCAATTCTCGCGACGATTTCGCTTGCGTTCATCGTCCGCAAGATAAAGGGGGCTTTTTGGTGGCGCGGTCCTGGGCTCTACTACTTGCTTTTCCGGTCGTATGTTTCTCGTTAGTTGCGCCTGCGAATGATGAACCTGCAAATGACGTATGACTTGCGGAAAGCTGAGAAAGCGTTACCTGCGAAAGTGAGAAAAAGCATTGAGGATCATCGAGGCGCGTTCGCGTGAGGGTGGGAGACCAGCATGGCATGAACATTGGACGGTTTGAACGCGGCCCTGAAACTTCCATACGGCGCTCGTTTTACGGTTGCGCCTTGAGACCCCTTTCATTTTTTTACAATTGAGGAGCCGATCGGTCATGGTAATTTTCAACTTTTAAGCTCCATTGAAATCGAATCTCCAGTTAGGTCGAAGCGATCGATGTTGAAGCCGTGACCGTCACGGTTTTGAGGCGTCAAAGCCGGGTTTTTGGGGTATTTTTTGAATTCTTAGGCGATGCGAGTAGTTTCGAAAAAGTTCATATAAGTTAAGTGCTTATTCGTCTTCTTCTAAAAATTTACTGGAATCTACATGTTGCTTGCCAAGCATAAGGTCGGGAGTTCGACCCTCCTCACCCGCTCCATCTTTTTAGCCTCCGGTTTTCTCGGGGGCTTTTTTATTTCCGGCGCATTCGAAGCTTCAGTCAAGTTGGGGCGCGGGAGCATCATCCAGTTCTGCCGCCACTACCAACGCGTTACCGCCCGACTGGGAAATCAAAAACAAAAACGGCATGACGGTCATAACTAAAAGTTATGACCGGCTGAAAGCCAACGTTAAGCTTATGGCGTCGAAAGAGCTTTGAGCGGCTGCGCAAGGTTACTGGTTTATCGCTAAAAGCTTTCGCTGCACTTCGTCCATCTTGGCGGGCCAGAGCCCGCGCTCTTTGTAAAACTGAATGGCGGCGGGGTGATAGGGGATGGTTACATCAGCATCGACGGCTCTCTCGCGCGTCCATTCCGTCAGGATCGGGTGCTGAGGCGCAAGTTTCTCCACGTTCTCCCAGATGGCCTTGAGCGTAGAGGCGACCACGTGATCCGGCTCACTCGCGCCAGTTGAAAGGTAAATATCGAACGCACCGACGCACGCGTCCTCGACTACGGCCAAAGCGGTGCCGGCCTTAACGATTCCGAGCTGATATCCGGGCAGGGCATTTCGCACGCGTGCTTTTCCTTCAGGCGAGCAGTCGGCCGACAGATGGCGCACGCCGACGGCGGCGTCGGCCTCCCTGATTTTGGCAGCGTTTAGAGCATTAGAGGCCACATCGGCGCGGCCTTGGACCAGTGCGTCTACTCCCTCATTGACGCCGGGGACCGGTACGACCTTTACATCGCTCCATCTCAGCCCGCCGCTAGCCAGTAGACCATACATGTTGTACCAAACCGCTAGCTGCGCGGGATATTCTCCGGTAACCCGTTTTCCCTTGATGTCCTGGAGCGACTTGAAGGGCGCGTTCTTCCTGACGAGCAGACCGACTCTTAAAGGCGCACCTCGCATCACCAGCCTAATATTAGGAATATGCACAAATGGATTCGGGCCGCCGAACTTAAGCCGTGCCGGCCCATGGTAAGATAACAATACCTCCACGGCATTGACCACGCCGAAATCCATTTCGCTCGTATTCAGAAGCGGCAGGAAACTGCTCGACCCGGAGTGGGGCTGAACACTCATTTGAAACGGCGCGGCGTCGCTGACTACCTTAGACAAACCGCTTGCCACCGAATAGAAAGCGCTGCCGGGGGGATTTGATCCGATCGTGACGAGTCGCGGAAGCTGTTGTGCATGGGCAGAAGGGATTAAAAGAAGGCCAATCACCAGATAGACAGCGCATAGATGATTCATATTATTCCATTGTGAACGCATATCGAACCCTTTCTTTTAGGCTATTCCGGGTTTCCTGTGAAGGAGAATTCACCACAGAGGCGCCGGTCGTGAGAAAAAACCCCTTTTTCGCAAAAATGAGCGTTGCAAGTATTTGATTTCATTGAGGCCAAATTTGTAATTTTGATGGTTTTTGAATT
>JBGPIK010000205.1:0-11501 GCA_041484845.1 Binatia bacterium | reverse complement strand
AGTTGGCGGTGGTTTGGTTCTGCTTCTTTTCTGGCTGCTCTTTTGGTCCACACCGGACCCGCTACCGACGAAGTCGAGCAAAGATCCTAAAGGTAAGGATCAAAAGGAAGGGCTTTACGATCTTAAGATCGGCTCATGGCAAAACCGCGTCGACCAGGATCTTGAAGCGACGAGAAAACAGATCGCTGAGATGGATTTGAAGCAGCAGGAAATCAGAGATCAGTTCAAGAACATTGGCGATACGTTGTCGGATCTGTCGGTGCAGATAAAAGAAGAAAGAGAGCTGAGACGTTCGGCGCTTAAAGCACCACCACCGATTCCAGAGCAGAAATCTGGGGGCAATGGAATTACCGTCATGCGTTTGGGGGTGACAAAGTCCTCAGTCCCGGAGCGGCCTGGGAAAACCAAAGCCGAGGTTCCTAGCGCGAGGCAAGTTTCTTATCTTCCCGGCGGCTCCATGGCCCGTTCGGTGCTATTGACCGGCGCCGATGCGCCTGTGGGCGGAAAACCTTTTCCAGTTCTCGTTGCCCTGAAAGAAGCATTTGCTTCCCCCAACTCTTACGGCGTGCCGCTCAAGGGATGTTTTGCTCTGGGCAAGGCGGAAGGAAACGCCAGCTCGGAGAGAGCGGATATTCAGATCGTGAGGATCTCGTGTGTCCTGCCGGACGGAAAAGCTTTCGAGCAAGAAGTCACGGGATACCTGGTCGGAGAAGATGGCAAGCAAGGCATTCCTGGAAAACTGGTCGACAAAGAGGGGCGAAAGATTGCCTTCGCTGCGATAGCTGGCGTTGGTGCAGGGCTGGCGCGCGCGTTCGGTCAGCAGCAGGTGACCAACGTGGTCACGGATACCGGTGCGGTTACTTCTACCGTTACCGGTGATGCCTTGACCTTCGGTCTCGCGAGCGGTGCACAGGGTGCCGCCAACGAGATGCAGAAGTATTTTCAAAAACAAGCTGAACGACTTTTTCCAGTCGTAGAGATCGATGCCGGTAAGAATGTCACGTTGGTGATGCTTTCGGGAGTCAAAGTTCCGGGACTTGAAGCGATGAATAGGACCGAAACAAGGAGGGGCCTTGATTAGATTCACTGTCACACTTGTCGTTGTTGCTCTCCTGGGTTTTCTCCAGGCCTGTTCAACGACTGACCCAAAGCCAATCAAGGATCCGATCTCGGTCTACAAAGACGGGATGGAGCGGGGGAATAAGGCGATGATCGAAGAGGTTCAAAAGAGCCTCAAGCAGAAAAACGCTTATGGTTCCGTCGAGCCCTACAATCCGTTGAGGTTATCGCCCGACATTCGCAAGGTCTGGATCGTTGAGCATCCGAATGAGGCAGGCGATCTGATCCAGGGGCACTGGGTTTTTATGGTGGTACAGCCTGGGCGTTGGGCATCGCCGTCGGTACCGGCGCTTCACCCGCAGAGCGAGACGGGAACTCCCAGCGCCATTCCGATGATCGAGGATAAGCCCAACCCAACGTCTTCTGCTACCCAGAACAAAAGGAATGATTCTCAAGGCGAGTGAGTTCAAGTTTCCCAATGCCATGCGCGCAAAGTTTCCCGTGATCGTACGAGCATCGCCTCCTGAAGGCTGGCCGCGCGGCGCGGTGATGGTGAGCGAAGGCAAGATCCCATACCGAAACTTTTTGCAAATCATCGGCAGCGCACCAGAATCGGAGTTCGAAGCTCAACTCGGTGAGTACCAGGATAACGACCCAAGAATGATTCTTTCCATGTTCGAAGAAATTTCACTCAACTGCCCGCTCAGGGATGACGAGGCAGAAGCAATAAAGAAAGAATACCAGACCGCTGCAGATAACGCAGCGGAAAGCAGACCGGCGCTCTTTGTCCAGGGCCTTATCTCACCCGTGTTCCATGCATTCGAGAGCGGTATGCTCTCTTTTCCCTCCGCTCTGTCCTTGTCCCTTTACACGAGTCCCGAAGCTCAAGGGGAGATCGTCAGACTCAAACTTGTCGACGAATCACCCGAGATAGTGCTGAGGAATATCACCGATCCCTATTACGCCGGAGACATTCTCAACCGGCTAGCGCGGGAGCCGGGAAGGCTCAAGATTCTTGGCTACGACAATCTCCGAGCTTTTCTCAAAGAGCGTTCTCCTTTCTCGTATGGCCGAAGCCACTTTCTCATGCGCTTGGCCGCTGCCATCCCCGCTCAAAAGCGAGAAGGGCTCACAAGCGATCATGGCGAGTTGTTTTTGAGTATTGGCCAAAAGAAGCGGGAAACGCTCTTTGGCGGAGAGCGTATTTCTATCGACGGAAAACAATTCGAATTCAAACAACTCATAGCCTTGAACCGGGACGAGACACGA
This sequence comes from Binatia bacterium, assembly GCA_041484845.1. Taxonomy (GTDB): domain Bacteria; phylum Desulfobacterota; class Binatia; order UBA9968; family UBA9968; genus JBGPIK01. Next base: position 9,173 of record JBGPIK010000205.1, on the reverse strand, counting down.
CGGCTCAATCGAAAAGTAAGAGAGGAGAAGCGTGGCACTCAAGCTTAAAGAATATCGCTCCGGTTTCGATCGCGGGCCGGCGCTGGCGGATTATCTTCCCTATGACAGCCACGATGACGGCGTGTTCATCTTGAAGGATGGCAGCCTGGGCATGATGTGGTCGCTGGCCACTATCACGGAGGAAGGTTTGTCTGAGGAAGAGCGCAATCGCGTGAGAATCGCGATCGAAGGCGTGGTCATGCGGATTCCGACGGAGCTTGCCTGCCAGATCATTCTTGTTTCTTCATCCCGCATCGAGCCTGTGCTTGAAAGCTTTCTCTCCATCGGTAACCTGTCGGATTCAATGACGAAGCTCTTCTTGGACAGCCGTTTAGAAATTATCCGGGATGCTTCGAAGAACGGTTTTCCGGGAAGCGGCGGCGAATTTCGGCCGAGAATACTGTCGATTTATTTCACCATTCGCTACTTTCTCGGCTGGCAGAAGCCGGGACTGGCGGATTCCCTATTATCTGTCTTAGTCCGGCCCGGTCTTTTGAAGCATTCCTACGAGACTTCCTACAAGCGGGGCAGAGAAAGGTTCGGCCGGCTGGCCCGCTTCGCCGAAGGAATACTTGCCGGGGCCGGCTTCGGTCCGAAACCGGTCTCTCCGCAAGAGCTGATTTCGATTCTCTATCCGCTGCTAAATCCTGTGAGGTCAATCAATCTCGGCGAACCTATTTATCATCCTGGTCAAAGGCTCTCCGAACAGATGGCGCTTTCGACCATGAGCGTACTGCCGCAGGGGATAAAATGCGAAAACGTCGAGACCCGGGTGATTTCTTTGGAACAATCTCCCGAAGCGACCTTTCCAGGGATGATCTCCGATCTTCTTCGGATGAACGGCAACTATCTTATGGCGATCAACTTCCACGTGCCGTCCAAAGAAAAGGAGATGCAGTTTCTTAAGATCAAAGGTGCGCTGGCTTTCACCCACCGCTTCAATGTTCTGGGCGATATCTCCATCGAAGCTCAGGCGGTCAAGAGGGACATCGACGAGACCACCGAGCGGATGTTTACCGGAGCGACCCGGACGGTGCTTTTTAACCTCCATATCGTGCGCCAGGGTGAAGAAGAGGAGCTTGAATCCAGAGTGAGCGAAACCCTGGACCGGCTGCATGGCCTCGGCTGCGAGGGTGTGGTGGAGGAACTGATAGGAGATTCCCTGACCCTGGCGTCGCTTCCCTTCGGCTACGATCCAGCCAATGACAGGTTTGTCCGGCGCGAGCGGCGCTGGCCGTCGGATAATTTCTCCGATGCTCTTCCTGTATTCGGCGACTGGCACGGAACGGCCAGGCCGGTGTTTCTTTACTTCAGCAGGCGGGGCGCGCCGATCGCCTTTGACCTCTTCGATAATGAAGCGCCCCATGCGGTGATCTCCGGGGCCACCGGAGCGGGAAAGTCAGTGCTGGTAAACGACATGATCGCGCAGGCGCTGAGGCTCGATCCGATGATTTTCATCATCGATAAAGGGGGCAGTTACGAAAGGATCTGCGAGCTTTTCGGTGGGCAGTATTTCACCGTGGATCTGGACCATCCGCTGGCCGTCAACCCTTTCGCAGGAGCACTCACTCGCGAAAAGCAAGCGCTGCTCACGACGCTGATCGTCGCCATGGCAACCCGCAACGATGAGCGTGAACATTTAGACTCCGAGCGGGTGGGTATCATCGAAGAAGCGCTCGTAAAGCTTTACCAGAGGGTCAAAGACCGGGAGATCCAACTGTCGGATCTGACGGAAGTGCTGGTAAAAGATTACGGCGAAAGAGGGAAGGGACTAAGACAGCGCCTGTTCGCTTTCACCCGCGAGGGTCAGTTCGGCATGTTCTTCGACCGGCCCAATGAGTTAAAAGCCCATTCGAGTTTCAATGTATTCGATCTCAAGCGGCTGGACGGGTACCCAGAACTTCAAGCGTCGTTTCTGCTGGTCACCATGAACTTCATCATCTCAAGCATTCAATCCACCGATCCGGGACGGCCAAAGTATCTCTTCATCGACGAGGCCTGGGCGCTGCTCAAGAACGAAGCTTCGGCCAGATATGTCGCCGAGGCATTCAGGACGTACCGGAAACTTGGATGCGCCGTGGTCGCGGTCAGCCAGGCGGTGAGCGATTTTCTTGCTGTTCCCGGCGGGAAAACCATTCTTCAAAATGCGGCTACCAAAATTCTCCTCCGCCAGGAGAGGGAAACGGTCTCAACTCTCAAAGATGAATTGAAGCTATCGCCGGAGGAAGTCCAGCTCGTAAGCTCCGTGATGACGGTGCCGGGAGTAAGGTCCGAGTTCTATCTCAGAACAAGCTGGGGGAGTGGCGTGGGAATTCTCTATCTCTCGCCGATCATGTACTGGGTGACGACCACTGATTTTAGGGACATAGAGCGGTACCGGCGAAAACTGGTCGAATTTAACGGCAATCAAATCGAAACCATCAAAGCGCTTGCGCGGGAAGATATAAGGAGGACAGCAATATGATCAGGACCCTGCTGAAAAAGGCCCATCTGTTTCGTTGCGCTCGAATCACTCACTCCAACGTACTGCCGGAGTACGCCTGCGCTCGCGAATTCATCGCGCGCCTCGCATCTGGACGCTTTTTGACCAGGCTCCAAGAAAGGACGTTTCGGCAACCTCTCGGAGAAATGATCTTCGTTTGGTGCGTCGCCGTCATGTTGAGCGGTTGTGCCGCTGTCGTGGCGACAGACGGAGAAATTGCATCGACGGAGAATCAGGAAATCGCCGCCGCGAGCTGTCCTTATCTTAGAACGCAGCAAGCTTCCTGCGACGTACTGAAAAGAGCTTACGATGAGGGATTTAGGGCCGGTAAAGAAATGATTGCTGCCGAGTTCCGAACCAGATCGGAATTGAACCAACCTTATGTCTGGCAGCCGCCGATGATAAGCGAAATCGATATGCCTGCACGCGTGGTGAACGGCATCATGATCCCAGCGCACAGAGAACTCGTGATCGTGAAACCGGGGTATTGGGTGCGGACGGAAAATGTCCTGCTGGATCAGGAGTTTCACGAGAGGCGAAAGCCGTAATCCCCCGATGTCGTAATTTCAGACAATCCTGTAATCTTAAATGAATTTATCTCGGTAGTTGTAAAAGGGAAACCGCGAACGGTCATACTCTCCCGCGTTTAAAAACATGATCTCGATATCAGACGATTCCAGCAGCTCATCATGAGTTGACAGAAACCCGGTCGATACGATAGTTGTCTAGACAACTATATGACTGTTCTTTATAACCCAACCCTGAAGCTCAGTAAAATGGAGGCCGGCAAAGTTCCTGTGCCGCTATACCACCAAGTGAGAACTGGCGTGGAGAACTTCCTTCGCTCGGGACAACTTAAGCCCGGGGATGTCATTCCCGCAGAACAATACCTATGCTCCCAGTTTGGAGTCAGCCGCGGCACAGTGCGCATGGCTATAGGTGAGCTAGTTAAAGAGGGGCTTTTGCGCCGAGAGCAAGGGAAAGGGACGTTTATTGCGAGCCCGCGGTTCGAAAAGAGTCTTCTCGGATATTTTAGATTCACCCAAAAGGATTCATCGGAAGATATTGTGCCCGAATCAAGGATAATAGAAATCACAAAAGCAGATCCGCCCGTGGCCATTTCCAAAGCCCTTGGACTTTCTTTAAGGGAACGCGTTTTCAAAATCAAAAGGATAAGAACGGTCAACGGTAATCCTTTCATTTATCAGGTCTCTGTTTTCCCAGAGAAACTGTTTCCCGGGCTGCAAGAAATCGATTGCAACGCTCCATCGCTCTACACATTCATCACCGAACGGTATGGCATTCACATCACTGAAGTGGAGGAATATCTAACGGCTGATTTGCCAGACTACGAAACACAAAGGCTCCTTGGTTTGAAAAGAGAATCGCCAATCATTGTGATCGAGAGAAAAGCGTTTTCGTTCAACGAGCGAGCCATCGAGGTGCGACGTAGTGTAGGGAGAGCAGATCGCTATCACTATCGAATTCGACTATGACCAAGTGCGAGCAAAATTGGGGCTCCAGTTTGGACAAAATCAGAATTGAAAGTAATCTTTGCGACAGCTGTTGTCCCGCAGATCCTGACGCCTAGGGTGAGATCCGTGAGGGCCTAAAAGGAGGGAGATCATGATTTGTAAAAGGATGCTTGTTTCTGGAATCACATTGTTCATATTCGGTTTGATTTTGTGCGACGGCGCTATTGCAGCCGAAGCAACACCACTGAAGGTTGCGTATTCTGCCTTTACTTCTACCTACTTGCCACTGTGGGTAGCGGACGAAAAGGGAAGCTTTAAAGCGGAAGGATTGAACATTGATATCAGTTATGGTCGAGGAGGTTCCTCGACATCACAGGCTCTGCTAGCTAGCAGTATAGATGTTGCTTTGATCGGAGGCGGCCCAATCGAAGCCAATTTATCCGGAGGTGACCTCGTTTATATCGCGGCTCACGTACCGACATTAGTGTTTAGCATGTTTTCGGCAAAGGACATTAACAGGGTCGACGAGCTTAAGGGTCATAAGATTGGGACCACCGCGGCTGCTTCTGCAAGTGAATATGCGGCCATCTTGACACTAAAACGATACGGTCTCGACCCGCGAAGGGACATGCAATTTGTGTATTCAGGAGGAATGGATAATACATTTGCCTCTCTTTCACAGGGATTAATCCAAGCGGGCGTGTTTTCAGGACCCATCTTAATTCAGGCAAAAAAGGCAGGGTTTAGGGAACTGGTCGATATTGCCGCTCTACGCATACCGTTCATTCATGAGGGTGTAGCCGTTCGACGGGAATTCATAAAGGATCATAGAGATGTTTTGAAAAAGTTCCTGAGAGGGTTCGTGTCGGGGATTTTAACAACCCGGGCAGATAAACCTTTGGCTAATAGGATGCTCGAGAAATATCTTAAGTTAAAAGAACGTGACGTCGTCGAGGCAGCATATAATGAAATGGCACCTTATTTCGCAGCCGAACCCCTGGTGTCAAAAGTGGCAGTCGAGAACATGCTCTCCGTAATCGCCGATCGACTCCCTCAGGCAAAGACTGCTACACCGGAGAGGTTTTATGACAACAGCATCCTTGCGGAATTAAGGAACGAAGGATTGTTCAAATAAGGCGAGAGAGCGGAATGAAATTTTGTGTTCAACTCAACCCTCAAGTGTCCATACAAAAACCGGCGCCATCGCTGATGCCAACTCTCACTGAGCAAGTGAGAGTCGCAGATAGGACGGGATTCGATGCTTTTTCGATGGGCGAACATTACAACATTCCGGGGCTCCAAAGACTTCATCAATTACCGGCGTTGAGCCGCTTATGTGCTGAATCCAAAAGATGTGCTGCCGGTACGGCCGTGACCCTCTTAGGCCTTCGTCATCCTGTCACAGTTGCCAGTGAATTGGCGAGTCTCGACGTAATCAACGAAGGCCGGTCTTTTTTTGCGTTCGGCTTAGGCTATCGAGACGAAGAATTGAAAGCCTTTAACCTTACGAAACAGCAAAGACTACGACGCTTTGTGGAAGGAGTGGAGATTGTTAAACGTTTGCTGACGGAAGATCACGTTTCCTTTGAAGGGCAGGAGTTCAAGCTTTCCGACGTAACCGTCGATCCGAAACCGCTACAAAAGCCTCGGCCACCGATCTGGATCGCGGCAAACTCGGATAACGCTGTTCGGCGAGCAGCAAAACTGGGAGATGGTTGGATTGTCGGGCCACATTCGGCGATCGAGGAATTAGAAGGACAAGTGTCCATATTCCACGAGTCTTGGAAAGAGGCGGGGAAACCCGGAATCCCGCAGATCCCGATAATTCGAGAGACATTTGTGGCGCCGACAAAGACAGAAGCCGTAGCAAAAGCAAAGCCGTGTTTAGAGCAGCTTTATCGGAACATTTATATCAAGTGGAAGCAGAACGAAGCGATGTCCAACCCGAATGAGTTGAAGTGGGAGTTCGACCGGCTCGCAAAAAATCGCTTTATTCTTGGATCTCCAGAAGAGTGCATAGACCAAGTTCGGGAATATGAGAATCGGATAGGAACAGACTACATGCTTGTAAGATTTGATTGGACACCGGGACTTCCCCAGGAAGAGATTTTGACCTCAATGCGTTTGTTCGGTGAAAAAGTGATCCAGCGATATTAGGCTATCCGCAGTCTAATCCGGTGCCGAATAAAGGAACGTGTTTCAATGACAGTTACTGGCGAATTGCTCGTTGTAGGAAAATCACCTCGCAGGATTGAAGGAATCGAAAAGGTAACGGGTCGAGCCAAGTTCACAGGCGATTTGGAAATTCCTGGCATGTTAGAAGGGCTGGTGCTGCGGAGTCCGTACCCTCACGCATTGATAGAGTCGATCGATGTGAGCAAGGCAATTAGTTTACCTGGCGTGATTGGTGTGCTCACTCGGGAGGACGTAAAGGACATCAATCCCTATTACGGCCACTGTCTAAGAGATCGGCCCCTGATCGCGCTGGATCGAGTGCTTTATGTTGGAGAACCGGTCGCGGCTGTGGCAGCTGAAACGAAGATGATTGCCGAAGAAGCGCTTTCTCTCATTGAAGTTAAATACACGCCTCTTCCGATCCTTGCGACAGTCGATGATGCCCTCGCTCCAGGAGCGCCCGTTTTGCATGAGCACGTTCAGGGTGTCGGCGAGTTTCATGAGCTCAAAAGTGTAGAGAGCTGTGAAAAGTCGAATATCTGTCATCATGAGCGTATAGAGGCCGGCGATGTTGAGCGGGGTTTTGCGGAATCAGATGAGGTGTTTGACGACGTGTTCGAGTTTCCAATGATATATCACTACACGATGGAGCCCCATACAGGTATCGCTCAGGTCGATAGTGACTTTATAACACTATGGACTTCTTCAGCTCATCCGTTTCTGATTCGATCCGAGATCGCGCAGATGTTTGGGTATCCTTTATCCCAGGTTAGCGTCGTGGTGCCGTATGTTGGTGGTGCTTATGGTGGCAAATCTTATTTCAAAATAGAGCCCCTGGTTGTAGCTTTGGCTCGAAAGGCAGGCAGACCTGTACGCATCGAACAAACGGTTCCAGAATCCATGCTGACCATCCGCAGGCACTCGGCCCGATGTAGGATCAGAACCGGGGTAAAGCGCGACGGGACCCTTATCGCGCGGGAAGCAGAGATCCTCTTGGATACCGGGGCCTATGCAGATAACGGACCAAGGGTGGCAAAACGCGCAGCGATTCGTGTTCATGGACCCTACCGTATTCCGCATTACAAGATTGATGTTCTCGCCGTATACACGAATACTGTACCCGCAGGTTCTATGCGCTCCATCGGCGGCCCTCAGGCAATTTGGCCATTGGAATCGCAGATGGACATTATAGCAGAGCGTCTGGGAATTAATCCCGTGGAGCTGCGCGTCAAAAACCTCGTCAAACGAGGCGAACAACTGAGAGCTGGGGTTAAGCCGATGGATGCAGACCTTGTGATGGGACTGAACAAAGCCGCCTCGCTAATCGGATGGAACGAGCCTTCAAAAAAATCGAAGAAGAACGTAGGGATTGCTGTGGGTGTGTCCGACTCTGAAGCCAGCCCGGTCTCAACTTCAATCGTGAGGTTATTGTCTGATGGAAGCATCATCCTGTTGGCTGGAAGCACAGAAGTTGGTCAGGGAGTAAGAACAGTACTCTGTCAGATAGTGGCAGAAGATCTCAACACTTCGCTCGCGAAAGTAAACATGCCGGCCACCGACACCATGTACACGCCGTTTGATCGGTCAACGGGTGCTAGTCGCTCAACAACAGTGATGGGTACGGCGGTTAAGGCGGCAGCCCTTGACCTTCGGCGCCAACTAGTCGAGATCGGAGCGGAATTGCTCAAGGTGGATTCAAGTTCCATCGTTCTTAAAGGTGGTAAAATAACCAGTGATGGACAGGAGCTTGAGTATGGGAAAGCGGTAGCCCGGTTTTTCGGGATGGCGGGAGGCGAGCTTATAGGCCGCGGGTATGTTCGCGCCGGCGGCGGCATTGATCCGATAACGCCGATTTTTTGGGAGACGGGAATGGGGGCTGCCGAGGTGGAGGTGGACGTTGAAACCGGACAGATATCGCTCAAACGGTACGTGAGTATTGCAGATGTAGGTAAAGCGATCAATCCTCGACAGTGTGAGGCGCAAGACGAGGGAGCCTCAATGATGGGGATCGGTCATACCCTTTTTGAGTCACTTCAATTCGTTAATGGTCAGCCGTTAAATCCCAATCTGATTGACTACCGTGTGCCGACCTTCTCTGATGTGCCGCAGGCATTTGAAACCGAACTTATTGAAAATGGTGACGGACCTGGGCCGTACGGTGCTAAAGGAATGGGGGAATCGGGTATCGTATCGGTTGCACCGGCAATCGGTAATGCTTTAGCGCGCCAGTACGGTATAAGAATCAAGTCACTTCCTCTGACGCCAGAAAATGTGTGGCGAGCGCTGGATCAAAAAATTCAGCTTAGATAAAAATTTAGCAACAATTGATTGTTCGGGTTCTATCTACCGACAAGCGTTGATAGTGTCTTGGGTCACCGGCTTAAAATTGTCTCGGCCATTCTGGCGCTGCGCGATGTGCTCATGGAGTTTTTTCGTATTCGGGTGAATTTTTCGGGACCTGCGGGGCGTAGGGTTTTCACCCTCACGACAAACAGGGCGATGCACAGGAAAACTGCGGTTTGAATTCTCATCGATTGGCTGGAGGACGTAATCCCGGTGAGCGTCTGCGCGGAATCTATACCGAATCAGGAAAGGAGTAGTATAGTGAAATTTCAAAAACTTCGACTTTTAGTCATTCCAGTTTCCATCTTTTGCATCTTTGCCTGGCGCGGCGTTTCTCTTGCTCAGACGTTACGTTTTAGAGCTTCGTACTCGGCATTTGATGCGACTTTTTTACCGTTGTGGGTCGCTGAGGAGAAAAAAATATTCAAGTCAGTCGGTTTGGATTTGGAAATCAGTTATGGGCGGGGAGGCTCATCCACCGCCCAATCTCTGCAGGCAAAGAGCATCGATGTCGCAGTGTGTCGCCGCTAACGAAAACTGACCCGTTCTCGCTAACGAAAAGGGACCCAGTGGCTGCGGCAGGATTTTCGGAAGGAGTTGCGGCGTAGGTTTTTAGGATGAAGCAGTCAGGGGCAGCTTGGGCGCTCGGGCGGGCAGCT
>JBGPIK010000204.1:0-11533 GCA_041484845.1 Binatia bacterium | reverse complement strand
GTAACATCAGACGCCGTCTCTTCGGCGATCATTTGATAGCTGATTGGACGGGGGCCAGGTTGCTTTACCCCTCCTTAGTAACCGGCATCTTCCGAACTGTTAAACGGTCGATGATCGACCGCAAACTGGGCGCAATGCCGAAGTCCGAAATAGAAGCGATCGACCTGAAACTCCGCCAGTCTCTTGGTCTGTGAATATCAGTCTTATACGGTTGCTAAGTTTGCAATCCGTGGTAGAGCGGGCAACAAAGGTCGAGCTGGTGATCGATCTCAATACAGCGAAACAGATTGGACTGACGATTCCGCCGACTGTAGTGGCCCGGGCGGATAAGGTGATCAATTAGTCTGCGGCGGTAGGCTGGTGTCCCTGGCTATTCCCGTCACGTCACTCAAACACGTTTACGCTCGACGCCAATTTTCAGCGACGACGTTAATCGGCAAGTAAATAGGCGCGCTGTACGCTTCTCTCATGTCGGGAAGCTTTTTCGGATGTTGGCCTTTTTGGCCGGGGGCGATTAGACGTCTAAATAAATAATCTTGGCTCTTAGATTCCGCCCATCTATCCGCAGTTTTGCCACCGCCACCGGGAGTTTGAATCTTCTCGGACCAGCGCTGCCGGGATTGACGAACAGCACGCCGTCGCGATTCACGACCAAAGGTTTATGGGAATGGCCGCTGATGACGACTCGATAGCCTCGGGCGCCGGGGTTGAAGTCAAGTTCGTTCACGTTGTGAATCACGAAAATCCGGACGTCGCCGATCTTAAGCTCTTTGGTTTCCGGCAATGAGTCGGCCCATGCGTCTTTGTCAACGTTGCCCTTGATCGCGACAAGGGGCGCGATCGCTTTAAGAGGTTGGATCACGTCGGGTTTGCCGATGTCGCCCGCATGGATGATTAAATCCACTCCTTCGAGCGCCGCGAGCGCTTGCGGCCGGATCAAGCCGTGGGTATCGGAAATTAGGCCGATGACCCGTCGCTCCGGCTTGTTTGTCTCATTCGATTTAACGAGTTTACTGCTCATTTCGAACGTTGCGGTTGTTTTTCCGAGGCGCCCGACTCTATATTTGAACTGTCGTCGTTGTCATTTCGAACAAACGTGAGAAATCTTTCCGAAACGATCGAGGAGGATTTCTCCCGATGGTCGAAATGACAAGCAAAGAGAGTCATGCCACCGAACGAGATCGACACCGATACAATAATTGGCTCCTGCATAACTGTATGACGCACCGAAAACAGGAGGTCTTATGTTTCCTCACCTCACCGGTTTCAATCTACGACAGTGGATCGATGAAAATCGCGGCAACTGGGGGCAGCGCCGGGTCATCTGGGAAGACTCCGACTTCATCGCGTTCGTGACGCGCGGGCCGAACCGCCGCAAAGATTTTCACATCAATCCCGGAGATGAGATCTTCTATCAACTCGAAGGCGAACTCAATCTTCATTACATCGACGCGGACGGGAAACGACAACTCGCATTGCTCAAGCCGGGAGAGATATTTCTGCTATCCAGGAACATTCCCCATTCTCCGCGCCGTAGCGACGGCTCCTGGACCTTTGTAGTTGAAAGAAAACGCGCGCCGGAGGAATTGGATCGCTTTATCTGGCCCTGTGAGGAGTGTGGCAACAAACTATATGAAACGACAGTGCGTTTCGACGACCCCAGCGATGCCGTGGCCGACGCAACACGCGCGCTGCAGGCCGATCCCGGTCTTGCGACATGCAAGAGGTGTGGCGAGGTGTTGCGTCTCTAGCGAAGTGATTTTTTCAGTTTAGATTGACTCGGAAAGCGATGGGTATCGGCAAAAGACGCCTCCACCCATCCTACGGTGCTGATCTGCATTGTCGCAAAGAATTCCTGCCCCCGTTTTCCGGGGGAAGGTCAGGAAGGGGGGAAACCCCCTCTCTAGCTCTCCCCCGTGTCGGGGGCGAGAACCCACTCGCGCGCAAAAAGCGTGTGAGATTGGCCATCGCTTTTTTCGGACCCCTTGGCCGGAAGCAATCAGCTCTATTGATGTGCGGATTTCTGCTTGGACTGAAGCGCTTGCCACACTTTCATCGGGGTCAAGGGAAGATCGTGGATTCTCACCCCGACCGCACGGGAAACGGCACCCGCCACGGCGGAAGCCACCGGCAACAACCCGCCCTCCCCCAGCCCTTTGGAACCGAAGGGTCCCGGACCATTACCGTTTTCGATCAGAATAGTGTGTAACTGTTGCGGTAAGTCTTTAAACGTAGGCACGCGATAATCAATCAAATTTGGATTTAGCGGCTGGCCGTCTTCAAAAACCATTTCTTCCATTAGCGTGTGGCCGATGCCGAACATCACGGCGCCTTCATCCTGACCGATGCATTGATCGGGATTGATGGCCTTACCGGCGTCGCAAGCCGATATATAGTTGAGCAGTTGAATCACTCCTGTTTCAGGGTCCACTTCAACCTCAACGGCGCCCCAGCCGACCTCCCAGAAAGTCGTCGTCGAGCCAAGAATGGCCTTCTTACTTCTCTTATCCTTGTACAAGCCTTTACCGATAATTTCCCCGGCCTTACTACCAAAAAAATCAACAATGACTTTACTATATGAAAGGCTCCGTCCGTCCGCAGTCTGAATCCGGCCGTCCTTGAGGGTGAGTGTTTCCGGCTTTTGTTTAAGAATTTTTGCCGCGCAAGTGAGCAGCTGGCGCTTAGCGTCTTGTGCCGCGCGTTGGACCGCCGTACCCATGACGACCATGGAACTGCTTGCGCTCGTGGAAATATCGTACGGCGTCACATCGGTATCGAGCTGCGCTACGGCGATCTGGTCCATGTTTATGCCGAGCTCTTCGGCCACGACTTGGCTCAAAGCCGTGCGCGGCCCCTGCCCCACTTCCACCGTCCCAATCAGCAGGACGACACTGCCATCCGACGACATTTTCACCGTGGCACCCGCTACTTTGTACGTGCCGCCCGCGTCCTTCATGCAGCAACTGATACCTTTTGCCCGGTTCGGCCGCGCGCTTGGCACTTTCCATTGAATGGCGTCGGCGACCTTAACCAGGCCTTCAGCTAAATCACAATCGACGGGAGTATCGCCGGCGGTATAAACCTCGCCCTTCTTCAGCAGATTCTTGAGCCGAAACTCCAATGGGTCGATGCCGAGGCGATCAGCAATCATGTCCATTTGCGATTCGTACGCCCAGGTCACTTGCAAGGCACCGAAACCACGAAAGGCCCCTGCCGGAATGCTGTTGGTGTAAACGCCGTGCGCCTCGACCTTAGCGTAAGGAATATTATAAGGACCGAGAGACCGGTATCCCGCTTTTTGCGTAACGCGCGGACCCGCATCCGCATAGGCGCCGGTATCCGTATAGACCTGGCATTCCCTCGCGATCAGCCGGCCGTCTTTGGTAACGCCCGATTTCACCGTAACGCGCGCCGGGTGGCGCGTGATCGTCTTGAAGCTTTCGTTCACAGTGAGCGCCAGTTTCACCGGCCGTCGTGTCTTCCAAGACAATGCCACCGCTATGGGCTCGGCCTTGATGTATAATTTTCCGCCGTATCCGCCGCCGACATACGGAACGATCACCCGCACGTGGCTCAGCGGTAAGCGAAATATCCCGGACAAATGATCACGCAATGTGAATGGATCCTGGCAAGACGACCAGACGGTGAGTTTGTCGCCGTCATAATAGGCGATATTGACGTGAGCTTCCAGAGAATAGTGCTGTACCTTTTGGAAGCGGAAAGTATCTTCGTAAATGAAATCGGATTTGGCGAAGCCTTTGGCCACGTCGCCGCGATTGAATCCAAGGTAGTAGCAGATGTTAGTGCCCTTAAACCGCTCGGGCGCGCCGTACACCGACCCGCGCATTTCCGCGCGCGCCACATCGCCCTCGTGCACCAGAGGTGCCCCCGGCGCGGTGGCTTCCTCGATGTTGGTAACTTTGGGCAACTCCTCATACTCGACTTCGATCAGATCGAGCGCTTCTTCGGCGATCGCGGGCTCATTCGCAAGAACGGCCGCAACCGGGTCGCCCACATACCTCACCTTATCCACGGCGACAATGGATTGATCTTTGTAGGTTGCGCCGTACTTGTAATTGAAATCTTTGATATCGTCGCGCGTCAGCGTGGCGATTACGCCGCTGAGCTGTTTGGCGCGCGAGGCATCGACCTTCAACAAGCGCGCATGGGGGACCGGGCTACGCAGAATCTTCGCATAAGCGAGCCCCGGCAACACGAGATCCCCGGTATAAAGCGCCTTGCCGGTGACCTTTTCGATCCCGTCGACACGGCGCGCATTCTTGCCGGCAATCTTATAAATTTGCTCGCCTGTCATGGTGAATCACAAAACCGCACGCTGGGGCGCAGTTACTTGCGAATTGTTGGGCTGTCTTTTTCAGGAAAATAAAGATCGCAGTAGGGACAATGGAAATTCATTCCTGACCCTAACATATGCGGATTGACAACAAAGATCTTTTTGCACGTTGGGCATGTGACTTCGACCGCTTGACCCATAATTCCTCCTCAATACTCTCGTTGAAATAATATCTCCGCAACCGCTTACGCCCAATAGGTCGTTCGGTCGACCGGAATGTGTTGCAGTACCTCTCCGGGAACGTACTCCTCCAATTTGATTCTTGCCATCGCTTCGTCCGGGCACTTGGAGACCGGCGAAAAAGGACGATCCAACGGACGGGTCGCATCGACGATCATGCCGGAGGTCTTGATCTCGTCCACAAGCGAAGGATCGAGGAAGTTGCCGCGGAAAAGCGGCAGCAGAATATTGACCTGCCGGTGGGGCTGGACGCGCGTGGCGAAGGCCCAGAGAATATCGGTCGGATTGAAGACGTCGATATCGTCATCGAAGACAAAAACATTTTTCGTGTGATCGAATGTCAAAGCGGCAGCGGCGGCGCGGCCGGGATCGCCTTCGGACATTTTTTTCATCGAGATAAAGACATTGTAGTGCGCATGGCGGCCTTGCTTGCAAACGGCGGTTACGCCCGGCACCGCTTCACGGCAGCGGCGCAGGTAGGCGCCTTCGCGCGGCAGGTCCATCCACGGTTTATCACCTTCCGGCGTGATCACCGACTGATACATCGCGCCGTTGCGATAATTGATAGCGCGCACCTGGTATTCCGCGCAGGTGGTGTAGCGTTGCGGCCCAAGATATCCCGGCGCTTCGCCGAAGGGACCTTCGACGACGCGCTTGTTGGGTATCAGCACCCCTTCGATAACAATTTCAGCGTCGGCGGGGATCATCAGATTGTCGCCGAAGGTTTCCGACGCGACGAGCCGCAGCGGCTCCCTCAGATACCCGCCGATCACGTCGTACTCGCTCACTTCGAAGGGTCCGCTGTAGCAAGCGCCCATATGGAAGGCGGGATGATGGCCGAGAACCGTCGCCACCGGCATTTCCAGGTTCTGTTCCTCATGGTCGCGATAGATCTTCCACAAGTGACGCGGAGAGGCGTAAAGCGCGGTGCTGTTTTTCGATTTAACCTCCATGCGGTGGTACGACAGGTTGTAGATTCCCGACTTTCTGTCCTTGGTGATGGTAGACAAGACGATGTACGGTCCGCCATCCATCTCGTGGTGCCGCATGATCGGAATATTATAGAGATCCACGTCTTTACCGACCATCAGGTTTTGTTTGACCGGAGCGCTCTTCTTATCGATGATAATCGGCGGAATACGATGCTCTTCCATCTCAAGGCATGTCTCCGCCATCTGCGGACGCGTGGCTTCTTTCGGCAACCCCAAGGCAATCTGCGCCTTGCGCTGCGAGATCTCGCAATTCATCGTCAGTTTGATATCGCCGACCCGCCCATTAAGATTTTTAGGGTTGTCAAAGATAATAATGGGAAACTTTTTGTGCGCGCCCAGGTGTTTGATGATCGCGGTCACATCATAGTGCGCGGGGTCAACCTCTTTCGTGACGTGAATAACTTCGTTCGGAATCTCCCGACGACAATCATCGAGAAAGGTCCTAAGGTCCTTTGCCATTGCGGCCTCCTGAAAAATTTATGAAAAAGTTTATGCAAAAATTCTTATCCAATGCACCCGAGATTGTCAATCGAAGTGGCCGGATGGATGGTAAGTTGGGGCTAAAACGAATCTGGACGTAGGATGGGTCGAGCGAAGCGATACCCATCGCTTTATCGCTGGGAAATAAAGAGCCGTGTCGCAGGCGCTCTGACAATACAACAGTGAGCGTCCACGCCCCAAGCTCAAACGCGATGGGTATCGGCACAAAACGCCTCCACCCATCCTACGGCTGAGTCGAATTTCCTATACCTTCGTCGAAGTGGCTCGAGGATTAACACCCTACAATCAGACGCAATTAATGGCTGGCCGTTCCGTTCCCCTTCATTCCGAATAGCCTCATCGCGTTGCTTCCCAGAACTTTTTCTTTGTCGTATTCGGAAAGATTGGTCATGCCTTTGATCACATCCACCGTTCTCGGCCAGGTCGCCACGGCGTCGCCATGATCGAAGTCGCTGCCGATGATGATGTTATGGTTAGGCCAGCCCTTGATCGTTTCACCTAAATAAGATTCCCATGAGACGGCGGCGATATAGAATTGGTCGAAGTATTGGCTCGGCCGTCGCTTCAACCGCTGCTTGCCTTCGAAAAATTGCTGCACCGCGATCGAAACGCCGGCTTCACCGGGCGTGTGCGCGTCGAGCGCGTGCATCAACCATGGCACCCAGCCGATGCCGCCTTCGAAGAAGGCAAACTTGAGCGTCGGAAAACGGTCCAATACACCGCTAAAAATCAATCGCGCAGCGCTAACCATATAAGTCAGCGGAAAGCCCAGTGCGGTCGGGAAATGCTGGAACCCTTGAAAGCGTTCGCTGCCGACCAGCCACGGATGGCTATGCTGCGCTTCAAAAACACGCGCGGCGGGGTGGACCAGAATGGGAATATCGAGAGCGGCGATCTCCTCGTAGAGCGGCCAGAGAACTTCATTATCCAGATCGCCATTACCCCACCCGCCGTTGAGCTTTACTGCTTTAAGGCCCAGATCTCTAACCGCCCGGCGCAACTCGTGGATGGATTCTTTGATGTCGGGAAGATAAATCCACGCAACGCCGATAAATCGATTGTCGCCCCGTATATCCTCGGCCGCCGTGTCGTTATAAGCGCGCGCCAATTGCCGGCCCAACTCGGCATCGATCTCATAGATGAGAGGCCGATTGTCCGGAATCAGAACCTGGACATCAAAGCCGTCCTTTTTCATATATTCGGCGCGCAGCGACAAACTCCAGCGCCCTTCCTTGAAGGAATGAATCTTTTTTCCGTCGCGGTAATAAGTCGCCATTGATCCCGGGACGACCTCGCCATAGCGCACATATTTTCCGTCGTCTTTGTTAACTTCGATGTGACCCTTTCCAGGGTGAGACACCTTGTCGATAAATCGCAGCGGCCAATAATGGGTATCGCCGTCAATATACATTTCGTATCCTCCCGGAAAAGAATTAGATCCTTCGCCACGGCTCAGGATGACGAACCATCGCGACGAATGCGGTGGTTCGTCATTTGACGCCGTACTTGGCGTACAGCTCGTCGATAAACCCGCTTTGATCTAATTTTTTCATAAACCGGTCATCGATCAATTCCTCGGGCTTCACCTTCCCGACATTAGGATTACGCAATTTCATGAGACGCTGAACATTTTTCAAACCGGCCAAAATCGCGTGCGGTTTTCGGTCCAAGCCGTTGATGACATCTTTATAGCCATCCTCAGCCTCTTCGTCATTGATTCTGAGATACCGCTTGAGAATTGCCAATGCCTTTGGTTTATTGGACGGGCCGAAGATAAAGGCCTCGCTTTCCAAAAGCGCCTTCAGTATATTTTCGATGGCTTGAGGATTGCTTTGGATGAAACTGCCTTTGGCAACAATTCCGACACTCGATATGGGAATGTTTTCTTTGCTTAACTCCGCCAAAACAGTATAGCCGTTGTCCCGCAGAGTTCGGCTCATAACACCGTCAAGCACCGTTGCATCGATGGTTCCGGTTACGAGCGCCTGAGCGAGAACCGATTGGTCACCGGCCGCAATCAAACTGATCTGATCGCGGTTTGGATCCAACCCAAAGTGTTCCAAAGCGAGAATCGCTCCCATCCAAACGGTTCCGCCTATGCTCTGGACGCCGAATATTTTTCCTCTCAAGTCCTCGGGGGTTTTAATGCCACGCTTTGTGACAACATCATACGTAACTCGGTTAGTAAAAGCCGCCAGAATTTTCAGATCTGATCCGCCCGCCGCCGCTCCCAATACGGCGGTCCCGCCGGTGTAGCCGATCTGGATGTCTCCGGACGTCAACGCCGCAACTAAGGTCGGCGCCTGCCGGATAAAAATCATATCCGTCGGCACGCCGTACTTGGAGAAGAAGCCTTGCTCTTTAGCAACCCAGAGGGGCAGGACTCTCGCGTTAACTGCAGCGTGGGCAATGACATATTTGGCGGGCGCCGAGGCTGCTTGTACCCTATTGGCCGGCATCCAAAGTACCAGCAATACGAAAAATACCGTCACGTATCGTCCCATGATTCACCCCTTTCTTCAGCAATTCAGTGGCAGGCTTCTGAAAAAGACTCATAGGCCGATTGCCCTGAGCATTGTCGAAGGGTGCACGAAATCGCCTCGCACCAACGTAAAAGACCGACGGGTATCGCTTCGCTCAACCCATCCTACAGCGAATGGCTGTGGGAGCCTGAGCGGAGTCGAAGGATCGATTTTTCGCGCGCCTCGCCTCTGAGATCTTTTTGAGCAGCCTGGAAACAGTGTCTTTCAGCAACCCGCTAGAACAACCGCCAACCGCAACTGCCGCGTCACGAGCAATCTTAAAATCCCAGACCAAGCAGCTTAATGGCGTTTTCGCCCAGGACCTTGCGCTTGTTCTCCTTGGAGATTTTCGTGCTCGCCGCCACCGGCCCCGTTACCCGTCCCGGTTGCGAAGAGTCCCAGTGGGGCGAATCGGTGGCCAGCACCAAACGGTCGCCACCGAGATATTCCACCGCCCATTCAAAGAGACCGTCTTCAAACGGCTCGCAACCGACGTAGACGCTTTGATTGAAAATCTCGGTCGGTTTTCTTTTTTGCCACGGAACCAGATGCGGCAGTTTTTCGAAGTGCTCATCCATGCGCGACAACCACCATGGCATTTGCGAAGCGCCGGTTTCCAGGCAGATGATTTTCAGATCGGGAAATTTTTCCAGGATGCCGCCGCAGAGATAAACCATGAGGCAAACCATGGTTTCAATGGTTCTCCCGACCATGTGAGAAAAGAAAAAATTGTCGGCGAAACGCTCGTGTCCCATGGAACCGGTCTTGGTGTCGTGAAAAATGATCGGCATCCCAAGCTTTTCGATCTCTTGGAAGATCGGATCGAAATAGGGATCCGACCATTCTTTTCCCGGGATCGGCGTGGCTTTTACATTGAGCGCCTTGCTACCCAATTCGCCCGAGCGATGCAGTTCCTTGATGGCCTCTTTGGGATCTTGCAGCGGAATGACTCCCGCCCACATGAGCCGTCCCGGCTGCTGCGCCGCGTAAGCGTTCATGGTGTTGTTCTGTGCCCGCGCGTAGGCGGCGGCAAGCTCCGGATCGTCGACGAACCAGAGAATATCCAGCGCCGGTGAATTGGGCGACAGCACGGCAACGTCAATGCCATCCAGGTTCATGTTGCGCACGCGCCCCTGCGGCGTGAGATCGTCGTCCTTGACCCACTCTTGTTTTTCCGCCTTGTGACGGCCGAGCTCGGAGCCGATCATGATGCGATTACCGATCAAAGTACGGCGGCGCTCGTTGGCCTTGGTCGGCAGTTTTTTCGGCAAGTAAGGCCGCCACTGGTCTTCGATCGTTTGATCCCAGCTCTCAAGGTCGCCGACCAAATGGCTGTCCAGATCGATAACCTTCATTCCGTCAATGGCCATAGTCAATTCCTCCCTTTAGTCATTCCCTGGTTTCGCGCAAAAAGACTCTGTCAAAAGTCCGTTCATGGTTCGACAAGCTCACTACGAACGGACGGGGCTTAACGAAAAGTTAATGACTCACCCGCTCGCCCTGAACTCGTCGAAGAGCGAAGGAGGCATTGCCACCCCGTCTCTTAGCGCGGCACCGGTTTCGCCGCGTACGCCTGATCGATAAAGCCGCTTTTGTCCAACTCCCGTAATAGGCTGTCGTCGATCAACCGTTCCAACTTTACTTCGCCGATCTTTGGGTTTCTAAGTTTCATGAAGCGCTGGATGTTGCGTAGTCCTTCAATAGAGACATAAGGCTTTCGGTCAACCCGCTTAACGTAATCGTCGAGGCCGTCACTCGCCATGGTGGCATCGGTGAGTCCCAGCCGCTTCGTCATTATTTCAAGTACGGCTGCCCGGTTGGCGGGATTCAGAACATAAGCATGCCCTTCGATAAGCGCCTTGAGAGTATTTCGCACCGTTGCGGTTTGCGCATTCAAATAGTCCGTCTTAACGACGATGCTCGTGCCGACCAGGGGAATTTTCTCGAGTTCACCGAGAATATTGTAGCCCGAACGTTTGAGGCGACGACTAAACACGCCTGCGATGGCGGCGCCGTTGATTGTCCCTTGCTCCACAGCCTGGCTGATAACGCGTTGATCGCCGAAGGCGCTGAGGGAAATCTGGTCGCGCTCTGGATTCAGTCCTAATTGTTCCAGACCCAGCATAACCGACATCCAGCCGCTGCCGCCGATGCTGGTCACGCCAATGCGTTTGCCTTTAAGATCCGCGGGCGTTTTGATGTCGGGCCGTACCACCAGATCGGCCTGCACGCGGTTGGCAAAAGAGGCGATGATCTTAACGTCGAGTCCGCCAACGGCAGAACCCAGAGTCGCGGTTCCACCGGTGTAACCGAACTGGACATCGCCGCTACTCAACGTGGCGATCAATGTCGGCGAACCCGGAATAAAAATGGTTTGAACGTCGATGCCGTTCTTGGCAAAAAATCCCTTTTCCTGAGTCACCCACAGCGTCGTCGCCACCGAGCTCATCGAAGCATAACCGATGACGACCTTGGGCCGAGTCTGGCTGTAACTCGGAAAGGGTGTAAGGGCGAGACAACAAAGGACGATGAGACACTGGCACCAATGTCGATTCATCGGATCTCCTAACCGGCCGCTAAAAAAGCCTTATAGGCTTCGTTGCGCCTCGTGTTCGCTACAAAGTATTGGAGTGGTGGAGTAATGGAGTGATGTATTTAAACCCAATACTCCTATACTCCAACACTCCATTTCCTCTACGCGCCTTGCCTTTGAGATCCCGTTGAGCCGCTGGCAAGGGCTTTTCCGCAAATTGCTAATTTGTACGTTGAAGGACAGTGGAAGTGCGAGCCTGCTGCTCGGATAACAAAGTGCGGAGCGCCTGTCAATCATATCGCAGGGTTTTGTCCTAGCGGTGAGGGTATAGTCTCCCCAAAATTAGGACAGTTGTTTAAGGTAGGTTTCGGGTATGAGGAAAGGACAGGAGAGGCAGGGGAAATGAGAAACCTACGAAGGAATCACGACAGCGCGTTCAAGGCCAAGGTAG
>JBGPIK010000203.1:0-11564 GCA_041484845.1 Binatia bacterium | reverse complement strand
GCCCGCAATACTGGCGTGCTACTCCCACCGAATGGACTCCTTTTTTCGGCAATCCGGTGTCGTCCACGATCCAATAAAAACTACTCTTCGCTCCAAGCTTGGGCACCACCCAATCGCGCACACACTTAAGAACCGCTTTGTCCGACCACTCCGACTGCGCCACCAAGTGATGCAGCGATTGATGTTTCGCGCTCACATGCAATGGATCGGTATGCGCCGCCAGTGGCTCCACGCTCTAGTATTTCAAAGATGAGAACGACGGCAGGCGAACTACCTTTGTTGAAGGTGCTATTGACGGTGGCACCGCCTTCGTAAAAATAGTCCCCCGCCTTATAGACCCTTGACTTACCCTGCTCGACGAAGGTGATCTCGCCGGAGGCCACATATCGAATCCCAGGCCCAACGTGGTTGTGCTCGCCTGTGTATCCGCCCGGTTCGTAGGTTGACTCGGTAACGACCAGCTTATACTTGCCGTTGAGGTCGCGCAGAAAGCCGAAATCCTCCCCCGTGAGCTTTACTGCCGATGCTACGCCCTTCCGTTCGACTGATTGCTGGGCGGACGCGTAGCCCAGCAAATGGAATAACACAACAAAAGCAACAAACAGAGTGAGTCGTTTCATGGCCTTGTCCTTTCTTGAACACGACATCAAATATCCCGATTGCACGGGTCCTCACTAAAAAATCGTCATGCCGTCGCAAACGACATAAAGCTAAGCGCCGTCCAGTTGGAAGTTAGTAGTAGGCAAGCCGATTAAACAGATCGCCAACGCCGTACCTAAGATTGGCAACGGCTTGTTCATGGTCAGTCTCCTTGTGTGCCGGGATAAACCGGCGGGTTGTTTGCGGATGAAAGTTCCGCACGGTGAAGGGTTAGCCGCCCATACCGGACTTTCTCATAATGTGTCCCCTTTTCTCTCGGTGCCTGTCTGTATTCTACCTGTTCATCCCACGCAATGTGCGCTAACCGAGGGCTTCAGTCCCAAATTCAAAATCGGCAAGAAAACACTCGCGGTAGATTTTCCAACTCGGTACCTTTTTCCAATCTGGCTCCGCTCACGGACAGTGATCAATTAGGTACTGGGCGTCTGCGATCAGTTTTGTACGTGATTTATAACGTAAACACTTACGCGAGCTGTTTATTCCCTATGCGTCAAAACTTGTTTTCCTCCGTGTTTTTTCGAAGAGGAATGAGCGGCGGGCTGCCGACGAGGCAATTTGTCAGCTGAAACCTGGCTTTATCGCGGGGGAATCCTATTCGGACCGGCGCTGGCACTGTCCAGTCCCGGTCGGGATTTTAGACCAGATGGGGTTGCTAGCCCAACTTCCACAATAGCGCGGCTCAGAAAAAAATTTTCACCTGCCGTAGCACTGAGAGTTTCTCAACCAATTAGAGGCCAAGCTTATGTCAAATCTGGACTTTGGTATTTGGCAAGTGTTTGCGATACGGGAAAACATCGAGACGCCGTCGAGGATACGGAAATTTTTCAGGTTCTGCATGCCAGGCAAAGTATTTAAGTTGAGATGTGACCCTAATGCATTCCGCGCCTTTGACTATTCCAAAGCTAAACTTCCCCTGCAGCGAATAGTTTGGGGCGCTCTCCATATTTTCGGAAATTCCGAAAAGATGGTAAACGAGCGCGCCTTCTGCTTACGACAATAACGTGGGTTCCCTGCGAGTCCGGAGACCGCAGCGGGTCGGTTAAGCAATAGAACGAACGCTGTCAGCGAGGCAGAAAGGACCAATCTACGAGATCGCTCAGGTTCCGCTCCGGGGATTTCGTACCTCTCTGGAGTACCAATTTCGCGAGACTCGCGTCGGAGAATTTCCCGTCATCACTGAAGACCTTGAGACCCATTTGAAAGTGCTCCTCGGCGTCCTTTGAATCAAGGGAAAGCTTCTTAGCTAGGAAGGCAACCATTTCATCGTGGTTATTCTTAAAATAAGAGATTCCCTTGAGGGTTGTCTTTAGAAATCGTCTTACCTGATCGGGTTCGTTCGCTAGCTTCTTAGTGGAAGCGATAACGCCATTGGACGGAAAGTCACTCAGATCGGCAGCGGAGATGAGTCTTTTGAATCCAGCCTCCACCGCCCTGTGGACCTGACTGGAATTGAGGACGGCAGCGTCGATTTTTCCGTATCGCAGCGCAGCGAGTCGTAAGGCAGAATTGCCTACATTGAGAACAGACACATCTCGCTTGGGGGTCGAGACCGTAGCGCTGTAAGACTTCTAAAACGAAATAATAGACTTCACCCCCGACGCCGCTCGTGCCGATAATCTTTCCCTTAAGTTCGGGTCCGGAGGTAATACTCGGCCGAGTTACAAAGCTAGCGGTCGCCTTTTTTGTAATTCCCATGATTCCCTTGAGTGGAGCGCCATTGAGAATAGCGGACGCTCCTGCAGCAAAGGCGAGCAAGTAATCGACATCTCCCGCTATCAAGGCTCGGGGCGCTATAGTTCCCTCCATCACGACTATCAGTACATCGAGGTTTTCCTGTCGATAAAATCCTTTTTCAAGGGCGACATAGACCGGAAATTGGTTAAAGCTCGCGCTGGGAGTGGTCACTATCACCTTTTGCGTTTGTTGACCTTCTACCGAACCGACCATCGTCATGAGAAAGCATAGCGCGAACACGAAGGAACGAATCTGCATTTTCTATCCTCTTAGTCGCATCGTATGGGGCGGCATTGCCGGCAGCCTGTCACAGACAGCTCTTTTATCCGATTGAAGCAAAATCGGACATAATATCCTTCGCTTGAGCAACTTGTGTCAAGAACTATCGTGCTAGCCCACGGTTCAGCACGTGCGTGTAAAACCATCGTAGTCGCCGCGTCTTTGTGATCTCAGTAACGGATGCTGTTAACTAGATAGACCGTAGTAGAAAGAAATTTATTTTTGGAATAGTTAACGGGAACGGAATAGCGAGGCCTTGTGACTAAGTGGAATTACTCGGATATCGGAATCGTCTTAGGACGCTTTCATGTTTTCGCAGTTTCAAAAACATGGTAAACGGGCCGTGTGGGAGAGGGGCACCGTCCGGAAGGGCGCCTCTACCGTATGCTCGCCGGTGCGGTGAAGATCGCCTCAAGGGTTCGGCAGTAACAGCGAATTTGGCCGTGGGAGGCTGTTATGAAGATAAGAAAATTTATCATCGGCATATTCGTTCTATTATTCTGGTCCATCGATGCCGGCGCGCAGAGCCAGTACTTTCAAGGGAAAACCATTCGGTTCATCGTCGGCTATTCCGCCGCCCTTTTGGTTGCCACCTGCTATTTTTCTTGACCTCGTCACAAGTTCGGCTTATTTTGGCGGGGCTCAGAGCGCACTCATCCGGACTTGATAGTTGCGACGCGCGCGCATCAGCGGATCGTTTGTGCTTCTTTTGAGGGCAGCAGTCTCAATATGGAAGATCCGCTTCCTAAACCGAAGGGCACTCTCGCGGTTCTTGTCATCTTCGCCCTAGCCATCGTGGTTTTATGGGGTACCGTTTACCTTACGCTGTTGCTTAGGGGCGCGACGCAATGAATGGTTTTAGAGTCCATCCCTATGAAAAGTGGTGGATGGTGGCGAGCGGGGTTATTCTCGTTCTGTTTTTGCTCGCCGTCGCGGCCAGCGCCTTCCACGGCTTCAGCTTGCCCGGCGATGAGCCGGGTCCGCCGGGCATGGATCGTGCCGCCCCTGCCGTGGTACAGCGCGGGCCCGGCCGCTACGACGTATACATGCGGGCTCAGATTTGGTCTTTCGCGCCCAATGAGATCAAAATCCCGGCCGGCTCGACGGTGACCTTCTTCGTCACCAGCGCCGATCTGCTGCACGGCTTGTTGATCGAGCGCACCAACGTCAACGTCATGGTTTTTCCAGGTCAGGTAACCAAGACCACGGCCCGCTTCAACGAGCCCGGCGAATACCGTTTCTGGTGTCACGAGTACTGTGGCTTGGCGCATCACACCATGTTCGGAAAAGTGATCGTGGAGCGGCGCTCCTAAAGAGAGGGACCATGCCCGAGAAGCTCTTTCGCCTGGAGGAGAGACTCACAGCCTGGCATATCGGGATCGCCCTGGGCGCGCTTTTTCTCGGCAGCTGGTTCGGGCCGCTTCAAGTGTTGGAACACACCGGGGTCGACCTCTACGGCAAGCTCGCGCCGGGCATCAAGAGCTATTATCAGGGACTGACTCTTCATGGCGTTCTTAACGCCCTCGTCTACACCACTTTTTTTATTACCGGTTTTCTTACTTTCACCACGGTGCAAAGCTTGGAAACGAAGCTTCGCTTTCCCTGGGTCAATATTTCGGGGCTCGCGCTGATGGTCGCGGGGCTGGCGCTGGCGGCGGCGCCGCTCCTCTTGGACAACGCCACCGTGCTCTACACTTTTTACCCGCCGCTCAAGGCGAGCTCACTTTTCTACATCGGCTTGACGTTGATCGTCGTCGGTTCCTGGATCGAGGGGGTTGGCCTTTACTTTACTCTCGCCGCGTGGCGCGCGACACATCCGGGCGCGCGCACTCCCTTCATCGCGTTCGGCTCGGTGCTGACGATGGTGATGTGGCAGATCGCTTCTTTGGGAATCGCGGCCGAGATGTTGATCCTTCTCATTCCTTGGTCTTTAGATCTCGTCCAAGGAACCGATCCGTTGCTTGCCAGAACGCTCTTCTGGTTCACGGGCCATCCGATCGTTTACTTCTGGCTCCTGCCTGCCTACGTTTCCTGGTACGGCATGCTGCCGAAACAGGCGGGAGGCAAAGTTTTCAGCGACCCCCTGTCACGTCTGGCCTTCTGGCTTTTTCTCGTGCTCTCGATTCCGGTGGGCCTGCACCATCAGTTTGCCGACCCGGGAATAGCGCCGAAGTGGAAGGCTTTCCAGATGCTCTTGACCTATGGCGTCACGTTTCCCAGCCTGCTTACGGCCTTTACCGTGATCGCATCGCTGGAGCTGGGTGGCCGCGCCCGCGGAGGAACCGGGCTCTTCGGCTGGATCTGGAAACTACCATGGAAAGATCCCTCCTTCTCCGCGCAGGCATTGGCAATAGTGACGTTTGCCTTCGGCGGCATCGGCGGTATCATCAACGCCTCTTACAATGTAGACCTCGTGGTGCACGACACTTTATGGATTGTCGGTCACTTTCACCTCACTCTCGCCACGACGGTCACGTTGAGTTTTATCGGAATCACTTACTGGCTCATTCCGAAACTTGCCGGAAGAGAGCTGTGGAGCGCGCGCACGGCTCAGGCGCAAGTTTGGCTATGGATTATCGGAATGCTGCTTTTCTCCGGCAGTCATCATCTCCTGGGGCTTCGTTTCGGCGTTCCGCGCCGCACTATGCTCGGCGCCGCTCCTTATCTCTCTTCCGCGTGGAACCCTTGGTTGATCCTGGCGGCTCTCGGGGGCGTCTTAGTGTGGGTCAGTCTCGCGCTTTATTTCATTGTCATCCTGGGTACCGTGTTCGCGTCGCCCAAGTTGACGCACCCCGTGGACATGCCGGTGGCGGAGGCCGTACGCGATCTCCAAGAAACTCCGCAATGGTTGGATACGTGGAAACCTTGGCTCGTGGCGACGGTCGTTTTGATCTTGATTTCCTATGGGCCGCCCCTGGCGGATTTGGTCCGTCACGCCAACCTCTCGTCCGCCGGGCTACGAGCCTGGTGAAGGAAATATTTCACCTTCATAGATGCAAGGGGCCGGTTCGCCGTTGCCATCTAGACCTTCCGGGAAAGATCGTTGCTTTCGACGATCCCGGCACCGTACGTCGCCCTGGCGGCGGGGTGCTCGAATTTCTCAAATGGACATTAACTGACGTCACCGTGGCGTCATATCAGACCGCTAGCAATGTGCCCTCCGACGAGCCGCCGATGGATCAGGTAAGAGTGCGCTTCGCGAAAATCGAAGTGGAATACAGATTGACGAAACCCGACGGTTCACTTGATGTGCCGATCAACGCGGGTTGGGACCTGCAGGCGAACAAATCAATTTAAAGTGAGAGCAGCCGAGGGCTAAAAAGGGGACTAAATACGCACAAGGTTCCTGGGCTAGGCACCGTAAAATTTAAATATAAAGTCGATTTTTTCCCTGTAGGTAATTTCCGACATTTCTTACAATCCCCTACAGCACCGAGATATTCCAAATTCACAGCATACTAGAATCACAGGCGAAATTATTCAAAAGCTTGATGAAGCTTGGGACAAAACCGCCGATTTCCTCGATTTTCCCTGCCGATATCTGGTGGTACGCCTTTTGCGCAACCATTTATGTATAAGAGGGCTCACGAAAACGGCGGCGCGTTATGACCAAGCGAAAGCATCACGCTTTGATTTGGGTGGTTTCTATTTTTGGCATTGTCGTCATCGCGGCGGTGGTTTTCATTGCGACTCTGGATGTGAACAAGGCGAAGCATTACATATCGGCAGGAGTCAGCAAGGCCACGGGACGGCAACTTAGCATCAATGGGGATCTCAAAGTGGATCTCGGCTGGATCTCTAGAGTGCGCGCGAGCCAGATACAATTCGAGAACGCTCGGTGGAGCAAACGGCCACAGATGGCTGAAATCGGACTCGTCGACGTCCAGATAGATCTCTGGCAGCTCCTCAGGAACTTCCATGTGGTGCTTCCCGCCGTAACTATTTCACAAGCCAAGGTGATTCTGGAAAAAAATTCCGACGGCGCGACAAATTGGGAGTTTCGCACAGCTCCTGCAGTGACCGAGCCCGTGGTACCAGAGAAGCGCACCGAATTTCCTATCATCGAAAAACTCATCATAAAAGACGGTTCATTACTGTTTACCAATCAGGAAACCAATACCCAGCTAGAATTGAAGCTCGCTGAGGCGGAAGGTGCAGGATTTCTGGAGGAGCCGGTCAAGCTCAAGGCGGAAGGCACCTATCAGAAATTGCCGCTGACTTGATCTTTGGACGGAGGTTCTTACCAAAACCTGAGGAGTTCGAAGGAGCCATACCCTCTGCAGATCAACCTCGGCGTTGGAAAAGTCAAAGCAAAAATCAATGGCAGACTGACTGAGCCCATGGCGATGAAAGGGGAAGACGTCACGCTTGATAGTCAAGGAGACGATATGGCGAATCTCTTCCCTCTCATTCGCCTCGTGTTTCCATCGACGCCTCCTTACAGGCTTAAAGGCCACTTAAACCACAAAGCGAATATTTGGTCATTTTCAAATTTTTCCGGGAAGGTGGGCAATAGCGATCTATCTGGCAACATCCGAGTCGACACAGCACCGAAGCGCCACGTGATGAAGGCCGATCTTGTCTCCAACCTCCTCGATTTTAAGGATTTGGCCGGATTCATCGGCGGGAAGCCAGGAACAAAGGAAAGCGAGAAAGCTTCCGAGGAGCAACCAAAGCCCGCCGCCGCTGAAAAGGAAAGCGACCGAATATTTCCAGATCAACGCTACGACCTGGAGCGTTTGCGAGCTATGGACGCGGATGTTCGGTTGCGCGCCAAGCAAATTCTCGCGCCCAATCTCCCCATCGACGACCTCAACGCGAAATTGAGCTTGAACGATGGAGTTTTGAAGTTCGAGCCAACGGTTTTCGGAGTTGCCAATGGTTGAATCGAAATCTACAGCACATTCGATGGATCGAAGCGGCCTTCGAAAGTCAAGATCGATGCTCGGCTCCGCCAGTTGGACCTGAAACGATTAATCCCGAAGAGCTCGTTCGCTGAAAAAACCGTCGGCCCTATCGGCGGACGAATCACTCTTGCGGGGACCGGCGAATCCTTTCGCGAATTGATGGCGACCGCCTCCGGTAACACCTTCCTGGTGATGTCAGGCGGGGAGATCAGCGATCTCCTCGTTCGGCTGGCCGGACTCAACGTCGCTCGTGCGGTGGGCGTGGTCGTTCGGGGTGACAAGCCCATCCCCATCCGCTGTGCCTTGTTAGATCTCCAGGGAAAGGATGGACAGATGGACGTTCAAACCCTCATTTTCGATACGGCCAATTCGGTCATTTCCGGCGATGGAAAGATCGATCTCCGGAACGAAAAGCTCGACATTGTTTTGACACCGGTCCCGAAAGATTTCAGCCCGTTCAGTCTTCGTTCGTTTATTCGTGTGAACGGAAGTCTCAAGAACGTCTCGGCCTTTCCGGATCCGATCAAGATTGGGACTGAATCGCTGGTTGCCAAGATCTTCAACGTGCTCGTGATGCTTGTTCTCAGTCCCATCCAACCCAGGGACCTCGGGTTGGGACAGGACGTGGACTGCGGTGCATTGATCGCCGGAGTGCAGAAGAAGGATCCGTACGCAGTGGTCCCCAAAGACTTTTACAAAATGGACGGAGCAAAGACCGTTCCCGACAATCGAGCAAGCGCGCAATATCGCGCGGGCGCGACGCCATGAACCGACAACTGCCAAGATAACGAAGGAAGTTTAAGCGGCTCTGTGATAGAAGGGAGGAATCTTTATGTTGGTTTTACTTTTTGGGGTGATTTTCGGAATTGCGATCGGCTACTTTGCCACACAAAATACGACTCCCGTGACGGTTCGATTCGGTGAATATGCTTTCGCAGACATCCCACTGTACCTGGTCATTGTATGGTCGCTGTTTATCGGCGTCTTCGTTTCCTGGATTTTGTATTTGGCCAGAGCCGTTTCCTCGCGGGTAACCATCTACGGAAAAGATCACGCGGTGAGAAGAGTGACACGAACGGAGGCCGATCTCGAACAGCGGGTGCAGGAACTCGAAGCGGAAAATACCCATTTAAGGACGGATCATCATTCTTCTTCGTTGGAATTTCCCCATCGTACGCTGTCGTAGACAGTCCTCCTCAGAGGCGAGGAGTTAGGGGGGTGTTGACTAGGTAGAATAAGATAGCGACGCCGCTCTGTGTCATGATGAAGGCTCTCGACGTTCTTTGCTTGAGCTAGTTCTGATAAAGCTTTTTGATGAAACTGCTTTTGTCCAGCTCTTCGACAAAGCTTGCGTCGATGAATTCTTCGGGCTTGTGCTTGTGCACATCGGGCCGCGTCAAACGCACATATTCGTAGCTCGTCTTCATGCCTTTGATATTCGGGTAAGGGGCGGCCAAGCGATATTTAGCGAAGAACTCCCAGGATTCCCGCGCTAGCGTATCTTCGCTCAGGTTTAGAGGGATAGTCTACCTCTTTAAAGAAATCCCAAAACACCGTGAAGCCCGCTCGCTGGGCTAAAATATACCCCGGATGAGAAAGGTTCGACGCCTGGATTCTACCCTGCTTGAGAGCGATCAACCGTTCAACGTCGCCGCCGGTTTGCAGCAGCGCAAAACCTTTGTCCGGAATCAGTCCTTTGATCTTGGCCAAGTGGCGGACTAAGAAATCCCCGAAGGATCCGAATGTTGTTACCCCGACAGTTTTGCCTTTGAGAGCTTCTGTCTTCTTGATATCGAGTCGCACCATGAGAAATTGAGCCACACCCGGTATCGTATGGCCCAGAATGACCAGGTCCGAACCGGCGAGCACGGCGTTCATCACCATGGGGGGAGCGATAGGAGAGATCTGAATGTTGCCTGTGATAAGAGCCTTGGAGGCGAGACCAGAGCCTTGCGTGAGCGCGACTTCGGCGTCCAGGCCGTGCTTCTCAAAGAGTTTGGCTTCTTTTGCGAAGAAGATGATGATATTGCCCATGCTTACGGAGGGGACGCCGACATAAATCTTTTTGAGGCTTCTTCCCTGAGAAAGGACAGCGGGAGGCAAAAACAGCATTAGCGACAGTAGGATCGTGCCGCAACAGTGTGTTTTCAGACCGGCGTTCATGGATGCCCCCGGTTAGATTCTTATGCTTGGAACTCCGAGAATTTATCTCTACGTAGCGAGCCGATGCGCCACGAATACCGCACGTCCCGGACGCATACAAGGCGCCCGGGTTTTCCCTTGACCCGCATTCTCCGGCCTGCCATATTTTACGCGCAGCTGAACTCGGTTGGTTCCGACCCAGTCATATTTTCGGTTCCCGTTTATTTTTATGCTGGACTGATTCTCGCCAGCCGGCGGTGTTTGGCTTTGCAGCCCTACAAAGAAGAACAAGCGACAAGAGGTCTTATGAATGCCCATAGACGATTGGTAGCACTTGCGATTATTCTCACCGCGCTATGTTTAACCGTGCTCCAGTCAGTTGCGGCAGAGCCCCTTCCCGGCAAGGCCCGGCTGAATCTGGTGTTTGTTCTCGACGGGCTCCGTCCCGACTCGATCAATCCTGAGGACACGCCGAACATTTATAAGCTGCGGCAGCAAGGTGTTAACTATGTTAATGGACATTCCGTATTTCCGACGGTGACGCGCGTTAACACGGCGGCGATTTCAACCGGCACCTATCCTGGCACGAACGGGATCCTCGGCAACGCCATGTACGTAAGCGAGGTCAATCCAACGCGGTCGTTTTCGACTGATGTTTACGCAAACCTCCGCAAGCTCGACGAAGTAACCGGCGGCAAGATGGTTTTGGTCAAGAGTCTCGGTGAATTGCTCGAAGCACGGAGGATGAAGCTTGCGGCGATCAGCTCAGCGCCTAATGGCCAAGCGCTGCTGCTCAATCCGCGCGCCCCGCAGGGCGTTGGCATCCTTGTTAATGGCTATATTGAGGCGGGAAAGCTCGTCGCTTACCCGCCTAAAGCGAACACTGAGATTTTCTCTCGCTTCGGCCCTGCCCCGCCCAGAACAAGTCGATCCGGTTCCGAGAAAGCTTCGGTTGACTGGACGATGGAGGTATTGAGAGAGTACGTGATTCCCGAACTAAAGCCCGACGTGGTGCTGGCCTGGATGTCGGAACCTGATCATACTCAGCATGTGCTGGGCGTTGGATCGCCCGAGGCGCGGGAAACATTACAGAACGATGACAGAAACATCGGCCTGATCCTTAAAAAGCTCGAAGCTCTAGGGCTTATCGACCAGACCAATATTTTCCTCATTTCGGATCACGGCTTTGGCCTTTCCGTCTTTGGTGTCAACGTCGATCTCGAACTCATCAAGGTCGGGCTCAAAGCGGGCACGGACTCTGATGACGTCGTCAGCGCGAGCAGCGGCGGGGCCGTGCTGCTGCACGTCAAGCAGCACAATTCGGAACGAATTAAGCGAATCGTCAAATTCCTCCTATCTCAGGAATGGGTCGGAGCCGTCTTTACGGCGGGAAATAATCAGTCTGGTGACGGCAGCGCGTTGGGCTCGTTAGAGGGCACCTTTTCGCTGGAGTTGATCCATATGTTCAATCGCGAGCGCGGCCCCGACATCGTCCTCACTTTTCCTTGGAGCTCGTCCAAAAACGCGTTTGGCTTCGCGGGTACCGACTATAACACGGCCCGAGCGACAGGTCCGATGAAAGGCTCCATAAGTAATCATGGCAGCATGAGTCCTTGGGATGTTCACAATACCTTCATTGTCTGGGGTGTTGATTTCAAGCGCGGCGCCTCGGTGCGCATTCCAGCGAGCAACGTGGACGTCACCCCTACGCTCCTCGCCCTCAAAGGAGTCGGCGACACCAAGAACATCGAGGGGCGTGTGCTTCTTGAATCGTTGAACGGAGGGCCGGATGAGGAGCAGATCCCAGAGACAACGCGGATTTATACGACGGAGACGGCCGAT
>JBGPIK010000202.1:0-11640 GCA_041484845.1 Binatia bacterium | reverse complement strand
TAGAGAGCCAGGTGTGAGCGCGGAGCGAGAGACGTTCAAAAGGTTCAAAACGTTCCAGCCGTTCAAATCGTTTCGAGCCGTGCAATTGCACCGACCTTCCGAAACGTGTGGAACGACTTGAACGTTTGGAACGATTGGAACAACTATTTTAGATATGAAACTTTACGATTCGGCCATTTCCGGTAACTGCTACAAAGTACGCTTGCTCCTGAACCAGCTAGCCATTCCGTGCACCATCGTCCCGATTGATATTCTCAGGGGCGAGAGCCGCACGAAAGAGTTCCTGAAAATCAACCCCAATGGCCGCACGCCGGTGCTCGACGATAACGGCTTCGTGCTGGCTGAATCCAACGCGATCCTTGCCTATCTTGCGCGCGGCACGAAATTTTTGCCCGCCGATCGCCAACGCTGGGCCCTGGTATTCCAGTGGATGTTTTTCGAGCAATACAGCCACGAGCCGTATATCGCAACCTCGCGCTTCCTGCTGCAACACAGGCCCAACACACCGGAACGGGCGCCCGCACTCGCGGTTCGCCGCGACGGTGGCTGGGCGGCGCTAAAGGTGATGGAAGAACATTTATCTAAGAACGACTTTTTTGTCGGTGACTTCACGATTGCCGACATCGC
Organism: Binatia bacterium; assembly: GCA_041484845.1. GTDB lineage: Bacteria > Desulfobacterota > Binatia > UBA9968 > UBA9968 > JBGPIK01. The sequence goes on along the minus strand of JBGPIK010000202.1, from coordinate 11,013 downwards.
GCTCTTCGCTTACACACAGGTTTCCCACGAAGGCGGTTTTCCACTGGACGACTTTCCGAAGATCCGCGCTTGGGTCGAACGCGTGAAGGCGCAGCCTGAGTATATCACTATGATATGATAAGCACCGCACGAAGTATAAACGGTGCGCAAGCGCACCCTACGGAATTGTAGGCTGCTGGCAAAGTACCTTTCATCCTTCGATAAACTTCCGTAGTCCGTATGGTGCGCTTGCGCACCGCCGACCATCCACCACTCGGAACCAATGAATCACTTGCAACCTCATTAAGAGCGATATAGACGATGAACCCATGCCTGACTACCGGCGTGCTTACGTCCCCGGCGGGACCTATTTCTTCACCGTGAAGACCTTCCAACGTCAGCCTATTTTGACTGAAGAGCGTTGCCGTATCGCCCTACGTCAGGCGATTGTCGAAGTACGTGCTATGTTCCCGTTTGAAAGCATCGCCTGGATTCTGCTCCCGGACCATCTCCATACCATCTGGCGCTTGGCTGAGAGTGACGCAAACTTTTCACTGCGCTGGTCGCTGATCAAGCAGCGCGTGACGCGGGAACGCGCTGACGGAACCGGTTCGGTATCAATAAACCGCTCCCGGCAAAGACGGCGTGAAGGAACGATTTGGCAGCGCCGCTTTTGGGAGCACGTGATTCGCGATGATACCGACCTTGAGCGCCACATTGATTACATCCATTACAATCCGGTCAAGCATGTTTACGTCTCACGGGTCATCGACTGGCCATATTCGACGTTTCATCGATATGCTCGGCTCGGCATGTATCACGCGGACTGGGCGAGCGGTGACAAACACCAACAAGCAGAATTCGGGGAATGAGACGGTGCGCAAGCGCACCCTACGACTCCTTGACCCGCTGAGGCACCAGTTGGGGGAGTGAGGGGAAAGGTTGCACAAGCCGAAAAAACTCATTGCGCTGGGAATTGTCCTTCTCGCTATTGTCGTAGCGGCAGCGTTAACATCCAGGAGCTGGGCCCCAGAGGACGCAGCTCTTCTTATTGTCTTGTTTTTTCCGGTGTTGCTTGCAGGTGCAACTCTCCCCGTCGCGATCGGTGGCATTGCCCTTTTTCGTGACCAAGGGTCGGCTAATCGGCGAAAGATGGACCTTGCTGTTGCAGTTACTTCACTGGTGCTGGCAGGAGGCGTAGTCTGCTACCTTGTTTTCTTTTTCACGACCTAGAATCGCAAAATTCTGGATTGACCCAATTCGGTTGCAACAGAGCGGCGGTTTTTCCCGGACGGAGATCGGACGGGTGCAGAAGATTATCGCTGCCCATCACTCCCGTCTAATGGAGGCATGGAATGAGTATTTCCGCGGTTGAAATCGTTGTGCCCAATGTGGAAACAGTCACAGTGACGGAAGACACTCTAAGTGTCAATTTGAGCGATGGACGTACGATTGCTGTTCCACTTGCTTGGTTCCCTCGCTTGGTCCACGCCTCTCAAAAAGAGCGCAATAACTGGCGACTGATTGCAAGGGGGCACGGAATACACTGGGAAGACATTGATGAAGACGTTAGCGTTGAAGGCCTACTCGCCGGTAGGCCATCCGACGAGAGCCAAGCGTCTTTCAAAAAGTGGCTCACTAACCGGATCTCTCGGTTAACAAAACCCACCAGCACCCGCTCATTCCGTGTTCGTCGCTGAGTTTCGGTTATGTCCGCCTCTGCTCTTTCATCTCTTCTAGCTCTTCCAAACTTCGCGGCCAATCTTGTTTAAGCAATCGCGACAGAGAGCGATCAGCGAGGAGTTTTCCACCCGTCTGGCACGTCGCGCAGTAGTTCGTCTCGTTCTCCGCATGAACGATGCGCTGCACCGGCGAGCCACAGACCGGACACGGCTTGCGGTATTTGCCGTGGACAGCCATGCCGGGTCGAAATGCGGTGACTTTCTCGGGAAATCCTCTTCCTCGTTCCTGGCGCAACCGTTCGATCCAATCGTTCAAGGTCTCGCACGTCGCGTGATAGAGGGCTTCGATTTCAGCATCGGTCATTTGGCGCGTGAGTCGAATGGGTGAGAGCCGCGCGCGATGAAGAATCTCGTCCGAGTAGGCGTTGCCGATACCGCTGAATAAATGCGGATCGGTGAGCGAGCGCTTTAGCGTGTGATTTTCACCCGTCAGCCTCTCGCGGAATTGATCGAGAGTGGCATTGAAAATTTCCAGACCGCCGGGATCGTGCGCCTGCAACGCGGCCTCACCACGCACCAGATAAATGGATGCGCGCTTTTTCGTTCCGGCTTCGGTCAGCAACAAAGTTCCGTTGGCAAAATCGAAAGCCGCCAGTCCATACCGGCGCGCAATCTTTGCTCCTTTCGGTTTCCAGTGAAACCGCCCGGCAATCATGAGGTGAACTAAAAGATAGAGATCGCCCTCCAGCTCGAAAACGACGCGCTTGCCGTGGCGCCGCAGGCGTAGAACGTTTTTACCCTCGGCTTCGCCCAGGGGCGGTTCAAAGGATCGCACCACAAATGGGCTGCCGACGCGGATTTTTTGGATTGGCTGATCCAAAACACGCTCAGAAAGCGCTTCGATGTAGACGGTAACGTCGGGAAGCTCAGGCATACGCAACCCAGGACGGTGGGTTTCGTCCCTCAACCCACCCTACAATATCTCAAGCCGAATTTTGTAGGATGGGTAGAGCAAAGCGAAACCCATCGCACTTAGCTCTTTCTTATCGCTCGCCGAAATCACTTTCGTCGTCATTGATACGCTCACCCCAACCGACAGGATAAACGCCCCGTTCAACAAATTGATGGAACGATGAAAATGCCCACTCTTTCGCCGCTCCCACATACCCATGTTTGACTGGATTGAAATGAATGTAATCACAATGCCGCTCGAAATCTCGCTCATCCTTGAGTGTATGTTCCCAATAGCGACGTTGCCAAATGCCCCGCTCGCCTTTCGCCATGCGGCTCGTGGAGCGCCGCTCCGTTGGTTCGATGCCACGCGAAAACGCCGACTTAATCGTCCGCCAACGGATTGCATAGTCGTCGTCTTCGTCACGCAAAGTCCATATTGCGTGTAGGTGATCCGGCAACACCACGATAGCGTCGAGAATGAATGGAAGCCGCGCCCGGGTATCTTTTATGGCACCGCGTAACAGATCGATTTTATCGGTGAGCAAACGGGAACGCCGATCTGCGAGATTTACGGTGAAGAAAAAGCTCCCACCTGCAACAAAGTTGCGCCGATAATTAGCCATTGGAGCAAACGGTGGGTTTCGTTTCTCAACCCACCCTACAATTTCTCAAGTCGAATTTCGTATATTTCGTAGGATGGGTAGAGCGTAGCGAAACCCATCGCCTTTGGGTTTCGGAATCACTTCGTGTCGGGCCGCTTATAGCCCGTATTCGGTCCGCCCTTTTGTGACGACAGATACTCCTCCACGCGACCGAGCGGGTCGACCATCAGCCGTTGTCTCGCGCCGACGAGTTGGTCCAGCCTCATGGCCTCGGGAAGCGAGAGATCTCTCCCCATCTGCACAGCGATCTTGGCGTTCGCCAGAGCTGCGGGATGGCGCGTCGCGATCTCCCCCGCCAGTTTCAGCGTAACCTTTTCCAGTTCCGCTTCTTCAACCGCCATCGAGACCAAGCCAAGGCGGTCCGCCTCGGCGCCCGATATATTTTGCCCACCCAGTTGGATCAGAGCTGCTTTCTTCATCGGCACACCGGCGTGGAACAAAGTGCTGGTTGCCATTTGCCCGAAGCTGCCGCGCAGAATCTCCGGCATTCCGATCTGCGCATTCGTAGCCGCGATCACCAGGTCATGTGAATTCATAAGGGCCAGACCTCCGCCAAGACAGTAACCATGCACCTGGGCAATGGTTACTTTGGGGAAGTTCCTGATCGCCTCAAACAGCGCCGCCGTTGGACTTAATTTGTCCCAATCCTCCGGAGGCCCCTCGTTGAGCGAGCGCAAATAGTAAAGGTCCAGGCCCGAACAGTAGGTAGGCCCGGCGCCCTTTGTCACCACAACGTTGATCTGCCGGTCGGCGCGGATAGCCTCCAGGGCGCTCACGATGTCGCTGACAAGCTGTTCGTTTAGCGCGTTGCGCTTCGCCGCCCGGTTGAAGACAATCCTGGCCACTCCGGTGCCCTCGATTTTTTCCAGAATGACCGAAGTAAGCTCCTTATTCATAAACAGATCTCCTTTCTCAATGATGCGGTTCCGATGAATATAACCCTTGAGTGCGATGGCTAGAGCGCAGCGAAGTCCATCGCATTTCACGTTTACATACCGAGCCTGCATTATTCACCGTTAGAGGAAAACGATGACACTGTATCGATCGAGAGGTGAGCTTGGAAGAGCGAGGCACAAACACGAACAGCTTAATGCCGTCTTTGGTGCTTGGCTCGACGCCTGTACTTTTCTCAGGTGTTCGCTCCGCCAACTCAGTTTGCAGGCCCCTCCAAGGCAAAGACCCATTGCCTCGCTCTGGAGTGCTCGTTTCTCGATCGCTGTTATGCATGAATAATCCCGGCTAGTTCTGCAGTTCCCCTTTTTCTCTCAACGTTAAAAACTCTTTAGCTTGCATCGGGAACAGAACGCCGAGCAGAAGGTCCTCGTCGTTTTTAGCCAATGGACCAAGATCCTTAATCGTCTTATCCCAGTCGCCTGGGTCGGCGAGCTCGCCGGACCTTAACGAATAGTCGGGCTGCTTGTCTTTCATAACCTTCTTAATCAATTCTTGGTTTACAGGCCCCGGCGGTCGGCCATACTTGCCCTTGATGTAGTCGGTGGTCTCTCTCGTGACGATCTTATATCGCTCTCCCGCCAACACATTCAGCACGGCTTGGACACCGACGATCTGGCTCGTAGGAGTAAGCAGCGGTGGGTGGCCCATGTCCCGCTCCACACTGGGGATTTCTTTCAACGCCGCGTCCATTAGATCCATCCGTCCCGCCTCTTTCAATTGCGCAACCATGTTGGAAATCATCCCACCCGGTATCTTGTGAATGAAAACGTCAGCGCTAACGCCGGTGTATCCGGTTTCATACCTTTCGTATTTTTCCTTGATCTGACGCGTGATCTGAGCAGGCTCCTCCAAGAGCTTGAGGTCTATACCGGTGTCAAAAGGCGTGCCCTTCAAAGAAGCGACCATAGTTTCGGTCGCAGGATGCGCTGAGCCAAACGACAACGGCGACATCACCGTATCGATCATGTCCACTCCCGCCAAGATCGCCATCAGGTGAGACATGCTCGAAGTCCCACCCATGTCATGACAGTGAAGAAGAACCGGCAGCTTACCCTTGGCTCGGTCTTTGATCCCTTTGATGATCCGATAACTATCAAACGGAGTCAGAATTCCGGTGGCATCCTTCAAAGATAGCCAATCCGCCCCTACTTCAATCAGCTGCTCGGCATACTCCATCCACTTTTCCAAAGTATGGACGGGACTGACGGTGTAATTCACCTCCACATGGGCTTCCCCGCCGAACTCTTTGACCGCCTGGGTCGCCACTTCAATGTTTCTAAAGTCATTGGTTGCTTCGAATATGCGGAACACGTTCATTCCGTTGGCAATGGCTCGTTCGACGAATTTATAAACGGTTTTATCCGTGTAAGGACGGTAAGCCAGAATGTGTTGGCCGCGGAGTAACATCTGAAGCTTAGTCTTAGGCATGACGGCCTTTATCTTTCTCAGCCTTTCCCACGGGTCTTCTTTCAGGTAACGCATACAAACATCAAAGGTGGCGCCGCCCCAAACCTCCACGGCATAAAAGCCGCATTGATCGAGAGATGCGCACAACGGCAAAAGATCATCGGTCGAAACTCTCGTTGCCAACTTACACTGCTGCCCATCACGCGGCGTGAGGTCGGTAATCTTTACGCTGCGTTCCCCCACGGGCTCTTTGAGCAGCGTGGTTATTCCATCGGCAATTTGATTTAAGATCCCTGGTGAGCGCATGACAATCTCCCTTTCTTCTGAGCCTTAAAAATTCCGCACCGGCCATGACTATGGGCGAAGCTACGAATACTTTCTGAGTTGCACAGACCGTTTATAGGTGATTTTCACCAAGGCATCAAAGCCTTTCCTACGATATTTGAACCGTACCGCCTTGCAGGGTATAAATAACAGCACCTGCGCACAATCGCATCGGCAGCAACACGCATTTTCAGAACCCGTCTGTGCTTTTGTCGCGCCCTTTCAAATCCAGGTGCAACACTCATCATCGCGACCCACCGTCCAGCGCCGGGCGCCGAACCGAACCGCCGCCGATTGGCCAACAGCGCTGATCGCGGCCGCCTCCAATCTGTTCCCTTCAATGACCATCGCGACACTGGGCATTGCATTGCCCGATCTCCTCGAATCATTGTCCCTTTCCAAGGTCGCGGCCGGCAGTCTTTTTTCCACGACCTTTATCGTGGCAACCCTCGCGAGCGCTGCCGCCGGGAGGCTCGCTGACCGATGGGGACAAAAATACGTTCTTGTCAGCGGGCTCGGGTTGCTTGCGTTGGGTTTTGCCGCCGCGGGTGTCAGCAGCTCCTTCTTAGCCATATTTTTTTCTCTCGCCCTCACCGGACTCGGCTATGGTTTTATTCCTCCCTCGCTGTATGCCCTCATGTCGGATCTCCTACCCCAAACGCGCGGACTTGGAGCGAGTGTTGTCTCTGTCTTTTATGGCAGCGGCGGCGCGGTCGGGGCGTTACTGGCAAGCCGAGTCCTATCAGCGCTCGGCTGGCGCAGCGCGTTCATTGCCATGGCCGCCATCGCTGCGGGGCACATGGCACTGCTATGCTATTGGTTGTGGAATTTTCAGGACAGGCGTGAAAGGCGCCCTGCCGCCCCTCTCAAGGACACGCTTTCGGCAGCGCTTTTCGTTCTCGCGTTTTGTGATTTTCTCGGCGGCTTCGTTTTCTGGAGCTCGGCTGCTTGGATGCCCAGCCTGCTCCGAACCGCCAAGGCTCTGACGATTCATGAGACCGGATGGGTGATGGGAAGCTGGAGTCTCTCTTACATGATCGGCTCTCTTTGCCTCGGTTATCTATCGGACAGAATCGGTCGCAAGCGAGTGATTCTGTTAAGCGCGTTTCCCGCCGCAGCGGCGGCATGGGTGTCCTTTTACGCATTGCAGACACCCATGGCGCTCGCGTTAGGGGTCTTCGTATTCGGAATGTTTATCGCTCCCGCGCCTTCGCTGATTATTGCGCTCGCGCAGGAGACCACGGCCGCCGGCAGCGCGGGAACGGCGAGCGGCATCATCTTGTCCGCGCATTACTTCGCTGCGATCATCGCGCCCATCGTTACTGCCCGGCTCATGACCGCCACCGGCGAGACGATTTTCGCCATGGTGGCGGTCTCGACTATTCCATTGCTTCTGATCGCCTGTTTAATCGCCACGGTGCGATCCAGTGCTGAGCGTTGACTAACGAGTGCTGAGTATTAAGTGCTGCCGACCTCTCACCTCTGTTTTTTCCCTGCGCTTTGCGCTTTCCTCTTTGCTCCTTGCGATTTGCAACTAATGAATCCACGACAACAGCGAAACCAGCGCCGTCCCGACGATCATGCCGGTTACAGCGCTTTTGGTTCGCTGCGCCACGACGATGGCGGCCATCAGGGCCACCGCGCGGTGCGGTACCGCGTCGGATTCAAAGCGTCCACCCGCCATGAATAGAGTAGTAGAAACGATGCTGCAGATGAACGCGTAGGAAAGATAGCGGAGAAAGCGGTCCCACGCCGGTGGAAAGGTTCGGCCCAGGAAAAAGATCTGCGGCAGAGCCCGGGCCGCAAAGGCTAATAGGCCCATGATCAAAATAATTACGACACGGGTTGCTTCCACTGCTCTATTCCCCAACCGACAATCGCGATCAACGCCGCCATCGTAATCCAGCCCCATTCAGGACTGATCGTCGTAGCCGGGACCGCAACCAGCAGACTGGCAAGACAGATGAGCCGCATCGTCCAGCCGCGCATTTCAATCACTAACAATCCGGCGAAGTAGCCCGGAAGAATGAACTTGAGCGCTTCGTCGAATCGGCGCGGCACGCCGAGGGCAATGCCGTAACCTGCTCCCGACCCGACGACCCACACGAGAAAACTCGTCACGCCGACGCCGAGAAAAAAATAGACATTGTGCTCGCCCTCGTGCAGTTTCCTGTCATTCGTTTCAGATTCGCCGCTCTCACGCTCTTTTTGAAACTGTATATAAGGCACGATAAAGCTACTGGCGCTGACGAAGTGGCAGGACAGTAGCAGTTTAAGTCGTCGTACCCCGGCAAAATACGGCGCCAGCGCCGCGCTCATCGGCAGGAAGCGCAGGTTCATCAAAGTACCGGCGATGAGAACTTGGAGCGAGGACTTTCCGGTCGCGAAGGGTTCGAGGACCGCGAACTGCGCCGGCCCCGAATACACCCATGCGGACATCAGAACAATTTCATCGAACCGGAGCCCATGCGCTTGTGCGGCAATCCCCCATGCGACGGAGGAAGGAACAAAAGCGATCCATATCGGAATCGCCGCCTTCATCCCCTGGCGGAAACGCGGCGCGAGAATCATCTGTTTCGCTTAGCTGACGTCGACGGAAAGATCAATCGCAAATCGGCAAACCGGTGATGAAACGATTTGAACTTTTGAACCTTGAACTTTTGAACAATCTTAATGTCCGGACGATTTGAACAACTTGAACGTTTTGAACGTTTGGAACTAAGTTTTGGCAAAAGAGATCAAAGTCCGACTATTCGCTCCGCGTTGAGATGGAAAATCCTCTCCATCAGCTCGTCGGCATAACCCAGCTCATTCCATTCTTTGAATAGGCGATCGTAGGGAATACTCGGATAATCGCTGCCGAACATGATTTTGTCTCTTAGCCTGCTTTTGACATCGCGCTTTAACGCATCGGGAAAATATTTCGGCGCCCAACCGGACAGCTCCCACGAGACGTTCCCTTTGTGCAGAGCCACGGCGATCATCTCGTCGGTCCAAGGCCATCCCGGATGAGCCGCGACGATGCTGAGATCCGGAAAGTCGGCGGCGAGTTGATCAAGGGATGCGGGATGCGCGTGCCTGATGACCGCCCCTAAACCGCCCGGCATTCCGGCCCCCATACCTGTCGTGCCGATGTCGATCATCACCGGGACCTTGAGCGCGTTGATGGTTTCCCACAACGGATAAAATCGCCGTTCATCGACGGAGAAATGGCCCATGATCGGATGGAAGTGAAAACCCAAGAGCTTTAACTCCCGGATTGCTTTTTTAGCATCTTCGATGGCTCGCTCGCCTTTCAGCGGATCGACCGCCGCCCATGCCTGTCGGATCACTCCCGGATGATCATCGCGCATCCTGGCGACGTATTCGTTCGAGCACGGCGGCGCTCCTGTAACTGATTCGATATCGAAAGCCACTAAAACGGCCTCGACGCCGGCTTGCGTGAATTCCTTTATGACTTCCGGCTCGCTCTTAGCCGTCCACGCCCGGTTCCAATATTTCGCCAACGCCTCGACGTACGGCCCTTGAGATTTAATCCAGGGTTCCGTGTTGGGATAGCAATGCAGATCGATGATTCTCAAAGTTTGCGCTCTTCCTTAGCGCGTGAGAATAGCTTTCAGCAGTCCTGGGTGTCAAGCACGCCAGCGAGATTCGTTTGACAACCGGCGCTTCCATCTACTAGTTTAGCGGCATCCCTTCTAAACTTCCAAAAAAGGAGACCACAATGTTTGCGCAAATGAAGCATTTGGCGATCGTTAGCAGCAATGTGAATCTCGAAGGCGATTTCTACCGGGACGTGTTCGGGTTGAAACGCTCCGGCCAGGCGCGGGCTGGCGGCGCCGTCGTTCTACGCGACGGTTATGTCGGCCTTAACGTGAACCCGCGGGCGCCCGGACGCCAGGCTGGATTCGATCATTTCGGCTTTGAAGTCCAAGACGTCGAACTGGTCTTCTCCCGGCTCAAAGAAAAATATCCTGCCGTTCGCGTGCTCAAGCGTCCCGGCAACCGTCCCTTCGCGGGCATCAGCACTCATGATCCGGGTGCCAATGTTTTCGATCTTTCCCAAAAGGGCATGGAGAATCGGACCGATCTTTATGTCGAGAAGGACGAGACGATGGCGCGCCGTGTGGGACACTTTGCTCTACGCGCGGTTGAGCCTGAAAAGATCGCCGAGTTCTATCGCACGGTTTTTGAATTGACCGAGTTGGAAAAACCGGCTGGCGATCCGAATCACTATCTTTCCGATGGCAAAGTCACTCTTGCGGTCTTTCCCTGGAAAATCACCGACTTTGAAGGGTCCGGCATCGAACGCCCGGCTCTCGATCATATCGGATTCAAGGTTGCCAGTATGGCTGCATTCAAAGCCGATTATGAAAAGCATGCGCATGAATACGCGCCGGCGAAAGATGACCGCCCGGAAAAGAACCCGGAGCGTGAAGCGCGGCAAAATCTTTTTGCCCGGTGCTGTTTCGGACAATTTCAAATGGCCGATCCGGACGGCGTCCTGATCGACGTTTCCGAGAATTAGTGATTCAAGAACGAGCGCGGCAACAAGGGTGTCGCTTTGACACGGCTCCAGCGCCCGGCCATAACGCCGCCCGCGATCACCACGAGGAACAGCGCCAGCGCCGGCAGCATGGCCGTCGTCGGCGGCTCGACGGCGATTACCGATAGAGTCTGTTCGGTCCGCAGGGATTCCCTGCCGGCGATATCGGCGATCGCTGAAACCTTGTACTCTGCGCCATCGGTAAAATGAAAATTCATCGAGAATTCATCGGGCACGGAAATTTTCTCCACGGCAAAGACAGGTTTGTCTTTTTCCAAGTGGGTGATGACCAGCGTAAACACAACCGTCGGCTTCTCCGCACTCTTATCGGCAAGAAGTCGCCAGCGCACCCGTGTCGGTTGTCCCACTCTGGCCGGAGCAATCTCCAACCGCCCGACGTGCTTTCCCTGTCCGATCTTCTGCTCGGCGGCACTCGCAGTAAAAGCCAAAAAACAGCCCATCCAAAGGACGAGACACGCTGCGCTCCGTTCGCGCTTCGGCCGGC
>JBGPIK010000201.1:0-11649 GCA_041484845.1 Binatia bacterium | reverse complement strand
TGGACGCCGCCATTGACTATTTTTCTCGGGCTCTACGGGTTCGGCCGCAATTTCCCGAGGCCCATGAGAGCCTGGCTCGGGCCCTAGCACTTCAGGGGAAGCGGGACGAGGCCGCCAGGCACTATCAGGAAGCCCTGCGAACTCTAGATTCAAAACGAGCCGTCGGCACGCCACAGTAGTCGTAGCGGCAACCAGGTCCAACATTATGATCTGCAAAAAGGAAACGGCAGCACGGGTGCCTGATCTGACGTTTACTCTAAGCCGAACCGATTGCTTTGTTCTCATTCGCGAAACTATGAAGCATTGCGAGCGCCTCTTGAAGCACATTCTCAGAAGGAATGGCTTTCAGACATCGATTATCGGTACAGGGAGATTTTTTGCTGTTATAAACCGAGACACAGGGGCTGCATGCGAAATCAGAGTACATAACTTTGTGCCTTGTTCCCATCGGACTATAGAGGCGGGGAGTTTCAGGGCCGAAGAGTACGATGGTTGGCAACGAGAGAAGCGCGGCAAAGTGAGCGGGTCCGCTGTCGTTCGTTATCATTAAGCTGGCGATGCCATAAAGTGCCAAAAGCTCGCGAAAGCTCGTCTGGCCGGTAAAATCGATGCAGCGCGGGTTTTGAACCCGATCGCGAATAAACTGCGCATCCTTACGCTCCGAGGCGACACCTGTGATCACAAGCCAACCGTGCGGCTGTTCGATGAGTAATCGCTCGCAAAGACGGGTGAAAGAATCCAGTGGCCACTTGCGCAAGGGGAAAATGTCCGACGAATTGGGGTTGATCAGAATGATTGTCGTGTTTCCGTCTTGACGGAACCCGGCGGCGGCGAGCTTACCTCGTACACTTCTTATCTCTTCTTGAAGAGGAGTGTGCGTCGGTACAGTCAGATCGGCAGGATCGATCGGCCCGCGAAAGTGCGGCTCATCGCCCGGGCTTTCAAAAAGCGACTTTACTAGCGCCATGAAAGCGGCGCTTGTATGGATATGAGAACTGTAGATCACCCGGTGCGTGAGAAGATTGCCGCGGTACAAGCCTTCGTCATTGTAACGGTGGAAACCAACTCGGTTGCCGCGGCACACCACGAAACTGATGAGCGCAGTGAGGCGGCTGAAAAAGTCCATGTCGATGGTGGTATCGATATGCTCCTTTAGGAGCCGCTGTATGGCGTGTAGCCCGCTTACCAGCAATCGATAGGGTGATCCGTAATCGACTGTGATGATATTGGCCGCGGGTACGACTCCGAGCACATCGACAATTGCGGCATTATTTTTGAAGACGAGGAAAAAAAACTCAACTCCGGAAACCCGCTTCTTGAGCTCTTCCATGGCAGGATACGCCAAAACGGTGCTGCCCATTTCCGAGAGTTTGATAATGAGGACCTTGCGAGGTGGCGGTAGAGGTTTAATGGGGAGGACCAAGCGCCCCAATAGCCGTATAACCGTCATGAACCAGCACAACGGCAGCCCAACGAGTCGGTCAAGCAAACGTAGCGCGTCAACACCCATGCACGCATCCTGCTGAGCCGCTCATTGCAAAGAAACTTATTTGGGTAGCCATAAGTGGGGCGATTGTTAATAATCTCACGATTGACTATATTCCGAAAACCACTCTGAAAATGCGCATTACGTATTCGATTGGTCTGTTTTTAATCGTTGTTACGCTAGCGATTTTTTGGCAAATTCGCAATCACGAATTTGTCTGGAATGACCGCAACGCGATCGTTGAGAATTTATCTCCGAATCGGCGCGCGCCGTCCAATGGAGACGACTCCAGGCAGGGGTCCGGTCTCCAATTATCCAACCCTCTGACGCATGCTGTCTGGGCTACCATAGCGGGGCTGAGCGAAAATCCAACGGCGGATCCAAGTCGAAAACCCGATCCACGCCCTTTTCACATCGCCAATCTTATTGTTCACATCCTAAGCGTGCTGGTCGTGTTCGCTATTTTGCGCTTGCTTATACACGATGATTGGGCAGCGGGCTCAGGCGCTTTATTGTTTGCGCTGCATCCGCTCCAGGTGGAGCCCGTGGCCTGGGCGACCGGAATGAGAGAGCTGTTATGCGGCTTTCTGTCGCTTATTTCGCTATGGCAGTACGTTAAGTATGCTTTGCCGGTCACCGTTTCTGCGCCGGCCGATCGCGCCGGCGGGACCGCTAGCCAGAAGAGGCTGATTCACAAGAGGCGATTTTCCGGTGCGCTGGCGATTTTTGCATTTGCTCTGGCGGTGCTGGCCAATCCGGCCGCGGTTGCGCTGCCGGTTGTCGCGTTCGTGATAGATTATGTCTTATTCAAGCGCTCCCTACGCCATAATGCGTTGTCGCTTGGCGCCTGTGTTACTCTGGCAGTGGTCGTTATCGGTGTAACTCAATGGGCGCGGCTGCAAAATCTGGGCGGTATTTCGCCCATTTGGCAGCGGCCCTTAATCGCGGCGGACGCGCTTACATTTTATCTGTACAAGCTTTTTGTGCCGTTTCAGCTCAGCGTGGATTACGGTCGATCGCCCGTTGTCGTAGCGCAGCAGGGCTGGATTTATCTTACCTGGCTTGTTCCCGTAGCTTTGGGACTGTTGCTGTGGTTGTCGCGTCGTCGCGCGCCGTATTTCGTCTGTGCCGCGAGTATCTTTGCCGCGAGTTTGTTACCGTTTCTAGGCCTTTTCCCCTTTCGTTTTCAAACCATTTCCACCGTCGCCGATCGGTATCTCTATCTGGCCATGTTGGGTCCGGCGTTTGCGCTCGCGTGGGTGGTTTCACGGTGGCAGACTAAGCCTGTGCTGATGGCATGTGGAATCCTTCTCGCTGCGTTGGGATTGAAGAGCGCCTTTCAGGCGCGACTGTGGCGGAATAACGTCATCCTGTTCAGTCATGCGCTGGAACTTAACTCCAACAGTTGGATATCCCATTACAACATCGGAGTGGATTTAGCGCGAAAGGGCGCCTTTGAAGACGCCGCGCAACATTATCGCGCGGCTTTAAAGATTAAGCCGGATTATGTAAGCGCCCACTTTCGCTTCGGCAATATTCTGGCAGTGCAGGGCAATCTCGACGAGGCAATCCGGCAATATGACGCGATTTTAAAGACCGGGCCCGTATCCGCCGCCGTTCACTACAATCTCGGCAACGCCTTCGCTGTCCTTAACCGGTTAACCGAAGCGGTGGAGCAATATGAAAAGAGTCTTCAGCTCGATCCCGCCAGTGCCGCTGCTCACGGTGGCTTGGGCCATGTGTTGTTTAAGCAGAATAAATTAGAAGATGCCCTCGAGCACTACCGTAAGGCGATAGAGATCGATCCCGAAGCCGCCGATGTTCACTATAGCATGGCCACTATTCTCGGTAGCCGCGGCGAGATTGAACCAGCCATGGACCATTATCGGGTGGCCTTGCGACTAAACCCGACCTATTCCGGAGCCTATTATAATGTTGGAATCCTGCTGGCAAGGCGTGGTCGGCTGGACGAGGCGATAGGCTATTTTCGCCAAGCTCTGGCGATTCGGCCGGATTTCGTGGAAGCGCATGAGAGCCTCGGTCGGGCGCTAGTTCTTCAAGGCAACAGAGAAGAAGGACTGAAACACATTGAACAAGCTCTGCAAATTCTAAAAATCGGTCACGGGGCTGAAACAGCGCGGTAGTCAGTTTGAGCCTGGAGTTAAGTTTCCGTGAACGCCGCTCAGCAGAACTCTAAACCAACCGGAAAACCGCGGTCGGATCCGGCGCTGTACGACTTTGCAAACAATAATCCGAAGGCGCATAGCCGATATTTAGTTGCGCCACTTCTGATAGCGCTTACTCTTGTCGTCTTTTGGCGCGTACAAGACCATGGATTTGTCTGGGACGATGGCGTCAATGTAGAAAGAAATCAGTACTTAAAACCGGTGACGCCGTCGAATCTGGCTCGCTTCTGGCGCGGCCCTTTCGAGAATTTATACGTGCCTCTGACGTATACAGTTTGGGGTGCAATCGCTTATTTCGCTCTTAAACCCGTAGACAACGACGGGGAGGTCAAGCTTGATCCCCGCTGGTTTCATGCGGCTAATGTCACGATTCATGCACTTAGTGTGCTCGCGGTTTTTGTTTTATTGCGGCGGGTGGTTGCAAACGACTGGGCGGCCGGCGCAGGCGCAATGCTTTTCGCGTTGCATCCTGTCCAAGTCGAGCCGGTAGCATGGGTCACGGGGATGAAAGACGTTTTATCGGGATTTTTGTCGTTAGTGGCGCTCGGGCACTATCTCGCCTTTGCAGAGGCGGATGCCGCAGCCGCGCGCGCAGCGAGTCAGAGATTAGGCACGTTTCCACCGCAGGAGAGATACTTTTCCGGCCTTGTTTCGCGGAGAAGTCTGCACTATGGCTTGGCCACAATAGCTTTCGTGCTGGCGCTGCTATCCAAACCTGCAGCAGTGGTTGTCCCCTTCATGGCGTTGGTTCTCGATTACTGCCTCGTCAGGCGCTCCATAAAACGGAGCATGCTATCACTGGGTGCCTGGCTAGTCATCGCGATGCCCTTTGTTATTATGACGAAGTGGCAACAACCCGATACGTTGCTGGCTGCCATCACTCCACTGTGGGAGCGCCCTTTCGTTGCCGCGGACGCACTGGCGTTTTATCTCTACAAACTCTTTTTGCCGATCTGGCTGGGGCCGGGTTATGCCCGTTCGCCGGAGGTCATTTTCGACGAGGGATGGGCCTATTTCACATGGATAGTGCCAGTAGGTATAGGGGTAGGGGTCTGGTATTTGAGGCGGCGCGAGCCTGGCGTTCTTGCGGCGGCCGGGCTGTTTATTGCCGGCCTTTTACCCGTTTTGGGTATCGTACAGTTTCAATTTCAGAACTGGTCCACGGTCGCCGACCGATATCTCTATTTGTCAATGCTAGGACCGGCCTTAGCCCTTGCATGGATTATTTCGAAGCAATGGAACCGGAAAAAATGGGTCGCGATAACTTGCGCGATGATCTTGTTATCCTTGAGTATCAAAAGCGCCAATCAGGCAGAAATCTGGCACAATTCGGAGACACTGTGGCGCTATGCGCTGGATATGGGTCAAGACTCGGCCGTGGTTCGCTCGAACCTCGCCGCCACTCTTGTGGATTCCAAGCTGGATGAAGCGACCTATCAGCTGCGTCAGGCTGTAGAACTTGCCCCGCAGTTCGCCGATGCCCACTACAACCTCGGTATTGCTCTTGCTAAGCGTGGCGAGTTTGCTGAAGCCATTGATCAGTATCGTATCGTTCTCAAACTGAGACCTGCCTATCCCAACGTGCATTATTTTTTCGCCGTTGCGCTCGCCGGCAGTGGTCAGTTGGACGAGGCGATCAACCAATACCGCGAGGCATTGCAGATCAATCCTGACGACGCCACCGCGCACAACAATCTAGGCAATGCACTCGCGGATCGCGGTTTGTTGGACGAAGCGATCGAGCAATACCACGACGCCACCAAAATCAAGCCGAAATCCGCCGGCGCCTATTTCAACTTGGGCCTCGCTTATGAGGATCGGGGTGATCTCGACGAAGCCGCCCGGCAGTACAATAAGGCTTTGCAGATTGACCCTAGTCATTCGATTGCCCACAATAACCTGGCTGTCATTCTGCAGCGGCAAGGCCATCGGGAAGAGGCGATTGAGCATTTTCGCGAAGCCCTTCGGATAAGACCGGATTTCCCCGAGGCCCAACGAGGCCTTGCCCGTTTGCTCAGTGAGTCAGAAAAGGAAAAAGTGCCGGGGAACTGACAAGGGCAATCACTGTTGCTAAACTCAATCCGTACAATCCGACTCTTAATAGATAAGGAGACTGTATGACACGAGCAACAAGCGCGCTGGCTATAGCAGGATTAAGTTTCGTGCTGGGATGTTCGGTGCCGACCCAGATTCCCCTTCAAGGCTCGGCGGAATTAAAGGACAAGGATGGTAGAAGCGTGGGGATGGCCACTTTTCATGAAGTACCCGATGGAGTGTTGGTGAGCGTGGAGGTCAAGGGGATAAGTCCGGGATTGCATGCGATCCATATTCATGCGGCGGGAAAGTGCGAAGGCCCTGCTTTTACCAGCGCGGGGGGACATTTCAATCCGGGGCAGAGAAAACATGGCCTGAAGAGTCCCGAGGGACCGCATGCCGGTGATATGCCCAACATGTATGTGGCCAAAGACGGAGTGGGCCGCTTCGAAGTCCTAAACGACAACATCACTTTGAAATCCGGCAGCGGCTCGGTTTTCGACGCCGATGGTAGCGCGCTGGTGGTTCATGCCGGTGTTGATGATTATGTCACCGATCCAGCCGGTAATGCCGGTGACAGGGTCGCTTGCGGTGTTATCGTTGCCAACTCCAAAGGTTAATCATTACAAGTAATGGAGCCTAGCCCGTCCCTGCGCTATGCCTTTCTCTATTTCCTTGATCCGATCCGGTGTTCCAAGATCCTGCCAAAGACCCTCAAAGCAGAAACCGTAGAGCCTCTCACCCTCTACTAGCATCTGCGGATAAGTGTCTTTGGTCGTACCGAATTTGCGCGGGCCGCCCTCGCCATGCATGAAATCGAAAATTCGCGGTTCGAGAATTTGTACGCCGGTAAACATCAGTTTTCTACCGGGCAGCGAAACGCCCGGCTGCCTCCTGGCGTTCAGAAATCGATAAATTCTCCCTTCCGAATCGATTTCCATGGAGCCGAACCGATCGGCGTTCGGGTCCGGCCTTAAGACCAGGGTTGCCGTTGCCTGAGTTTCTTTATGAAAGGCGATGAGATCCGCTAAGGGTAAGTCGATCATGACATCGGTGTTAATGACGATGAAAGTTCCACGCTCAAGAAACGGTTTGGCTTTGAGAAGACCGCCTCCGGTGTCGAGAAGCTCAGGCTCTTTTGAATAAATGATGTCAATGCCAAATTGTTTTCCATTGCCCAGGTAGGCTTCGATCTGTTCTCCCAGATGATGCAGGTTGATGATGATCTCGCGAATTCCATAATGGCGCAGCAACAAGAGCGGATACTCGATCATCGGGCGGCCGGCGACCGGGACAAGCGCTTTGGGGACCTTTTCGGTGAGCGGCCGCAGCCTTTCTCCCCGGCCCGCCGCAAACACCATCGCCTTCATCGCATTTCCTCAAAATGTTCGGCCAGTAGAGGCATCAGGTTCGCCAATTGCGGCAGTCGTCGCAGATTGCGCTTGAGCCGTCGCAGCGTCGGCGGGATAAATTTCTTGTAACCGCTTTTCCCCTTAACCTGATCGAGATAGTAAAAGCGGCCGACAACCTTCAGATCTCTCTGCAGGACTGAGAGCAGGTAAATCTCAAAGAACTCATCTCGGTCCATCGCTAATTTTTGTGTCTCGCTCCTTTTTTCCATGTAGTAGCGGAAGAGCTGCTCTTCGAGATGTGGCGCGATGATGCTGTCGGTTATGCGATCGTTGAGAAGCGAGGCCAAATCGTACTGCGGCGGCGCCAGCAGGGCATCCTGAAAATCGATGAGCACGACCTCGCCTTTGTGAATCATCAGGTTCCAACTATGATAATCGCGGTGATTAAGACAAATTGGCTGGCGATCCAGGCGCTGGGCAATGCCTGAGAAGATCTTTCTCAGCTGGTCGATAACGATCGGCGTGACCCGGACATCCGGTCGCTTTTGCAAACCGAATTCCAGGAAGTGCTCGAACTCCCACATATAGAGGCGAAAATCGAAGCGTTGCTGAAACGCGATGCAATGGTCATCCCGTTGCCGAGTGCCGCGGATTTGCAGCACTATGAGCTCGTCAATGGCTTTTTGATACCAGTATAAGACTTCGGATTCAGGGACCCTTTGCACGCGCTCCCAAAGGGCGATGTCGCCTAAGTCTTCCAAGAGCAAAATGCCTTCTTTTTCCCACTGACCATAAACAATCGGCACCTTTACGCCGATGCGGGTTAGAAAACGGTGCAAATTGAGAAACGGCAATTCTTTCGGCGCTTCTTTAAAAAGGGCCAGTTCTTCCGAGGAAAGCGGCAACGAACTTCCGGCGGGAAGTTGCATGATGATAATTGATTGCGGGGTCGCGGGACCTGTCAATTGCGCGCGATAATAACGCCGGCTCGATGCATCTCCCGCAAGCGCAGAAAGCGACACAATATCGGTGCTGTGGCCAAAAATGGCACGGCTTTTCTGGCGCGTCAGAGCGGTCAGATTATCCAAACAATAGCTCCATGCTTTGTGTTGCCAATTTCAATCGTTATAATAACACACCATGAGATTGCCCATAGGCTTTTTGTTTTCAATATTGTATCTGCTCATTTTGACGCCGGTTCAAATTTATCTTTTCACCAGGTTGCGGGCCTACGTCAGGAAACGGGTGGAGAACGTAAAGTTGCGAGTCATGTTTTTGGCGTTCTCCGGCTGTTTCTTCGCTCTGCCCTTTATGCCGCTTGTATGGCGGGCCTATTTTGGTCCCTATGGTCAGCAGAGGCATCCCGGGTTGCTCCAAGACTTGCTCAGTGCGTCTTCGATATGGTGGGTGGGCTCGATTGGATGCGCCATCGTGCTGTTCGCTCATAACTTTTTACCACGCCTTGTTCCATCGTCTCGGCGCAAACCCGCGGCGGCGTCTCCCGATCCCGACAGGCGTAATTTTCTCCGTAAGGGGATCGGTGTGGCAGCGACCGCGCCGTTTATGCTTTCGGGCTATGGCGTTCTCGTAGAGCGCCGCCGTTTTGAGTTGGAGCACTTTGATATCGGCATAAGCGGTCTGTCATCCACCCTCTCTCAATTTACCATCGCCCAGCTAACTGACATTCACCTCGGCCCTTTCATGCCGCCCGAAGAGCTTGCGCGCTACGTAGAGGCGGTGAACCGGCTCAACCCGGACGTGATCGCACTCACCGGTGATTTTATCACCTCCAGTCGGAGCGAAGTCCTCCCCTGCGTCGAAACACTGGCGGGGCTGAAGGCGCGCTATGGCATCTTCGCGTGTCTGGGGAATCATGACACATTCTCAGGAGCGGCAGACAAACTCACAGAGCTTCTTGCTGAAAAAAATATTCAAATGCTCCGCAACGATTCCGTCACGGTTGAGGTGGGAAATTCAAAAATTGCCATTTTGGGCATTGACGATCTGGTCGTCGGCCACCCCAACTTGCAGCGTGCAAGATCAGTAGCGCAAAAGCAGCCAGGAGAGGTAAATATTCTACTGTCCCATCGGCCGGAGATTTTTCCCACGGCTGCGCGAGAAGGAATGGATCTGGTGCTCTCCGGCCATTACCATGGCGGTCAAATCAAATTGCTTGCAGCGCCGGGTGGTTTGTCCATAGCCCGTTTCCTTACCCCTTACGCGGAGGGTTTGTTTCAGCTGCCGCGCGCGACCGGAATTGCGGCAGGAGATCAAAAGGTTGGCAGCCTGTTTGTCGGTCGCGGCGTCGGCATTACCGCCGTGCCGATCCGGATTAACTGTCCGCCACAAATCGCGCACTTGACGCTCAAGAACGCCTAGCGTTTTCTCTTCGTCACATCCGCTATGTAGAGCTGCGAAAGTTTGAGATCCGACCTGGAGTCCTATCGCAGCCGAAGGGCTATCCATGCTGATATCGCGCCGTTTTGAAAGGAGAGCAAAATGACTTCCTCCTCTTCAATCGATCTACGATGGATGCGTGTTGATCAGGTTGGAAGCTTACTCCGACCTTTGAATTTGAAAGAGATGTTTGCCAAGTGTGCGCGCGGCGACGTGAACGAGGACGCATTGCGCCAAGCGCAAGATGATTCCATCCGCGACGTCATCGCAAGACAAGAGGCGCATCAACTTCCGATTGTCACGGACGGCGAGTTTCGCCGTACCAATTTCATGGAAAGTTTTTCCCTCGTTGCCGGGGTCGAGGAATGGCAAACCGGCGTTAAGACTTATCACAACATTCTTGCGCGCCACGATAGGGGTGAAGCGCGGCAGCAGAAAGGCCAGGACCCGATCCTGCTCAATCGAAAACGGGTGACGCAGCGGATCAGACTGATCCACAACCGGCTGCTTGACGACTTTCGCTTTGCTCAGAATCTAACGTTGCGACCGGTGAAGGTGACGCTCATCAGCCCTGATAGAATCACGCAATGTTTCGACAGTGAAAACTCGCGCTCGATTTATCCGACAGTCGATGAATTTTTAACAGATGTGGTCTCCGTCGAACGAACGATAATCGCCCAACTGGCAGAAGCGGGGTGTCGTTATGTGGGGATCGACGGCCCGGGCTATACGGCTTACGTGGACGTCCCGTCCATCGAGGCGATGCGCGCGCGTGGCGAAGATCCCAACGCTAACATGGAACGCTCGATCCAGGCAGATAACCAGATTATTGCCGGGTTTCCCGGCGTCACGTTCGGATTGCATATGTGCCGCGGCAACCGGCAAAGCATGTGGCACCGGGAAGGAAGTTACGACGCCATCGCCGAACGGTTGTTCAACGGACTTAAGCACCAGCGCCTGCTGCTGGAATACGACACGGAGCGCGCGGGGAGTGTTGCAGCGCTGCGCTTTGTGCCGAAAGGCAAGATCGTTGTCCTTGGCCTTATCACGACCAAAGTCGGGCACATCGAAACCGTCGATGAGCTACGCCGAAGGATAGAGGAGGCCTCGCACTATCTGCCCGTTGCGCAGCTCGCGCTCAGCCCCCAATGCGGTTTCGCCTCAAGCATCATGGGGAACCTTTTGACCGAGGACGAGCAATTTCGCAAGTTGGATGTGATGCTCGAGACCGCAGCCAAGGTGTGGGGATAAGGGTCGCCCAAGCCTTCGTCACTTACCTACGTTCGAACCGCTCGCGATCGCCGGGCTCGCGCAGCGACCAGGAAGGTCTTTGTTGGGCACAAAAGCGGCGGTCGGCGTCGACTCGGCGTCGCGTTCCTTCCAGATCGACTACGACATCGAAGCAATGTTCCCGCCCACGGAAGCGATAGCTTTCAACCGGTTGAACATCAATCTCATTGAGGCCGGGGCGAAGCGTAATGCGCCGTCCTTGCGCGACGACATCATTGCCTTCGCGAATCATGATTTCGGTTTCGCATTCGCGGTTGCCGTCTAAACGAACTCGCGCTTTCCAACTTCTAATCCGCTGTCCTTCGATGAGCGGGTCGGGCGATACGTCGAGGTCTTGAATCCTAATTCGCTCTCCACTCCGGCACCCCAAGCCGCCCCGATCTCGATCGGCGCCCATGACCTTGGCGGAGCCGGTGATCAGCATCGCCCCTAGTGCTCCCCATAGCAACGTTGCTCTAAAAACGCGCATGTTGAACCTCCTTGAATTAATTTGGCTACCCCCATTAGACGTCTTACGAACGGGCTTCATTGCATTTGACATTCCCGATTCCAATTGCGGCCCAAGCTTCGCACGAGAGAACTTTTGTGCAGTGTCGGAAGGTCGGGAGCTCTCTAAGCTCCTAAACTAGCCATTAACCGGCCAAAGCCGGTCACATTTTGTTTAATATCGATTAACTTAAGCGCATACCAGATACAGGCTTGGCTGCTGGTGACTACAGGCTTGCCGATTTCGTCTTCCAACAGAGCGACGTCACTGATCGTTGGCCAGCGCGGGCAGGGAATGAATATCCCGTCCGCCTCCCGGGCCTTACCGTAGAGCCGCTTGGCGATTTTGTAGGACGCGTGCACCGGCAGGTCGGTGAGTTGGGCGTTTTTCCGTACTCCATAGCCGGCGATCTGCAGC
>JBGPIK010000200.1:0-11698 GCA_041484845.1 Binatia bacterium | reverse complement strand
GCATTTTGTGTATTGTGACACGGTCTCTTTGGCGGGAGATGTGAGGGCAAGAAAGTAGAAAAGTTGCGCATTGCGTTAGTCATGTGCCACTGACTCGTCCCAGTCCCAGATTGGTCTTTCCCCTGTAAGTGGGATAGCCTTCGCGTTCAAGCATCTTGCCTAATTGCTCGTCACCCGCGCCGTCGCAGCGCGTTGAAACACCGACGCTCACAACCGTTGCCACTTCCCGGCACAGCTCTTTGATTCTCTTCAACACCCGCGGCACATCGTCCAATTCCGTCTTGATCTCAACGATCGCGGAAAGAACCTTCTCGTTTAAGATCTCCGGCCGGATGAGTCCACGCGATGGGTCGGTCATGAGCGACGTGACGGGATTGTTACTCTCGAATTCAACCCCGAGATCAGCCAGGGCCTTCGTGACCCGCTCGATGTCGCGAAAGCGCGCGCCAATCCCCGGCCGGCCGAACTCAACGACAAATCCCGCCTCGCCTTGCCTGACCCTGTTCGTGACGTCGTTAGTTTTCACTTCCGCGGTGCCGCGTCCATGGATACCGGTGGATTCGTGCGGCACTTGAGGGTCGGAAAATGCGCGTCGAACGACGCGCGGCCAGCTCAACTCTTCGGGAACAAGGGCATCCGTCGGGCAGATATCCGGCTCCGGATCAAAGCGAAAGCGAAAGAATTGGGCCGTCTTACGGATCGCCCGGACAAGGATGGGATTGAGGTGTTCCTTCGACATGCCGCGGTAGCAGGTAAAACACTCCACGCACTCATCGCTATTGATGCGCGCCCGATTTACCGACGGATCGATGTAAATGGCGCCCATCGGGCAAACGGGCAGACAATTGCCGCAAGCTACGCATTTGTCGGGATCGATCTTCATAGAGGTGGCGGCCGTCTTGCCGTCTCTAACAGATAGGTTTGAGCTGCTTCGAGGCCGGCCGCGAGTGGAAGTTTCACCCCGAAGCTTTTAAGCGCCATTTCGACTCCGGCCAAGACGCCCAACAGCTCAAGCTCATTGAGGCTCCCAAGGTGGCCGATGCGAAAGAGTTTTCCCTTGACCTTTCCAAGTCCTTTCCCGAGAGGCAAATCCACAAGCTTGAGCGCATGATCGATGAATGCATCGGAATCCAATCCTTGGGGCATCGCCACAGCGGTTAGCGTGTTGCAACATTCCGCAGGATCGCGCGCGAAAAGTTTAAGACTCATCCCCTCGATCGCTCTCCGACAGGCTTCAGCCAAACGCGCGTGACGGTTGATCACGTTCTCTAACCCCTCTTCGAAGAGCATTTTGAGACTTTCTGCTAGGCCGAACAGCAGGGCAGTCGCCGGGGTGTATGGAAAATGACCGCCGGCATTGCTTTCCATAACTGCCTGCCAATCCCAAAAAGCGCGCGCGCATTTTGCCGCTCGGTTCGCTTGGAGCGCTTTCTCACTTACAGCCAAAAGCGCCATTCCCGGCGGTAGCATGAGCCCTTTCTGTGACCCCGCTAGGGCCACGTCCAATTTCCAGTCATCGAAGCGCATGTCGGTGCAGGCCAACGAGCTCACGACATCTGCCAAAAGCAGGGCGGGGTGTGCCACTGCGTCCATGGCTTCACGAACAGCTGCAAGGTTGCTCGTCACACCGGTCGAAGTCTCGGTGTGGACAATCAGAACCGCGTTAATTTGATGTTCCTTGTCTCGGCGCAGGCGCTCCTCAATCGCCCCCGGCGGCACGCCGGCTCCGTATTCAACCTCCAACCTCTCAACCTCGACACCATGGGCAGCGGCAATGCGGCAAAACCCGTCGCTGAAGTGGCCGTTCACGCAACCCAGGACCCGGTCGCCGGGAGAAAGCGTGTTGACGACACAGGACTCCCATCCTCCGGTGCCCGAGCCGGGGAAGAGCAGAATATGACCCTCAACGGTTTGAAAAATTCGTTTGAGCCCACCGAGGACCTCGCGGAGGAGGAGCGCGAACGCTGGCCCCCGATGGTCGATCAGGGGCTGAGCCATGGCCCGAACCACGCGCTCCGGCACGAGGCTCGGTCCAGGAATTTGCAGAAAAGGACGACCCGGCATGAGATGGGCGAACGCTATCTAATCTGTACCAACGATGTCAAGCGGCAATTTTCGAGGGAATAAATGAGAAGAGCCGGAGTTAACTCCGCTTCCATCAGACGGGATTAGTCTCAACACATGCGCTTCAACGGGAGTCGTTCGGATTCGCTGGTGGTTGCGGCTCACGTGATCGCGATTAATGATGCAAGGCTAATTCACATGACTCCAGGCGTGATAGGAGCTGCGCACGAGCGGACCGGACTCTACATGGCGATAGCCGAGTTTCTCGCCTGCCGACTTGAACTCGGCAAATTCCGTTGGATCCAAATAGCGATCGACCTTCAGTTGCCGCGGCGACGGTTGGAGATATTGTCCCAGGGTGACGATATCGACATCGTTCGCGCGCAGATCCTCCAGCGTCGCCAGCACCTCTTCGCGCGTCTCACCGACGCCCAACATCAAGCCCGATTTCGTCAGAACTTCCGGGCGCATGCTTTTCGCCGTCTTTAAGATATTCCGGGAACACTCGTAAGTGTGGCCAGGGCGCACTTTACCGTATAGACGTGGAACCGTTTCAACATTGTGATTTAAAATTTCTATTCCCGAGTCGACGACGGTTTTCAAAGCGCTTAAATTGCCTTCGAAGTCGGGAATCAGCAGTTCAACACGAATGCCGGGTTTGAGATTCTTGACCCAGAACACTGTCTTTGCAAAATGCGCCGCGCCGCCGTCCGGAAGATCGTCACGATTCACTGAAGTTATCACGATATGATTGAGACCAAGATCTTTGACCATCAGCGCGACATTGCGCGGCTCTTCCGGATCGAGCGCCAGCGGTTTGCCCTTATCAATGGCGCAAAAACGGCAGCCACGCGTGCAGGTGTCGCCAAGGATGAGAAATGTCGCAGTCTTGTTGCCCCAGCACTCGCCGATGTTTGGACAGCGCGCTTCCTCGCACACCGTGTGGAGATTCTTTTCCCTCATCATGCGCTTCAAGCTCAGATAGTTGGCGCTTCCGGGAGCACTGACTTTAATCCAATCGGGATGTCGTCGGGGCATATCTTAAAAATCGTTCAAGTCGTTCCAGACGTTCAAAACGTTCAAATGGCCGCAGCAGGGCTGGCACACTCTCGACCAGTCTGGAAATTGAAATCTTGTAACCCGTCTTTAATATCTGAATAGCCAAACAGTGCAGCGAAATGATTTAGAAACTTCTCTTTAACTTGCTCTACGCTTTGCTCGTTGCCTAGTTCTCTAGCCATTGACGTGACGTCGGCCCATGCGAGGCCGCACGGTACGATGCGGCTGAAGTAGCTGAGATCGGTATTTACGTTAAGCGCCAAACCGTGAAACGTGATACTGCGCCGCACGGCCACGCCGATGGCAACGATTTTTCGATTCTCGATCCAAATGCCCGTATAGGGTGGTTTCCGGACGCCTGCCAGTGCAAAATCCGCCAGCGTCTGAATCGCCGACATCTCGAGGTTTCTCAGATAGCGATGCACGTCTTTGCGTAGTTTCGAGCGGAGATCGACGATCGGATAAACGACTAATTGCCCGGGCCCATGATAGGTCACATCGCCGCCGCGGCTGGTGCGAATGACGGGAACCTCTTCCGGCGCGAGGACGTTGGCCGCATCCCCGCCACGGCCGAGTGTGTAAACATGTGGATGCTCGACAAAAAGCAAAACGTCGGGGAACAGCTCTCGCTGCTTCAGCGCGACGAGCTGTTCCTGGAGTGCCAGCGCCGCAAGGTAATCCAGTCGGCCCAGGTCTTTGAATAGCAGTGTCATCATTGCTGAATTTACTCTTACCGTCCACGTTCTGAACTTTCAAGGTGCGCCGGGCTGGCATCCAACGGGGTCTTACGCCGTACGGCGCAATTATTATGTGGATACTAATATTAAAACGTTATAACAAATTTACTATTGACTTACATTATTTGACGCGTTATAGACATTTCATCAAGCGATACCCAAGGGAGGTGCTATGGATAGGGCAGTGGTAACGGTGAAGGGGCAGATCGTAATTCCCTCCAAGCTGCGCCGCAAGTTCGGGATCAAGAAGGGGACACAGGTTTACGTGTACGAGCGGGACGGTGAAATCGCGATAAAGCCTATCACCGACGATTACATTAGGAATATGGCCGGCATGGCGGGTACTAAAGGCAAACTTCTCAAAGCCTTGATGGATGAGAAAGCTAAGGAGCGCGAACTTTGAGATCTGCCGTCAGGGTTTTGGACAGCTACAGCCTCATATCCTACATCGAGGGCGAAGCCGGCAAAGATATGATGATCGACATCTTCCGCTCAGCGAGGGACTCCGGAAAAGCTTGTCTCCTCTCGGTGGTAAATTGGGGTGAAGTTTACTACATCACCCTCCGCGAAGGCGGCCAGCAGCAGGCGGACGAAGTTGCTCACCTTATCGCAACCTTGCCCATTCATATTGTCCCTGCCGATTTGGAGCTGGCTAAACAGGCCGCCATTTTTAAGTCCAGCAAAAAAATGTCGTACGCGGACTGCTTCGCCGCCGCACTGGCAAAGCAGCGCCGAGTTGAGTTAGTGACCGGCGACAAGGAATTTAAGCAAGTCGAACGAGAAGTAAAGGTTTTGTGGTTATAGCGGTTACGAGATGAAAAATCCGGGTTGTTTTCAGCCTTCCTTTCGCATCAGTAACCGCGTAACGGCGGCGTTGACGCGCATCGAGCGGGCGCGGGGATTTCTTGACGCGGCGAAGCTCTCGGAGGATTGGCTGGCGACGATGCGCTCAAGGGCGCTGTTGTTGGAGGCCCACCACACCACGCACATTGAGGGCACGCGGCTCACGCTGGAACAGGCCGAGCGGTTGTTTGCAGGGCAAGCGGTGCCGGAGGGCCGATCCGGAGGACGCGCGCGAGCTTTTGAACTATCGCGACGCTTTTGAGTTCGTCAGCGGTTATCTGAACGACGGCGGGCCGATCACCGAGGGGTTGATCCGCGAGATTCATCGCCGGCTGGTCTTGGGCGTGCGCGGCGAGGCGGCGCATCCGGGCGAATACCGGCGCGTGCAGAACTACGTCGCGAACTCGAACACCGGCCAGATTATTTACACTCCGCCCCGGCCACTCGACGTGCCGCCGCTGATGGCGGAGCTGGTCGCTTGGCTCAACGAGCGGACCGAAATCCATCCCGTGCTTGCGAGCGGCATTGCGCAATTCCAATTGGTCCACATTCATTCGTTCGTAGACGGCAACGGCCGCACCTCGCGCCTGCTGTCCACGCTCTGCCTCTATCGGGCGGGCTACGACTTCAAACGCTTGTTCTCGATCAGCGAATACTACGACCGCGACCGCTCGGCCTTTTATTCAGCGATCCAGGGCGTGCGCGACCAGGGGATGGACCTGACCGGTTGGCTCGATTATTTCATCGAGGGACCCGCGACGCAGATGGACGAGGTAAGGGAGAGAGGCCAACGGGTGATCCGTAGAGATGTGATTGCGCGGAAGCATGGACTCAACAAACGCCAGGCGCTGGCGGTCGGGCATCTGCTGGATAATCCGAAGCTGCGGATTGAGGACTTCGAACGCTTGTGCCCAAAGGTGAACCGACGCACCCTGCAGCGCGACTTAAAGAACATGGTTGAACAAGGCGTTCTCAAGGCCACGGGAGCAGCGAGAGCTGCGGAGTACGCTTTGAAAATCAGGGGGTTATGACGTATTGCGACATTATCGCGACACCAATCGCGACAACCTTGCGACATCGTGGGATATGGCGTTACGGGATAATGACAAGGTTTGACTAGACGTTGCCGTGAAAATCGAGAGGAAAATGGGAATAAGTCCCATTAAGCCGCGACGATGCCCCGCGTGAAGGAAAACAAAATCCGTGAGCGACGGATTGAAATGGAAGTCGTCGTTGACGCGTACAGCGCCGAGGAGCGGTCGATGGGTTGGTATTACTATCGTGAAGAGAGGCTGAAAGTTTCTTTCAACGCCCGCTGCAAATCCAAGCGTGAAATCTCTCCGTTGCGCGTCGGGGAAGAGGTGGATGTCTTAGGGATGGCTCCCGAAGAGGAGTGTGAATCCGAAATGTTTGTTCGAGTGCGTTGGGGCGGCCGCAGGCTGGCGGTGCCGCTATCGCAGTTGGAACCTCTGGCAGCGGACCCTGCAACCAGGGAAGCCGTCGGTGATTGGCACTACTGGGTGGCGCGTGGTTATGAATTCTGAGTCGGGCCTCTGACCCGCGTGTCCCGAGGTTGCTTCGTTTATTTGGAGAATACGAATATCGCACCGCTCTGATCACCGCTCCCGTGGTGGAAAATATCGAGGTGCGGACGAAGTCCCGACTTTTTGATATGTTGTGTTCTTAAGCGATCCTATCGGATAATAAAAGCCTCGTATGAGCAAAGTCGCCGTAAAATCGGATTTGATTAGTTGGGCGCGAGAGCGATCCGGTCTAACTATCAATGCGTTGGTTAAACGCTTCCCCAAGTTTCGAGATTGGGAACGTGGCGAGGCTCTGACCTTACGCCAGCTCGAAGCTTTGGCTAAGACGACTTCGACCCCTCTTGGCTATTTCTTTCTCCCCGAGCCGCCAGAGGAGAAATTACCCATCCCAGATTTTCGTACCTTACCGGGTGCGCAGGTGAGGCGTGCGAGTCCGAATCTCCTGGAGACCGTCCAGATGATGCAGCAGCGCCAGGGTTGGATGCGGGATTTCTTGATCGAACAGGGACAGGAGCGATTGGAGTTTGTCGGTAGTGTGACGTTGCAGGACGATCCCGACCAAGTCGCGTCGAAAATCCGCGCGGTTCTGTCGCTGCCGAACGATTGGGCGCGACGTGAAAGCACTTGGACGGAAGCGCTGCGGGTGCTACGGGAGGAGGCGGAAGAAGCCGGGATTTTGGTGGTGATCAACGGCATAGTCGGAAATAACACGCGTCGCAAGCTAGACGTGAACGAGTTTCGAGGCTTCGTTCTGGCTGATGAGTATGCGCCCCTGATTTTTATCAACGGGACGGATGCTAGGGCTGCGCAGATGTTTACCGTAGCTCATGAGTTGGCGCACCTGTGGATTGGCCGTGGGGGGATTTTTAATTTCGAGGAAATGCAACCGGCTAATGACGAGGTGGAACTTTTCTGCAACCGTGCGGCGGCGGAGTTCCTAGTCCCAGCGTCGGAGCTGCGAGCTTCGTGGGCGGAAGCGCAAAAAGCGGATGAGCCGTTCCAATTTCTCGCGAGGCATTTCAAAGTGAGCCCATTGGTTGCGGCTCGACGGGCGCTCGATCTTCGTCTGCTGAACCGGCAGGAGTTTTTTGAATTTTACCGCAAGTATCAGGAAGACGAACGGCGCCAGAAACGAAAGAGCAGTGGAGGTGATTTTTACGCCACGCAAGGAACGCGCGTCGGGGAACGATTTGCAAACGCAGTGATCCGCGCAGTAAAGGAGGGGCGCCTGCTTTATCGGGACGCCTATCGACTCACCGGACTGCATGGCAAGACCTTCGACCGGTATGCCGAGTCCCTTGGGTTCCGCATGTAAGCATGCCCAGTGACAAAAAGTATCTGTTGGATGCAAACGTCTTCATAGAAGCGAAGCGGCGTTACTATGCGTTCGATTTGTGTCCGGGCTTCTGGGACTGTCTAGTTTCACATCATCAGGGTGACCGGATTCAGAGTATCGACCGCGTGAAGCAAGAGTTAGAGCGTGGTGGGGATGATCTACTGCAGTGGGTCGCTTCAGTCATGCCCGGGACCTGCTTTGCGTCCTCAGATGACCCATCGGTGACGAGCGAATTTGGGCAAATTTTAGCTTGGGTACAAGGACAGGCGCAATTTTTCCCAGAAGCAAAAGCAGAATTCGCCGCCAATACTGATGGTTGGTTAATCGCCTATGCTAAGGCCAAAAATCTCGTTTTGGTCACACAAGAGGTGCTTTCACCTGACGCTCGCAGGAAGGTGCCGATGCCAAACGTCTGTGAGGCATTTAATGTTCCTTACGTCGATACGTTTGCGATGTTACGGGATTTGGAAACCCGATTTCATTGGCAACACCAAACGTGATCCGATCAGGAAAGCTTCGATGTTGGCATGAATGGCGCGTTTAACTCAGGATTTTCACTAACTGCTCAATAAAATTGCTCTTCCGGGCATAAGGAGGCTGTCTCTCTCAGCCGACTTAGTACTTTTTCCCTAGCAACTAAGCACTTTCCCCCTTCTTTCCGAGCTATCTTCCGAATATCTTTCTTTCGCCCAGCGACTTATATTTCAGGCGAAAGAAAACGAAATTCCCTTCAAGGAGGAAACGACAATGGCACGCTATCATGGAAACCAAACAGTGAACCCCGGATTCTACTGGAACCCGACCAAATGGGAAATCACGACGATCGAGAAAAAAGGCACGATGCTTCCCGGAGGCGAGGAGCTGAACTACCATCGCATTCCCCTACCTCTCGTTATCTTGCTCGGCCCGATTATGGGAGCCGCGTATGTGATTTTTCTTCCATTGATCGGTTTCGGCCTGTTCTTCGGCTTTCTCGGTAAGAAGGCATTAGCCCATATGAACCGAGCCGCCGAAAAGCTGACCGAGCCCGTCAAGCAGGAACGGTAGAGGTCAAAAATAGTTGCGCTGCGGGAAAGAGCTACATTCCCGCAGCGCAATCCGGATGTCCAAAAAATCGGTGTGAATTTGTGCTAAATGGCACTACTCGGTGGCGCGTGGTTATCAATTCTGAGCTGGGCCTCTGACCGAGGTTTAATCGTTGTGGGTTAATTCCTCACAGCTTGCTGCGATGGGAATAAGGGATGAAAAATTGTTCGTCGCGCAAATTCATCAAGATTCCCAGCGTGCTTTCGATTGTGTCCGCGTTATAACGCTTGGCCTTAGCCTCGGATGAAGCCTTATTCAGTAGTTCCATGCCGCTCGCGCGGCAGATTTCAACCGTAACGCCGGGATATTTCGATTCGAAGACCTTGGCCATTTCCTTAGACGGAACGAGAGACGTGTACCAGATGAGTTTCCCTTCCTTCTTTGCGCCTTCATACAGAATACGCTCACGATCAGCGCCGGTATACTTAGCCAAGTCGGCCAGAGTGGAGGGACGAGACGCTTGGCCCCAAGCCGTCGCCGCCGTGCTCCCAACGAACACAATGACCAATAATAAGGCTCTCACTTTTGTCCCCTTTCCCATTGCGAGCCGATGCTGCCCTCAAGGCTTTAAATACTCACGACCCTGCGGCCGACTTGCTCGCCCTACGAGGATAGAGTGCGTCCACCATCGCGCGTTTGTGATACAAGGGTGTGCCTAGATATTGGTACAAGGTATGCGCCAATACACTGTGAGCCATCAACGGGTGCTTGTAATCCGTCCCGGGCCCTGCAAAGACCATGTGCGAAAAATTGCATGATTGATAATACGCCTCACTGGCAACCGCCTTGGCTTGGTGCACATTCGCATCCGCGTCGATTCCGGAATCTAGCTTCCATAAAGTCTCGTAAGTAATCCAGCGCGCGCCGTCCAAGTGAATCGAGATATCCACACAGTGGTCTTGCACCCGCTGGAACCGGCCGATGGGTTGTCCAAACACCACGCGCGTGCGGGTGTACTCGTTGGTCATTTCAAAGATCTCCTGGCAAGCTCCTACCTTATAAGCGCATAGAATCGGTATTGCCCTCATAGACGCGCGATCGACCACCGCCCAGCCGGCATGGATGTCGCCAATTATGTTTGCAGCAGCTATCGCAACGTTATCGAAATTCACTTCCGCCGCGCCAATCATGAAACCCGTTTGGGGCTTCACGGAAACGCCGGGCGCATTACGCTCCACCAGCACGAGCGCGACCTCGTCGGTCTCCGTACGAGCGGCACAGATGAAGCTCGTTGCGGCTTCCGCGTCAAACACGAAGCGCTTTTTACCGTTAAGCGCGAATCCGCCGCTCGCTTTGACAAGGCGTGTTTGTACGGCCCGTGGTCCCCACTGAATTGGATCATCTGAAATGGCTGGAATAACAATTGAGCTGCCGTCGCAGATCCTGGGGATAAGAGTTTTCTTTTGCGCGGCCGTGCCGCCTTCCAAAATCAATAGCGGCGACAACACTCCCGAGGTAAAGTACGGTCCGTGGAGTGGTCCCCGGCCGATTTCTTCAAATACGACCGCGCAATCTGTGTAGGACGTCCCGCCGCCGCCAAATTCTTCCGGAATCAC
Organism: Binatia bacterium; assembly: GCA_041484845.1. Lineage (GTDB taxonomy): Bacteria > Desulfobacterota > Binatia > UBA9968 > UBA9968 > JBGPIK01. Next base: position 1,473 of record JBGPIK010000200.1, on the reverse strand, counting down.
CATGCCCAGCCAGCCTATGTCGGCCGCTTTTTTATATAGCTCCGGGATGTAGGCGATCTTTTTTTGGAACCAGTCCGTAATGACATAGGACGGCGCTTCGGCTTTCAAGAAATCTGCCGCCACTTTTTTTAACATGCTCTGATCTTCGTTTAATTTGAGGTCCATCTTCCCATCATCCTCTCATCGCTAAACGGTCGTTGGCGCAGTCTCTTGCGAAGGGCGTCCTAAACCGAGCCGCCGGGCAATAATCAGGCGGTCCGTGTCCAGCGTGCCGCCACCGTGCATCCAACCAGGCCCGGCGCGCACTGTGTATTCAAAGTCGGCTTCCTCGTGCACCGACGAATCCGGTGCCAGCGCGTCATAACCCAGGATCTGCTGCACGCGTTCCGAGTTCCGCAACCGCACCATCCGTTGGTAGTAGAGAAATTGCGGTCCGCCGTAGGGGTGTGGATCGCGGACGTAGCGATGCCAGAAATTGCGCAAACCCATGAGCCTCTGGACATCGAGATCGATCAGCATATCGGCGATCACATCTCTGACATCCTGATCTTCTATGAGGCTCTCCCCATCGAATTCTGATTTCTGGCAGTGAGTAATGAGGCGCTTGAAAAGAGGATTTTCTGTCACGCTACCGCCGCCGCCATGTTCGAGCTCAAGATAACTATTCGCCACTTTCCAACCATTATTCTCGCCGCCCACCAAATATTTTACCGGCACTCGCACATTGTCGAAGAAGACGGAGTTCTTAATCCCCATCATCAAATGCAAATGCTGAATGGTAACACCGGGAAGATTGGCGGGAATGTAGAGCCACCCCAAATTTTCGTGCCGTTTTCCGCTGGGGTTGGTGCATACCAGGGTCCAAAGAAAATCTGGCGGAAGATGGTGACCGACCATGGTCTTCTGGCCATTGACGATATAATAGTCGCCATCACGGATCGCCTTGGTCTGGCATGTCGCCACGTCACTGCCACCCTGCGGTTCGGTCAGAACCTGCCAGACGGCAGGCTCGCCGCGCATCATAGGGGGAAGCAACTCTTGCTTCTGGGCTTCGGTGCCAAACTTGAGTACCGCAGGAGCGACAAGCCGGGCGAGCGTATAAAAAACTGCGCCCAGCGGAAGCCCATAGCGATCAATTTCAGTTTCAAGAACAAACTGGTGATCGACGCTAAGACCCGCCCCTCCATACTGAACCGGGAACGTAGGAAACAGCCAGCCTTTTTGGCCAAGTTTTCCAGCGAGCCGGCGACGGAATTGATACTCCTCATCGTTCTCCCGCGTCGACCATCGTGCGGACCACCTCAAATGTTCGCTGCCGCGCATGTTTTCTTCAAGCCATGCGCGGACCTCTGCCCGGAACTTGCTTATTTCTTGAGTGTCCGGTTGTAAACTGAAATCCATAGCTAAACTCCTTCTCCTGCATTAATAGTTCCGTCCCTATCAGTGATTCGCTGCAGAAATCAAGCGTACTCT
>JBGPIK010000199.1:0-11774 GCA_041484845.1 Binatia bacterium | reverse complement strand
CCGATGGAGCTTCGCTGCGGCGCCGGCTGGATCGCGATGTAAGGCGCCTGTATTCCTTCCCGAGCTATGATCAACGATTCGAAAGCGCCGTTGACCACGTCAAGGATGTCGGCATTACTGCGAAAATTCGTGGTTAGTCTACATTCGATGCCGTTCTGCGCTTTGATGATTTTCTCCACGACTTCGAGATAAGCCTCGATGTCGGCGCGGCGAAAAGCATAGATCGATTGCTTGGGATCGCCGACGACGAATACTTTTCCGGGAATCAGCTTGACGGCGCGCCAATCCTTCGCCGGATTGCCGAATTGCTCGGACAGATAGAGGAGAATTTCATACTGGATCGGGTCGGTATCCTGAAACTCGTCGATCAAAATTGTCCGGAATTGCCGCTTCAGTTCCTCGCGCACGCGCAGGTCGTCGCGCACGAGGTTGCGGGCGCGAATCAGTAGCCCGTCGAACGAGACAAATCCTTCATGCACAAAGAACTCACGAAACTTTTCGGCGAAGGAAGCGAGCCGTTGCCAAAGCAAATCGGTCAGTTCCTCTTCGACTTGCCCGAGGTTTTTCGCGGCGCGCACCAGCTCCTGCGCTTCGGCGCCGTCGCCCTCGGACCAGCCTTTGGTGCTTTTGCTGATGGATTTGCCGGCCAGTAACGCGATTTCTTCGCTCAGACCCTTTTCGGGAAGGCGCCACGCTTTCGAGAATTCGCCGATAACCGCATTCGCGGCCCGAACCAGTTTCTCGTTCAACCGGTCTTCCGGATGTCGCTCGATCAGCGCCGCCGCTCGACCCTCCAGCTCTTTCAACCAGGCGTCTAGAGTAGCGGTGGTGGTTTTCCCGTTCATTTGTTCACGACGCAACTCAACGGCTTCGGAGCACAGCGACTGAGCCAATTCCTTGATCTGGTCGAGCGTGAGTTTGCGGAACAGTTTGCGCCAATCGTCGGCGTGCTGACCGTTCAGCGCAAGCTCCTGGTCCAACCATAAGTCCCACTGTTCGTCAAAGTGGCGTTCGAATTGCTTGCCGTCGTCTTCATGAAACTGCGGATCGACGCCGGCTTCGAGGGGATAAAGTCGTAGTAGAGTTGCCGCGAAGCTATGGATGGTGCCAATGTCGCTCCGTTCGATGTTGCGCAGGGCGTCATGGATGCGAGCGGCCCAGTCATCTTGCGAAAGCTGATAGCGCTCGATCAGCGCTCTGACCTCATCAAGCAATTTCTTTTCTGCATCGTTTGCCGGGTTCTTGGCCAGGTCGACTTCGAGATAGGATTGTAAGCGCTCGCGCAGCCGGAGCTTCATCTCGTTGGCCGCCTTGTTGGTAAACGTGAGCGCGACGATCTCGGTCATTTTTAAAGGATCGGGATTGCGGACCAATAAATGCACGAACCGGTCCACCAGCAACGTGGTTTTGCCAGTGCCGGCGCCTGCGGTGACCACGAGGTTGCGATCGAAGGTGCCGATGGCGCGTTCGCGTTCGGCGGCGTCGGGTAGCGCGAAAGTCGCGTGGCTCTTGCTCATAATTGTTTCGCGGTTTTGTTGTGTAATTCTCGATGCGCTTTGGTGACCGGATCGTTTTCGGCGCGCCACAGACTCGGCGGATGGTTCTTGCGGCAGATCTCCGCGACATCGCAATGCTGGCAGTGCTCGCCCCGCTGAATAAAGAATCGGCCATTTTGGATGCCCGCGGCAAGGTAGGCAATGGTATTCTTGGTCTCAGCGCCGGCTTTGCCGGAAAGTCCTGCCGTTCCAAAGCCGGTTGTCACCAGAGGTCCATCGCTCCAGCGCGGCGCGATGTAGTAAAAATTCGCCTCCACTTCGATTTCCGCGTTTTGGATGTCGTCATCGAGCGCCGCGCGTTTCCCTAATAGGAAATAGAAGGGCGGTTGTAGTCTCTCGCCGCGCAATGCCGAGCGGTAAAGATCTTTATCCTGAGTCGAGCGGGCGGAACCGAACTTAAATTTGTAATCGATGACCCGAAGCCTATGCTCGGCCGGATTGAGGTCGATACGGTCCATGCGGCCGTGAATCGTCAGTCCATTGAGCGGCTCGGGCCAGTCCCGCGGTAATTGGTCGGTCTGGTCTTTCTCCAGCCCGATGGGCAGATAACCAGAAACAGAAAGCTCGTTGAGATCTTGAGCAACTACTTGGCGGATGAGTTGCGCGAGCCCTTCCTTGAGGCTCTCCCAGGCAAGCGGATAGCCAATCGGATGTTTCGCCTCATACTCGGCAAAGATTCGCCGCGCGATGGTAAAAACCTCAGTAGCAGGGTCGAGGTTGCGCGACTTGCTCGTGAAATAACCGATGTCGAGCAAATGCTGATAGAAAGATTTCAAGATCTCATGGCCAAGCTCACCGAATTCCGCGGGACTCGGCCCCATGGACTCCTCCGGGGTTTCTAACCGTTCCAGACCGAGCACGTGACGGGCAAAGAATTGAAATGGGCAACGTGCGTAGGTTTCCAGTGCCGTGGGCGAAAGCCCGCGCTGAGAAAAATATTTCCAGTGCTCCGCTAGGGGTCCAACGATACCATCGAATCCATGCAGTTGGTCGGCGCTTTGGTCTAATTGTTCCACGACCTTTAGTCCTTGCTTGTAAAGGTTTGGCGTGAGCGCCCAGGCTTCGATAAGCGAAGTTGCATCCTTGGATTCGAGACTGAGTCGGATCGCCAGTTCTTCGGGGAGCAAAAGATCTTCGCGGTCGAAAGGCGCGGTGTTCGACTTATCCGTAAGACTGCGCGGAATGGTAATTTCATCGATGTGTTTCTCGGCGTAAATACCCAGGGCACGCTTGAGCTCGTCGAGATACCAGGAAGGCGAGAGCACTCGGCCACTGTCATCGGAGCGCTGGAAAAGGCAATAGAGACGCTCACGGGCCGCGCTTGCGAGCAGGGTGAACAAAAGTTTCTCTTCGTCAAACGCCGCGAGTTTCTGGTTGACCTTGCAGCCCAGGACGCTCTCCAGAATCTCCCGGTCACGATCACGTAGAAAAGCGTCCTCGCGAATCGTCCGCGGAAAGACGCCCTCGTTGAGACCCAAAATAAACAACGCGCGAAAAGAGATCCCACGTGCCGCGGCGGCACTCAAGACCGCAACGCCATCGGCGTTCTGAGTTTCGACAGGCAAAGCGGTTCGCTCCAGCCAGTGTTGAAAGGTTCGGCTGAAGTCAGTAAGCGATGCTTTGTCGTGCACGGCATCGAGCCCGGCGATTTGATTCAGGGTTTCGATTATTTTCTGGCGCAACAGGGTTTCATTGCCTGCCTCTTTGAACTCATCGGTTAAAGTAATCCCCAGGTACTTCTCCAGCAGTGTTTTCCATACGGTGGCGTAGTAAGTCCAAGACGCGTTTGGCGGCAGACTCAAAAGATCGGCGGCGAGGGCATCGACAAGCTCGGCCAAGCCGCGCATTTGCCCCGAACCGATCTGGACCACCCGTGCTTCATCGTCATCGGATATTTGTGCGATGACCAGGTCGCGGCTCGTATAGTTGTGTAAGCGGCGCCATTCGTGGATGCCTTTACAGATCGCCAGTTCGCGTGTCGCCAGATCCCAAAGGTCGGGGCGGGGCTGGATATCTTTCAGGCCGCAAGCATCCAAGCGAAAATAGGGCGACGACAAGAGATCGATCACTTGCGTGCGCAGAAAGTCTTTCGCCGGCAGATTGAGGAGGAGGATCACGGCCTTGGTAAGCGGGAATTGTACGAGCGGCTCTTCGATGGCGCCGCTGACTGGAATTTGGTGCTGGCCAAATATTTCTTTGATGGTTGCGCCGTAGGCCTCCAAGCTGCGGGCGACCACGCCAATTTCTCTAAATCCACTACCGCTGTCGGCAACCAGGCGCAGGATTTCCTTAGCGGCGGCGGCGACTTCATCCTGGATGCCAAAGGCGTTTAAAATCGTGCAGCGCCACTGCTGCGGCGGTGCTGCGGGAGATCTATCGCTAGTTTCATCGAAAATATGAAAAATCGCGGGCACGGGTAGGTCGGCGGTATCGACCCGATTGGTTGCCGCGGTGCTCGACAGTCCCTGAACATAGCGTTGGTAAAAGCGTTCGGCGAAGCTCCAGCCCGGGTGGCTTGGCCTAGTCTGCAATAGCGGAAAAAATAACGTGGTGGAAAAATTCCGTGCCACGGCGTGAACCAGATCGACCTGGAATTGCGTGAGGTCGTAAAAACCGTAATAAAAAATTTGCTCGAACTGGACGAGAAAGCTCGACGATGGCACTTGATCGGTGGCACGTCTGTCCAAGTCGGAATGGTCTTCAATTCCTTGCTCTTGGCAAAAGCGCAGCAAGGTCTGGAGCAGCACGAGCAGGTCGGAAGTTCGTTCGCCGGTTTTTTGGCTGAAGTGGCCTTCGCGCAAGGCTTCCAACGCCACCATGGGGTCCAACTTGGCGTCGCGCAAGTCGCGCAATGTCTGCCACAGGGCAGCGCAACCGCCGGCCCTCTCCTCAATGCCCGCGAATGCAGCCGTACCCGGCTGTCGCGTGCGAATCATTTGGCGCAGCGCTTCTTCTAAAAAGAGGTCGTCATGCAGCACCGGAGGAGGAGCGCCGTTGGCTTCAACAAATAATCTTAATGAGAGTTGATAAAACGTCAGAATCTGCAGGTTAACAAACGATAACTGACGTTCCTGCGCTAACAAAGTCTTGAGGCGACGGCGCAGCGAATCCGAGGGCACCACGGTCAAGAGCGGACAGAGCGGGTCGGCGCTTTTGAAGCGCAAGATTTCTTCTACGAATGCGTCTTCCAGGTGCGGATGGAACGGGCCCAGAATCGTCTGCATAAACACTCGAAACGATCACGCGGCTGGTTTGAAGAGTAGCGCTACTATGAAACAACGAACAGGTGAGCGCAAGGGTCAGTGAGATGAGCGGATGGGCTTTACCGCTGCGGGTACGTGGAAAAAATCGACCCGTTCTTGCCCGTGCGAGCCAGCTTCAGGATGAAGGTTGCCGGCGGGGTTTTTGGTTGCAAATCCAGGTGCAAACATTTAAACCAAGAGCCAATCCTTATGCGTCCTTTAATCAGATTCCGAATTGTTTTTGCGGTTTTTATCGTTGTTTCAACGATCCGCGCGCCGGATGTTACGCTTGCCCAACATAGCGCGGGCGGACTGGTGGTGTCGGACAGCGAGCTTGCCACCCTGGCCGGTATGGAAATTCTCAACCGCGGCGGCAATGCCGTCGATGCAGCCATCGCAACTGCATTTGCGCTTTCGGTCGTCGATCAAGCGTCCTCCGGGCTCGGTGGCGGAGGCTTTATGGTGATCTACGACGCTAAAGCGCGCCGCGCCCATACGCTGGATTTTCGCGAAACGGCTCCCGAAGGCGTCCGCAAAGAGCTGTACATGAAAGACGGCAAAGCGGTGCCGTCGGCAAGCGTCACCGGTGCTCTCGCCGTCGCGGTGCCCGGTGAAGTTGCCGGTCTGATGCAAGCCTTCAAACAGTTTGGAACCTTACCGCTGCCGGTCCTCGTGGCGCCGGCGATTCGATTGGCGTCGGAAGGTTTCCCTTTGGACGTTACTCTCCGCTACGCGATTGACCGCCAACAAGCGACGATGAAAAGATTTCCCGACCTTGCGCATATTTTTATGCCCAAGGACGTGGTCCCGGCAGAGGGCGATTTAATTCGTCAACCGGAACTCGGTGAAACCCTGAAGGCAATCGCCGCCCAGGGAAGTGATGTTTTCTATCAAGGTTGGATCGCGGAGGCGATCGTTGAAGCGATAAAGAAAGAAGGCGGCGTTCTAAAACTGGAAGACCTCAAAGGCTATAAACCGGTTTGGCGAGAACCGCTGGTCGGCACGTATCGCAAGCGGACGGTGATCACGATGCCGCCACCCAGTTCCGGCGGGGTTGCGTTACTGCAGATGCTGAAGGTGCTCGAACCCTTTCCGTTGAGCACGTTATCGCACAATTCAGGGACTTATCTTCACCTTATCGCTGAAGTGATGAAGCATGCCTTTGCCGATCGCGCGCAGTACCTCGGCGATCCGGATTTCGTAAAAGCTCCCATTCCGATGCTCACGTCGAAAGAGTATGCGGCGTGGATTCGCGGCCGAATTTCGGCGGCCAAAACCTATCCGCCGAAGTATTATGGCCTCGTCAATTTTAAAGCAGAGCAAGGGGGCACGACACATTTTAGCGTGATGGATCGTTTCGGCAATGCGGTGGCTTGTACTCAATCCGTCAATACTCGTTTCGGTTCGAAAGTTCTGGTGCCCAAAACGGGCATCGTGCTGAATAATACAATGGACGATTTCGCAATTCATGCCGGCGGTAACGTCTATGGCTTGGTGGGCAACGAGGCCAATTCTTTGCAACCGAAAAAGCGGCCTTTGAGCAGCATGGCGCCGACCGTCATTCTTCGTGGCGATCGCCCCGAAATTATCGTCGGCGCTGCCGGTGGCCCGCGAATCATCAGCGCGACTTTGCAAGTCATATTGAATGTTCTTGATTTTCACATGCCGGTTAAAGAGGCCGTCATGGCCGCACGCATCCATCACCAATGGATGCCGGATAATCTTATCGCCGAAGCGGAGATTGCGGCAGAAACGAAAAGGACGTTGGAACGGCGCGGGCACAATGTACGGGAAAGGGGCGTGGTCGGTGTGGCGCAAGCCATCGTGGCGGAAAAAGGTAAGGTGAGCGGGGCAGCGGATCCGAGAAAGCCCGAACGCGCCGGTTCAGAATAGGCGCCGTTCGACTTATTAAATTGGCGAGTAGGAAAGGCAGCGACAGAACTTTTGAATCTCACGCGCTACGGCGACGTTTCGACCACCAGGACCACAACGGGCGGATGACCCGAGTGACCGCAATCAATTTGCCCGCGGCCCGCATCAGCTTAGCTCCGAAGCCTGTCACTATTAGGCTGGATAATCCGGCAGCGGTCACGGGGTAAGCTCGCAGCGTCTTGCCGATCATCAATAGAAAGGCACCTAGATTGAATGGCAGACAAACTTGCCGGAAACAGGCGGCGAGTTCTTCCCGATCTCGCGCGCAGCGCTCGATCAGGAACTTCTTTCGGCGAGCGATCTCGTCAAACCGGCTACCCATCGGAGGACGACCCCAGGCGATCGCAGTCTTTTCGCAGTTCGGCTAGGGTGGCGGGAAAAAGCCCGGGCCGGGTGAGTATTTTCTTGCGCAAGGCAAACCCGGCGATAATGCCCATGCCGAGGTAGATGGCGGCCAAAGCGCCGATCGCTGCGATCCAACCGTTTTGCCAGAAAAGGGCCACGGCAAAGACATTGAGAAGAATAAATCCAAAGCCAAGGCCGATGAAAAGCAATAGGGTCAGCACTAGGGTCTGCTTGAGTCGCTCCCGTTCTTCCTCCAGCTCTGTAACGAATAGCTCTAGCCGCGTATGAAAACTAGCAACGAAAACGGTTAGCGCATTTTTTAGAGAGCGGAGAAAGCCGGACGAACCCTTTTCGCCCGCGCCGCTTTGGGATTCGGCCATAGCGCGTGATCAGCTGCGCCTTATAAGCAGCCCGAATATCAGGCCGACGCCGGCAGCGATGCCCACCGCGCTCCAGGGATTTTCCCGAATGTAATCGTCGGCGATATCGGCATACTCTTTTGATCTTTCGATAACGATTTTTTCCGCGTCGGCCAATGCCTTTTTGCCTTCGATTAGGCTTTGCTCGATCCTTTGCCGCGCGGCCGCCACTTTTTCACCGGCCTGGCTTGCGGTGGCTTTGAGCAACTCCTCGGCATCGCCAATCAGAGCTTTCAAATCGCCCATGAGTTTTTCCGTCGATCCATCGTCCATACAGCCCCTCCTTCAGTCAATTGAACGTCCTAACAATGATAGTCGCCTGTTCCGGGGGATTCAAGGACCCTTAAGAAGGCTTGGAAAGATCACATGAAGTTGATTTGATGACTCTACTGCCATATAACAAAGCCGCAAACATCGAATGGCCCGGCTTCGGGTCCAAGGAGGAGACGTCATGACAGTTTCGAGACTGGCTCGCGCCATAGCGATTTTCTTATTAACGGTTTTCTGGTTCCCGGCCGTGTCTTCGCCCCAAAGCAATCCTGATCCAAAGGTAATCGAAGGCGCCAAGAAGGAGGGCGGGCTCGTCTACTACACGACCATGACTCTCGACCAGAGCAAACAAACCGTCGACAAGTTTGAAAAAAAGTACCCTTTCATCAGGGTTGAGTTGTTTCGTACAGGCGGCGGGCCGCTGCTGAACAAAATCTTTACTGAAGCTCGTGGTGGGCGTTATAGCTGGGACTTGGTGGTAGGAAGGGGTGAGATGGTTCTGCCACTGATCGAGAGAAAACTGGTCGCGTCATACCACTCGCCCGAGTCGAAGATGATCGACGAACAACTGGTGGATAAAGAGGGATTCTGGACGGCTTACTATGTCAACAGCTATGTACTCGGGTGGAACACAAAACTCGTCAAGCGTGAGGACGTTCCTAAAACGTATGACGCTTTACTTAATCCTAAATGGAAGGGCGGCCAGATTTCACTGGACACCGAAGCTTACGGTATGGTCGAAGGATTGAAACGAGCTTGGGGCAGAGAAAAAGCGCTTGCCTATTTTAAAAAACTCGCCGCTCTGGAGCCCGTTCTGAAACGCGGTAACACTGAACGAGTGATGCTGACACTCGCCGGAGAATACCCGCTGATCCTTGCTTATAACCAAACCATTCAGCGCATGACTTCGCGAGGGGCGCCGATCGACTGGATTCCCCTTGAGCCCGCCGTTACTCAGGTCAATCCTGTATTAATTGCAGCGAAGGCCCCTCATCCGAATGCGGCGCGGCTGTTTGACGATTACATCTTGTCGAAAGAGGGGCAGGAGCAATTGCGCGGTTATCAGCGGATTCCCGTGCGCAAGGATGTCGAACCGGATCCGCCGCGGCTATTTAGAGGATTCAAGTATGCTATCGAAAACCCCGAGGATTATAAAGATTTTGATGCCACGGTGAAACAGTATCTGGATATCTTTAAATTGAGATAGCGTGGTTTCCCGAACGCCGAGGACGTTCCCAAAAACTATCTTTCGTGCAGAGCGAATTGGAGTGTTGGAGTATCGGAGTATTGGGGTCTACCATCACTCCATTACTCCGCCACTCCAATCCTGCTTCGCTAGTTCTGAAACGGATTCTTCAGCAGGATCGTTTGCTCGCGGCCAGGCCCCACGGAAACGAGAATAATCTCTGTCTGGACAATCTCCTCGAGCCGGCGCACATACTGCTGGGCGTTGCTCGGCAATTCGGAAAATTGGCGCGCGTTATCGAGCGGTGTGTCCCAGCCGTCCATGGTTTCGTAAACAGGCGTGGCATTGCGCATGACCTTGGAACTGGCCGGGAACTCGTCCACGATCTCGCCCCCATAACGATAGCTGATGCAGATCAGGATTTTCTTAAACCCCGTCAAGACGTCGAGTTTTGTGAGCGCAATGCCAGTGATGCCGTTCATCCGCACGGCATGGCGCACACCCACGGCATCGAACCAGCCGCAGCGGCGCGGTCTTCCGGTGGTGGCGCCGAACTCTCCACCTTCTCGGCGCAAAGCTTCTCCCTCGGAATTGTCGAGTTCAGTCGGAAACGGGCCGCTGCCCACGCGGGTTGTGTAGGCTTTCGAAATGCCGATGATTTGTTGAATGTGCTGCGGGCCGACCCCCGAACCGGAGCACGCCCCGCCCGTAATCGTACTCGACGAAGTCACAAACGGATAGGTGCCGTGATCGACATCGAGAAGAGTCCCCTGCGCGCCTTCGAAGAGAACTCGTTTCCCGGCGCGGATCTCGCGATCGAGTAAGAGGCCGGTATTGGTCGCGTAGCCTTTCAGTTTTTCTCGATAGTTACGATAACTCTCGTGAATTTCGTTGAAATCGAGCGTTTTTTCCTTAAGGATCGCTTTCAAATAGATATTCTTTTCATCGATATTGCGCCGGAGCTTGTCGCGAAAAGTGTCTTCCTCCAATAAATCAATAAAGCGGATTCCGACCCGCGCGATTTTATCTTCATAGGCCGGGCCGATACCGCGTCCGGTGGTGCCGATCTTTCCCTTACCGCGGAGTCGCTCGCGCGCCAGATCGATGGCTTTATGATAGGGCATGATCACGTGGGCCTGTTCGCTAATGCGCAGCAAACGATCGTCGGCGAGATGTCCCTGTGCTTTTAAGGCGTCGATTTCTTCGATCAGGATCGCGGGATCGATGACAACGCCGTTGCCGATGACACAAAGTTTGTTTGCGTGCAGCGCTCCGGAGGGAACCAGGTGCAGGACTGTTTGCTTGCCGTCCACCACCAGAGTGTGGCCGGCGTTATTGCCGCCCTGGAAGCGCACAATGATGTCCGCATCTTCAGTGAAGAGGTCGACGACCTTGCCTTTACCTTCGTCGCCCCACTGAGCCCCGATAATTGCAACGTTGGCCATACTCTCATTTTCGATTTTGGATTAGCGATTTTAGATTTAAGAATCTAAAATCCCGAATCTGAAATCCAAAATTTTACAGTTTCACCAGTTCTGCGGAGACGATCTGCGGATGATCGCGTAATTCTTGCAAGGCTTTTTTGGTCATGGAGTCGTCAACGTGAATCAGCGAAATTGCGTTGCCTCCCTTTTTCGAACGGCCGAGCTCCATACCGGCAATGTTGATGCCGTTGTTTCCGAGAAGAGTGCCGACGGTGCCGACGACACCGGGAACATCTCGATTACGCAGGATCAGGATGTGGCCTTCCGGTACCGCCTCAAGGTAAAAATCATCGAGGCGCACGATGCGTGGGTGTTTACTGCCGAAAACAACTCCTTCGACTTCGACCCGTTTGGCGCCGGTATCCGCCGCGACCATTATATAATTGGCGAAGTCGGCGGTGCGGCTGCTCTTGGATTCTACGACCTTGATGCCGCGCTCGCGCGCCACCAGCGGCGCATTTACGTAATTCACGGCATACTCCATCATCGGAGTGAGGATCCCTTTCAACACGGCCAGGGTAAGCGGCGCCACATTGTACTGAGTCACGTCGCCGCCGTACTCCACGTGCACCTCTTTGGGCAGCGACCCCGCCAATTGGCCGACCAGGCTGCCCAGCTTCTCCGCGAGCGTGAGGTAGGGTCGCAGGACTTCCAAGAGTTCCGGACTTACCGAGGGGACGTTTACGGCATAGCGCACGACGCCCTTGGAAAGGAAATCAACCATTTGCTCAGCGACGGCGATCGCTACGTTCAACTGCGCTTCGTCTGTGGACGCGCCAAGGTGCGGCGTCGTGATGACCTGATCCAAGCTAACGAGCGGATGGTCAGCGGCCGGCGGCTCGTCGACATAGACGTCCAACGCGGCCCCCGCTACTTTTTTTTCTTTGATCGCGTCCGCGAGATCTTTCTCATCGACGATGCCGCCGCGGGCGCAGTTAATAATGCGCACGCCCGTTTTCATCTTGGCGAAGGCATCGCGATTGATGAGTCCCTGGGTTTCCGGCGTCAGCGGTACGTGGACCGTAATAAAGTCGGCCTTGGTGATAATGTCTTCCAAGCTGGCCGGCTCGACACCCATACGGGCGATGTTTTCGGAAGAAATAAACGGATCGTAGCCAATGACCTTCATTCTCAAACCCGCGGCCCGCTCGGCAACAATGCGGCCGACGTTGCCGAGGCCGATAACGCCCAGCGTCTTGTTGCACAATTCGATGCCGACGAATTTGTTGCGGTCCCATCTTCCGCCCTTGAGTGAAGCCACGGCCTGCGGGATGTGCCGCGCCAGGGCCATCATCAGGGAGATGGTATGCTCCCCGGTGGTCACGTTGTTGCCGCCGGGT
>JBGPIK010000198.1:0-11781 GCA_041484845.1 Binatia bacterium | reverse complement strand
GACAAAAAGTGCAGAATTGCAAAACGGCTTCTCTCATTAGATCAAGATCGCCAGCTCGGCGCTGGGAGAGGATAACGATCGGGTGCAAGCTGCCAGCGCCGCGCGAAGTCCGGCCAGTGGCGACTCGTCTTGCATCCTTTTTCCCGGTTCGTTCGTCTTTGCCCTTGAAAAGCGGCCCGGCCGTGAATGGCTATTAGGGTAGAGGTAAGCGACATTTCCCTGCACATCGCCCAGGAGCCGGGAGAACTGCTGCCAAGGCCGAAAATGTAAGACAATTCCCCATTACGAGGAGTTAGTGCGTTTGGCGCGAACTACAAGAACAGCGGTGTCTGAATGGCGAATGACGCGTTCCGTGACGCTCCCCAAGACCCACCGACCGATCCCGCTCGCCCCGTGGGTCGACATTGCGATCAAGCTCTCGGGACTTTCCCGAGCTACCTCGATGATTTTTTCTGCGGCGCTGCCCTCCAGCACCCTAAAAGAGACCCGTTCCAACCCTTCGTTCCGCAACTGCTTGCTCTTGCCTTCAAGGTATTCGCTCGCTCTCTGCCGCATTTCCTGATCGAGCAATTTCCAATCAGGGGCGTAGCTGCCGGTGGGATAAGCTACGCCTGGCATTAGATAAACTCGCAGCAGAATGAGTTCCAGATTCATTTTTTTGGCCAACTCGACTGCGCATGGCAGGGCCTTCTCGGCGACTTCGGATCCGTCCAAAGGAACCACGAGTCGTTTCAACTGCGCCGCTATCTTCCTGTCGATCTGCCCCATCGCTCGAATTAGCAGCACATCGTTGTCGGCCCCGTGCAAAACCTTTTCGGCAACGCTACCCAAGAGCCATCGCCTTATTCCCGAACGACCGTGGGTCGCGATCGCGATCAAAGTGTCACGATCTGTTGCGGCGACTTCGATAATCACTTGTGCCGGCTTACCCACTCTCACTGAAGAAGAAATTGCCGCCGGATTAGAGAATGAAGCGGCTGTCTCCTTCAAATAATCGCCGTTGTGTTCTCTATTGATGGTCAAGATGTTATGGGAGCGACCCTGCTGCGCCGCGACCGAAGGAATAAGCGTATTAGGATCCATCACCTGCAAGAGATGAACAGGGATATCGAGTGCGGTCGCAAAGGCGCGAGCGTAAGGTAGGACGCCTTCAGAAATCGTTGAACCGTCCAAGGGCACCAGTATTCTCGTGTACATCGTTTGATCCTTTTGTCTTGGTTATTCGCGTCACTTTGTCTCCTGGCCATTGGGTCTCCACATTGCAGTCTATGCCCAGCGGAAGCCATGGTTAGACAGCGGGAGCGAGCGAATCCGTTTCCCGGTTGCTGCAAAAATCGCGTTGCACACGGCCGGCAAGATCGGCGGCAGAGCCGGCTCGCCAAGCCCCGTGGGCGAGTTCTCCGTAAGCACGAAATGAACCTCGATCTCGGCGGGCGCCTGCGACATACGGACCGGCTGGTACTCGTGCAAGTTGCTTTGCACGGTCCGTCCTCGGTCGAAGATGATCTCGTAGCCCATAAGATGGCTCAGACCGTCGGTCACTGCGCCTTGCACCTGGTTAAGCGCGTTGGTCGGGTTAATGATCTGACTGCCGATGTCGCCCACCACCCACACCTTGTTGACCTTCACCCGATTGTTTCCGTCCACTCGAACCTCGGCCACCTCGGCAAAATATCCGCGATAGGAGAAATGGCAGCCGACCCCCATTGCGGCGCCCTTCGGCAGCGTGCGAGAACTCCAGTTGGACTTCTCGGCGACGAGATCGAGGACGCCCCGCATGCGCTGCGGGTTGAACTGAGATCGGAAACGGCCTGAAGAACTCGAGCCCTCGCGGCCCGGGATGGGAGGAGCGTTGAGCAGCGCTAGCCTGAATTGCAAGGGATCCTTGCCCGCCGCGTGTGCCAGCTCATCGGTGAACGACTGCACCACAAAAGCCAGGCCATTGTCTCCGGGAGCCCGGAGCGCCCCGGTCGGCACCCCCAATGGCATGAGCGAAGCCTGAAACGCAAAGTTCGGAACGAAACCTGCGGGGAACTGTTCCGGTGAGAGATTCGCCGCCGGCGCGAAGCCCTCGGCGTCGCCGAAGCTCACGAAATGATCACGCCAGGCGACGACGTTGCCGGAAGCATCCATACCGCCCTTGAAAAAGTGGAACCCCGCAGGACGATAGAAGTCATGCTGCATGTCGTCTTCGCGCGTCCAGAGAAGCTTGATGGGCGCGCCGACGACTTTGGCAATCCACGCGGCCTCGATCATATAATCGTTGACCAGCCGCCGGCCAAAGCCGCCGCCGATGCGCGGCAGATGAAAAGTAATGTTGTTAGGTGAAATGCCCAGTCTCGCGGCAACCTGCTCTAGTCCCTGCTGCGGCGTCTGGCTCGGCGCCCAGATCTCGATCTTGCCATCCTTGTAATGTGCGGTGCAGTTCTGCGGCTCGGGTGTGGCGTGGGCGAGGAACGGGTAGAAGTATGAAGCTTCCACGACCGTGGCGGCGCTCTTGAGCGCCCGGTCAACATCACCGTCGCTGCGCAACGATAGGGCGGGCGGCTGCCTCGACAGTATCTCAGCGCGGCGCGCAAAGTCTGCGCTGCTCTGCGCCGCCGTTGGCCCATCGTCCCACTTCACCTGTAGCTTTTGCCGCGCCGAGCGCGACGCCCACCAGCTATCGGCAACAATCGCGACGCCGCCGAGCAGACCGGTTAGATCACTGCCGCCATCCACGACGAAGGCGTGTCGCACCCCGGGCATCGCTTTAATCGCGTCCAGGTTAGCGCTGAGGACCTTGCCGCCGAAGACGGGACACTTATCAAAGACCGCCCAGAGCATTCCGGGCATCGTGAAATCGATCCCATACACTGGTCGGCCGGTCACGATGGCTGCGGCGTCGGCAGCGGGAGTCGATTTGCCGATGATCTGATAATCTTTCGGATCCTTCAGCCGCACCGTCTTAAGGTCAGGCGCGCTTAATGTTGCCGCCTTGCCCGCCAGCTCGCCGTAAGTGAGCACGCGTTTTGTAGGCCCATGGTGCACGCGGCCCGACGAGGTGGAGCACTCGGATTCCGATACGCCCCAAGTCTGTGCGGCGGCCGCGATGAACATCTGCCGCCCGGCCGCGCCCACCTGCCGTAGCGGAACCCAATTCAGTGGCGTCGCCATGCTGCCGCCAGCGAATTGCGATGCGTACTTCGACGGGTCGACGTCCGCCTGTTCGATTTTTACCTTCTTCCAATCGACGTCGAGTTCTTCGGCGATCAGCATGGGCAGCATAGTCTTGACCCCCTGGCCGAGCTCAGGGTTCTTAGCCATGATCGTCACCGTGCCATCCGCCGTGATGCGGATGAAGGCGTTGAGCGGTACCGGGCCCGAGGACAAACGTCTCTGTCCAAGGACACTAGAGTTGAAATACACAGCGAGGATCATGCCGCCTCCCGCAAGCGCGGTCACGCGGAGAAAAAAGCGACGGTCGATGAGCGTGGTTTCCACGGGGCCTCCTTATTTTTTGTCGATCGCCTTGAGGGCCGATGGGGTGGACCGCTTCGACGCGTTGGTGGCGATCAGCGCCGCTTTGTGAATCGCTTGGCGGATGCGCAAATAGGTCCCGCAGCGACAGAAATTGCCGTCCATCGCTGCGTCGATTTGGGCATCGCTCGGGTTAGGATGCTTCGCCAAAAGCGCCGCCGCCGACATGATCTGCCCAGGCTGACAGTAGCCGCATTGCGAAACATCTACATCCATCCATGCCTGCTGCACCGGGTGGCTGCCGTCACTGGAAAGCCCTTCGATGGTGGTAACTCGTTTTCCCGCCACGGCAGAGATTGGCGTGGTGCAAGATCTCGCTGCTTGTCCGTTAATGTGAACCGTACAAGCGCCGCAAACGGATATGCCGCAGCCGTACTTTGTGCCGCGAAGATTGAGGAGGTCCCGAATCACCCACAACAGGGGCATTTCCGCAGGCACGTCTACGCTTGTAGACCGGCCGTTAACAATCAGTTTGAAGGTCATGTCGTTACCTCCTCAAATACTGAGGTTGACGCCCGAACCCTAGCGGCGCCCAATCCACCGAGTGCCTCGCAATGCGGACGACTACCGTGTCACCATCAAATCCTTCTTGAAAGTCTATCTGGTTTTTTGCTTCGCAAACCTGACAACTTTCATGATGCAAGGGCAAAGCAGGTGCCAACTGTTACGAGGCGCTTAAATTGTTGGAAATGGCGAGACGGCGGTCGCCGCCGAACTTAGACTTCGCAAGGGTGAAAAGAAAATGACACACCGATTCGCAGCAGCGACAATCTTCCATCGACTGTGCGGCAGATCTGCGGTATTTACGAAGATGGAGACTTAGTCTCTCGCTTGGCGACCGTGTCAGAGAAAGCAAAAACGGAGAGCGCGGGAAGTGAATGCAAAAGAGCAAAAGATTTACAGGCTCGAACTTGAGCTCATAAAGCAACATTTCAAGGGTGTCAGACCTCGACCTGTGAAATTGGTCAAGAAACTGGAGTTGGGTGCGCACGCAGAGGCGGGTGAACCTAATCTGCTTATTAAGGATGCCCGACGAGCACGGAAAGAGTTGGAAGCTCTGTTAAGGCACGAGTTGATTCATTACGAGCTTAAGGATAAGGGAAACGTCTATCATGGGCACGGTGAAGCTTTTCTCAAACGCGCTCAAGAGCTGGGAATCGTCGACAGTTACGTCTTACAAAGATGTTTTTCTGCCGAGGAGTACGAACACACGCCCACGGTCCGGAAAACCAAGAAAATTTCGCTGTCAAGGTTTCAGCGGCAAATAGACAAATGGTTTGAGGTCCTATTTGCAGAGGTGGATCAACTACCCGATCAGCAAAAGATTAGGCTTTATCCCTACGTTCAGAATGTTTATGTCGGATGGGCAGCCTTTTCGGCTGCCGTGAAAGCAAAAAAGAACCACGTTCTCCACGAAACTTGGAAAATCAAGAGAGGCCGGCGCGGCAAGGGACTTCACGAGATCCAAGAAGAATACGCTCGCTTGCAGGCTCAAGGCGAAGCTTTGGTAAAGAAGATCGAGCACAGTTCGAAGCGCTTTAGGGACGAAAACACCCGTCAGGAACTCAATAAGATCAACGCGGCCATGGAGCAGATACGAAAAAAAGTAGAAAAAGACTTCGGTGTCTTGTTGTAGTAAGCGAGCAAGCTACCCTTTGAGACGTGCGTCTCGATGAACTTGCTGACCAGCTCGCCTACGGCGGCATTCCCGTCATAGGCATCCAGCCCCCACCCAAGGCTTTGTACAAGCTGATCACATTGGCGGTGACTTGACCTTTACTCTGCGCCAGCTGGTCTTGAAACGACAGCACTGATCGTTCGGCGTCGAGCACCGTCTGGAAGTCGATCAAGCCGGATGCATATTGATCGCGCGCAAGTTGCGCGGCGCGCTGTGCCGCTTGGGTTGCTTCCGTAAGGGTGTCTCGCCGCTCCTGTTCTTCCGCGTAAGCGACTAGGGAATTGTCGACCTCTTCGAGGGCGGTAAGGATCGTCGCCTCATACTGTTGCAACGCCTGTTCCTGCAAAGCGTTTTGCGCTTCGATGTTTTGTCGTATGGCGCCGCCTTTGAAAACGGTCCATGCAAAGCTGCCCGCGAGACTCCATGCCCGATTACCGGCGGAAAACAGATGGTTCGCCGATAAAGCTTCGAGTCCGATGGAACCCGGCAACGAGAATTTGGGATACAGATCCGCGGTGGCGACGCCGATGCGGGCCGTCTGAGCGGCCAGCTGGCGCTCGGCGCGTCTCACATCGGGCCGCCGGCGCAACACTTCCGCAGGCACGCCAATGGCCACTTCCAATGGCGCTTCCGGTATGGGTTTACTTGCCGCGAGCTGCGCTTTAAGCGTGCCTGGAAACACTCCGAGTAAGATCGCGAGACGATTCTTGGCTGCCTCGATATCAGATCGCAATTTGGGCAGCTGCGAGCGAGTGCTTTCCAGGTTGGTCTTGGCCTGCTCCACATCGAGGCTGCTGACGAGGCCGGCCGCAAAGCGCCATTCGGTGAGTTGCAACGTCTCTGCTTGAGCTTTGAGATTTTCTTCAGCGACCTGAAGCTGCGCCTGAAAGGTGCGTGCCTCCACATAGTTCAGAGCAACCTCGGCAAACAAACTGACTAATACGTCTTGATAATCCGCAGCGCTTGCCTCCAGTTCCCCTTGCGCCGCCTCGATCGATCGGCGCACGCCGCCGAAGACGTCGAGCTCCCAACTCGCGTCAAAACCGGTTCTGTAAAGCTCGCGGCGCTGACCGGACCCGGTATCTTCACTGCCGCGACTAACTGTGGCAGAACCCCCAATGTTGAGCGATGGAAAAAGACCCGCTTCAGCGACGCCGCGGCGCGCTCGCGCCTCGCGGATGCGCGCCTGAGCTTTCTTGACATTTAAATTTTCCAGAGCTGCGCGCTCCATCAAATTTGATAAGTCCGTATCACCCAATGTCGTCCACCATTTTGCGAGGGTCTCGGCCTCCGGCTCTGCTGCACTCAATCCGCCCCGCAAGTCCCGGCTCCACCGTATCGGGGGCACGATGTCCGGAGCCTTATAATCAGGTCCTACCGCGAAACAGCCGGCGCACGTTAGCATCACCGCAACGATGATCAATGGCCGTAACCCTCTCACTCGCATTCGCGCGCTCAAGGATCTCATACCGCGCACCTGGGATCTCTTAACTTTACTCATGGCGCAGCGCCTCAATGGGATCGAGCTGGGCCGCACGGCGCGCCGGGAAGTAACCGAAAATCACACCGACGGCTCCGGAAAAGAGAAAAGCAAGAATCATGATGCCAGGATTCAATATCAAGGGAACCTGCAAAGCTTGAGCGAGCGCCGCAGAAGCAGCGATCGCCAATAAAACACCGAACAAGCCGCCAAACGAAGCCAGCACCACCGCCTCCACCAGAAACTGCGTGAGCACATCGCGCTCAAACGCTCCGATCGCCAGGCGAATGCCGATTTCCCGGGTTCGTTCCGTAACGGATACCAGCATGATGTTCATGATGCCAATGCCGCCGACGAGCAGGCTGACCGCCGCGACCGCGCTCAGGAGCAGTGTGAGTATGCGGGTGGTGCCGGTGAGAATTTGCGCGATCTGACGCGTATCCATGACTGAGAAATCGTTTTCTTCGTTGGGGGCGAGATGGCGGCGCTCGCGCATCAACGGCTCGATCGCCGACTTGACTCTATCGATCGCGCCTTCGTCTCGCACCGAAAGTTGGATCTGGGAGATATCCCGATTGCCGGCGATACGCCGCTGAAAAGTGCGCAACGGAATAATGATGACATCGTCTTGGTCCCTCCCCATCACCGACTGCCCTTTCGCTTCGAGCTGCCCAATAACTTCGCAAGAGACGTTCTTGAGACGGAGCTTGTTGCCCAGCGGGTCTTGGGCGCCGAAAAGTTCTTTGCGCACCGTCGCGCCGATCACACAGGCGGCTTTGCCGGCGCGCATCTCGCTTTCGGTGAAAGTTCGCCCGCCCGAAATAACCCAGTTGGCCACCGTGAAGTAATCATTGGTCGTTCCCGTGACGGCGGTGGACCAGTTCTTGTTCGCATAAATGGCGGTCAGCGATTTTGTCGCCGCCGGCGCGACGGCTTTGATCTCGGCGATTTCGCGCGCGATCGCTTCAACGTCATTCTCATTGAACGGGGCAACGCTCGACCCTCGGCCCGGACCCATCTGGCCGGGAAGAATGATCACCACATTGCTACCGAGGCTGGCAATTTGTTGGGACACCTGAACCGTGGCACCGCTCCCGAGGGTGACCATGACGATAACCGCCGCCACGCCGATGACGATTCCCAGGATCGTTAGGAACGAACGCATGACGTTACGGCGCAGTTCCCGCAGGGCGAGCAATAACGCATTCCAAACCATCAGGCGGCCTCTTTGTCGTTGTGCTCATCGCTTTCAACTCTGCCATCGACAAAGCGCACGATGCGTTGCGCATAGGCGGCCATGTCCGGCTCATGCGTGACCATCACGATCGTGATTCCCCGGTCGCGATTGAGAACGGTCAACAACTCCATGATTTCCCGGCTGCGCGCGGTGTCCAGGTTGCCCGTCGGTTCGTCAGCGAACAAAACATGCGGCGCGGTAACGATGGCGCGGGCGACGGCCACCCGCTGCTGCTGCCCGCCGGAAAGTTCGCCGGGCGTGTGACTCGCCCAGCCGGCCAATCCCACCGCGCCCAGCGCCTGGCGCGCGCGCGCATGGCGTTCGGCGATCGCTTGGTTACGATAGATCAACGGCAGCTCGACGTTCTCGAGAGCGGATGTCCGATTGAGCAGGTTATATCCTTGAAAAACGAAACCCAGGTAATAACGGCGCAAACGCGCCCGTTGGCCGCGCGACAGTTTCCCTACCTCCACGCCCTCGAAGCGATATGAGCCCGCAGTCGGAGTATCCAGGCAGCCGAGAATATTCAAGCAGGTGGATTTTCCCGAGCCGCTCGGCCCCATAACAGCGACGAACTCGCCTTTGTCGATACGCAAGTCTACGCCTCGCAGTGCGTGCATCGCGGCGCTGCCCGTGCCGTAAACCTTGGTCACCCCGCGAAGGAGGAGCTGCGGCGGCTTTTCAGTCTCCGCGGATAACTTTTCCATCACGGCCTCGCACTGATCATGTCCGTCACCACCTCAGTTCCAATCGTGATCTCACCGCCGGTAATTTCGGTCATGACACCATCGGTGGATCCGGTGGTAACCGGGACGGCCGACGGTTGGCCGTCGCGTAAAACATAGACGCGGTGCTGTTTGCCTTTTGCGTCCTCCGTATCGCGTGACCTCGAAGCGGGTGGTGGACGCGGGAAGAGCCGGCTTAGCAGGCTACCGCCGGTTTGCGCCGTTTCCTCTGCCACCGGTGGCGAAAAACGCAGCGCAAGATTTGGCGCCAACATAACGCGTGCACTCCGCATCACCGTGATATTCGCGGTGGCCGTCATTCCAGGCCGCAAGGCGAGATCGGAGTTATCGACCGACAGCAAAGTCTTGTAAGTGACTACGCCCTGAACGGTCTCAGGACCATAACGGACTTGCTTGACGACAGCGGTGAATGTCCTCCCGGGATACCCATCCACCGTAAAAGTGGCCGGCTGCCCTACTTTGACCTGTGCTACGTCCGCCTCGTCGACGTCGACCTGTACTTCCATTTGCGCCAGGCTCTCAGCGATGGTGAAAAGTACCGGTGTTTGCAGTGACGCCGCCACGGTTTGACCGGGCTCTACCTGCCGCTTGAGCACAACACCGTTTATCGGCGACCGGATTACCGCTTTAGACAAATTGGTTTGATCGATACTGAGCTTCCATTTCGCTTCGGAGATCTGTGCCTTGAGTGTCGCCTCGTTCGATAGCGCGCGCTTGAGTATCGCGTCCGCGGCATCAAATTCTCTTTGCGACGGAACCTTTCCGCCGCTCATCTCGCGCACGCGCTTGAAGCGCTCCAAATTGTCGTGAGCCTCGACGACGGTCGCCTGAGCCTCGATCAACTTGGCCTGCGCTGATTCCAAGGTGGACTGAGACTGCAAGACCTGTGCTTGCAATTTTTCGGTGTCGATCCGCGCTAGGATCTGACCGACTTTGACTCGATCATTGTAATCTGCTTCGACCGTCCTAATGGTTCCGGATATCTCGGTACCGACATCCACTTGATTGACAGGCTGGAGAGTGCCGGTCGCAGTGACCATCACGGTGAGGTCGCCGCGCGTTACCGCCACAGTCTTATACTGCACAGCAGCGCTGTTGCGTGTTGTGGAATACCAAATGCCCGCAGCAATAATAATGATCACCAGCGCCAACGCTATAACTGCAAGCTTCGCACGCTTGCGGCCGCGCGGCCGCTCGGCAAGGCCCAGAACCTCGCTGATATCGCGAGGGTTATCTTCACTGACGTTCATCGGTAGTTTCTCAAAACTGATAGCTAGATTCCGCAAGGGACATGCCAATCATAGATGTGCCATATGATCGAGAAAACCGAGCTAAATCATAGGACGATGGATTTGATTCGCAAGAATGAAACTGACAGAAGCTCTAAGTCGCACCTATGCGATAAATGCTGCGGCGAGCGATGCTACCGCGCGGCAAAAGTCGTTTACCTGAAGCGTCCTCACTTTGGTCGTGAATCTCGTCGACACTGCTTGTGTGATGCGAGAATCCACCATAAACTAATTGACCGATGAAAAAGCTCACCGTCCGGCGGGAAATGACAGCTTCATTCATCCAAACCTCTGTGGAAATCGCCAAAAGGTGAGCTTTGATTTTCCGTTGCCCGTTTCTCAAGTCCACTTCACTGTCATTCATTATTACTGAGCTTATTATCCTCTGCGCGCTCTGCCTTTTCACCGATGAACATGCCTATGCCCAAAACGAACCGCTTTCGGAGGACAGTCTCGCGGCAAAGAAGCCCGTCAATCATATTTATCTGACCTTCGACGACGGCCCCTTGGAGGGAAGTGACGAGGTGTCTGACGCCGTGCGAACGGAAAAAATCGAGGTCACGATTTTCGTTGTCGGTTCGAATGTTGTAACAAGCCAGCGTTTGAAAGACTATTATCACTTGTACGAACATAATCCTTATATCGAGATTGGTAACCACAGTTATAGCCATGCGCGCGACGCATACGGCAAGTTCTATGAAAATGCCAAACACGTCCTTCTCGATTTTCTGAAGAACCAGATGGTTCTCCATCTGAAAACCAAGCTAGCGCGGCTTCCGGGAAGAAACATGTGGCGGCTGACGGGAAGAATCAAAAACGATGTGACCAGCGGCGCCACATCGGCGGATCTGCTCTTCAAGCACGGCTACAGCGTGTTCGGCTGGGACCTTGAGTGGCGGCATGACTCGAGAACGGGCGCTCCGATTCAGACTGTGGAAGACATGGTGGAACTCATCGAAAAACTCCTGGCAGAGAAAAAGACAGTTACAGGGAACCACCTCGTACTCTTGTGTCATGACGAAATGTTTAGAAAACAATGGGAGGAAACAGAACTGAAGGAACTCATTGAACGGCTGCGGGCTACGGGAGATTTCTCCTTTCACCACCTCAGTGAGTACCCGCAGTGAATGATCCTGGAGACATGGGCCCTCCGCGATGAACGGCCCGAGACATTTTGACCCAGGGGAGAGTTAATGTTGGCAAGTCGTCAGCATAATTTTTGGATGATTTATCGGCGGCTCAATGTGACGCTCTGGGCCCTGAAGGTGGCACTCAGCGTTATTCTCACAACCTCACAGATAAGTTACGCTGAGCGACTCGAACCTTATCGTTGTGGAAGCGCTCTCGAGGATGCGAGGTGCCTCCTGAGAAAGGTCTTTGAATACGGGAAACTGGGTGAGCGGTTAAAATCACTTCCCGCTCCTTTAGAGGATCTGATAGGACGACCCGTGCTTATTGCAACCCAATCGTTTCGGACCTACCTCACGGCTCGCGGTATTGATGACTATGATCTCGGTGGCGGCTTCTCCGAGCCGTTATCGAAGACCCCGCGGGGAGACAGCGCGGATTACTTAGTGATTCACGACACGAGCACGCCGGTTTATAAGCACAATGAAGAATTCCCATCAATGATCAACGAATCCGTATGGAATCAGATGCTGTTGCAGTCGCTCGTTCGCAAACAGAATGCCCATGTATTTATCGACAGGACCGGAAGATCAAAGACTGCGATCGATTTCGCATCGCCATTGCGTACGACCCTCTTCGAAAGAGACGAGGAAAGATCACGGCGCGGCTTGTTTCTTGGCGTTGAGCTTATTCAGCCGAGAAAG
>JBGPIK010000197.1:0-11829 GCA_041484845.1 Binatia bacterium | reverse complement strand
CATTGGTTCCCTTTGTTCTCGAAGGCGTGGGAGGCGTGCGCAAACTAAACCAGCCCGACGTCATTCATCCGACTCCGGAGGGCCATAAACTTGTCGCGGCGAATGTCTGGAAAGTGCTGGAGCCGATTATGAAATCATTGCGGGCAACGCGTTCGTGAATCGACTCCAGGGACCGTCTCATAGCTCTAGCCAAACGTGATCGATTCGGCTATTCCATATTGGGCGATCGTTCTTCCGAAAGCGCTTCATGAAAGCAAAACCTCCGTCAAAACAGCGTGTTCACTTCTCGATGCTGCGAAGCTATCAAGCCGCCGATCTACTCACTCTCTGCAATGCCGCGTCGGGAACCGCGGCGCTTCTGGCCACCATGAGTTACTTGGTAACGCCGGGCAATTTACGAATTTATGCGGCCTTATGGCTCATGGCACTGGCATTGGCTTTCGACATCGCTGACGGAAGAATGGCTCGCCGTCGCCACGAGTATTCTCTCTTCGGGCGGGAATTAGATTCGCTTGCCGATATCGTGAGCTTCGGTGTGGCACCGGCAGCCCTGGCCTACGGCTTGGGAATGCGCGGCGAATTAGACGCGCTTATTCTCGTTTACTTCGTAGCCTGCGGAATCAGCCGGCTTGCGCGCTACAACATCACAGCTGCCGAGCTTTCCGATGAAAGAGGCAAGCTGCGCTATTTCGAGGGAACGCCCATTCCATCGAGCCTGGTTTTAGTCGCGGTGCTCGGAATCTCTTTTTATCTCGGCCGAAGTGGCGACCATTTGCCTCTGGGAACTCTCGAGATTGCATCGATTCAATGGCATCCCCTGTCAATTCTTTTTCTCGCTAACGGCTCGCTGATGATCAGCAAAACGTTGCGAATTCCGAAGCCGTAAGAAACTTTTAGCGCAATAAGTGCTCGTCACGATGGAAAGTCTTACCGTGCGCCTTTGGTTTGGCCTTTAGTGCGTGGATCTTGGCCATCGGGCAAGCACTGATAGGTCATGGTGGTATTGTTGCCGGTAAAGGTTACGACATTCTTGGCGAATTTTGCGTCTTTGAATTGTTTCCAGGTGTCCATTTTTTCTTTCTGATTGGCGATGCACTGCTGCTCCGTCGTAAACCCGCCAGCACCCGTCCAGTCATCCACCGCCGGCCCGTGAGTCCGAATCCACAAAACCCAACCCAGCAGAATAACCAAGTAGTGTAATTTTTTCATCAAACGCCTCCGCGACTCTTTCGTCACCGCCATCCGGTG
The DNA here is from genome assembly GCA_041484845.1 of Binatia bacterium. GTDB lineage: Bacteria > Desulfobacterota > Binatia > UBA9968 > UBA9968 > JBGPIK01. The sequence goes on along the minus strand of JBGPIK010000197.1, from coordinate 10,581 downwards.
AGCCAGTGCCTTGGGCTTTTCCGGACTATACCCTGAGTTGGTGGCTAAGCACAATTCGCCCTTGACACACTGCGCCCCCAAGCGTAGACGAGTGGCAGGCGCGATAGAAGGGGCAGTCTGCCGACCCGTCGTTCAACTCATTGTTCGCTAGTCCCATAACGCGCAAAGCTCATGAGGCGGCGGCCGGCAATAGGTTTGTGCGCGCGCGGCCATTCGACTTTTCAATCGGGGGCGGAGATATGTCATCGCTAAAAAGAAAAGTGTGCATCACGGGGCCGACGGGCCTGCGCGTGGCGCAAGACGCTTTAGTGCGTGCGGGTTGTGAGCTTGTCTTGGGTAAAAACCTGGACGAGTTTCCGTCTTATCGTTATGACGCGCCAGAGCTGATTGAGCTCATCGGCGATTCCGACGTGATCTTTCCGGCCGGCCGGGACTTTATCGGCGGTACTATTTTGGATTCGTGCGCAAATCTTCAAGCGGTGGTGAAGTCGAGCATCGGTATCGAGAGCGTTGATGTCGATGCGGCCACCGACCTCGGCGTTTTATGCTGCAACAGCCCGACGCCGGAGAATTATTTAGGCGTCGCCGAGGCTACCATTGGACTGATGGTTGCGCTGTTCAAAAGACTAAAGTTCAACGAGGCGTATCTGCGCAGCGGGCGTTGGAAGGAGCCGCAAAACCGCGGCACGCTCATGATCGGCAAGACCGTCGGCATCATCGGAACCGGCCGCATCGGATGCAATGTGGCCAAGCGCCTGGCCGCCTGGGATATGCGGCTCCTCGGTTATGATCCCTACGTTTCGCAGGAGACGGTAGCGCCGTTTGGCATCGCGATGGTCTCATTGGAAGAACTCTTGAAGGCATCCGATGTAGTGACGTTGCATGTCGTCCTCACCAAAGAAACGCGCCATATGATTCGGCTCGAGCAGATGAAAATGATGAAGCGCAGCGCTTATCTTATCAACACCTCGCGCGGCCCGGCCATCAGCCAAAGCGATTTGCTTGCCGCTTTGAATGAAAATGTTATCGCGGGCGCCGCTCTCGACGTTTTTGATGAAGAGCCGCTTCCGTTGACGAGCAAACTGAGGGAAGCCGACGCCGCAAAGTTGCTCATCACGCCGCACATTATCGGCAGTAATCCCGGCTCCCTCGAGGCGGGCCAAAAGCTGGCGGCCCAAAGTATACTCGCGATCCTGGAAGGAAGGGTGCCGGACACAGTCGTGAATCCGACGGCGATTGATCTCTGGAAACAACGCTTCTGGCCGTAAACCGCTCGACGTGAATCAAGGATGGACGCCATGAGAAGTTTAAGCCCAAAATCGCTTCCAGCGCTCGCTTTTCTAATTCTGGCCCTACTGTCACCCGTTAACACTCGGCCTGCATGGGCGGCAACTTCCGTCGCCGTCCGTATGGGTTATCCGCAACCGAGTGGAGCGATGCTGCCCATTTGGGTCATGACTGAAGCCGGGCTGGATCAGAAGTATGGGTTCGATCTCCAGAACATCTATATCTCCGGCGGGTCGAGGCTGACGCAGACGCTAGTTTCCGGAGACGTTGACATGGCAAGTACCGGTGGCGCCGTGGTCAACGCTATTCTAAGCGGCGCGGAGATCGTTTGCATCGCGGCGAGCGTCCCGACCTACGCCTTTTCTCTTTATGCCCGCCCTGACGTCAAGGATGTCTCGAGCTTAAGAGGGAAGGTCATCGGAGTGATGACCAAGGGAGCGTCATCCGACCACGCCGCAATCGCTCTCTTGCGGCGCAACAATCTCCAAGCGGGGCAGGATGTAAAATTTGTTTACCTCGGCGGCGTCCGCGAAGTACTGGCTGCGCTTGACCGCGGCATCGTCTCCGCCGGCGTCTTGTCGGCGCCGACAACATTGGCGGCGCGGCGACTAGGACTTAAAGAGATCGTTAATATAGCCACGCTAAAGTTGCCTTACGTCCATAGTGGTGTGGTGACGCGTCGCTCTCTGATGCGGCAACAGCCCGATCGCGTCCGGGCGTTTCTCAAAGCCTATGTCACGAGCATAAAGGTTACCAATGAAGACCCGGAGATAAGCAAACGGGCGCTGGCGCGCTATCTCGCCACGAGTGATCATGCCGTCATTGATGAAGCGTATCTATCATTCCGGGGCGTTTTTCCGAGAGTGCCTTATTTTACGGAAGAACAAATTAAGTCCGTGCTTGCGGTCACGGATCATCCTAAGGCCGCCGCGGCCGACCCCAAAGAGTTCTTTGACAATCGGTTCTTGAAGGAGTTAGAAGAGTCGGGTTTCATTAAGGAACTTTATGGCCAACGATAAGGGTACAACGGAGAAGCTGCTATGACACTCAACAGGATGCTATCAGCGATTGTATTTTTGCTTATTTCTTTTCCACTCGCCGTCTTTGGAGCGGATAAACTAACTGGTATTCACTCCGCCCGGGTGATGTCTCAGTCGTTGCCCTGGGTGGCCGAGGAAGCCGGGCTTTTTAAAAAGCATAACCTGGACTTTCAGCTGGTATTTATTTCCTCCTCTTCAATCGTGACCGCCGCGTTGCTGGGCGCAGACGCCGAAATGACCCTGACGGGGGGCATCGGTAACGTCATCGCGTACGTGCGCGGCTCCACGGATGTGGTTTTTGTAGGCGGCGTGAAGAACATGTTGACTCATAGCATCTTGGCAGGCGCTAACATAAAAAGGCCGGAGGATTTAAAAAGTAAACGGATCGGCGTGAGTCGCATCGGCGGCAATTCGCACTACTTTACCATCCAGGCGCTCAGGCGTTTTAATAACATGGAACCAGGGCGGGATTTTACTTTTATTCAAACCGGGGGAGAGCCGGAAGCTATTGCCGCCCTGGCGGGCGGCGGAATCGACGCGGCGGTGGTGACGGCGCCGGCGGATGCCCAAGGCATCGCACTGGGTTATCATTATGTGATCTACGGTCCGGATCTCAAGATCCCGTATTCCGCGACGGCCTTTGTAACCAAGCGTTCCGTTATTGCGAAGCGGACTCAAGTTCTCAGCGGATTTATGCGCGCCATGGCGGAAGCTTCCAAGATCATGCACACGGATCGAGAGTTCATCTATAAGGTCTTGGCGAAATATCTGCGTGTCACCGACCGTAAAATTCTAGAGTCCGCCTACAATACGGAAATCAAAGCCCTCGAGCCGAGGCTCGCGATTAAAATGGACTCGTTGCAGGCGATCCTCGACGAGGCGGCGCCGACCGACGCGCGCGCAAAAAAGGTAAAACCGCAAGACCTGGTGGATAGTCGGTACTTGGATGAGATGGAGAAGAGCGGATTTTTCGATCAGCTGTGGGCGAAAAAATAGCCCGCGCGCAGTCACACGAATGAAATTTTCGCTAGAGTAGCGGATGTGTTGAGCGCGATCTGCGGTGAAAGGTTTCCGCAAGCGGAAGGGAGCACGCCGTTGCGGTTTTAACGACTTCTTTGACATTCGCTTCTTAAAGGAGTTAGAAGAGTTAGGTTTCATTAGGGAAGGTTCCGGTGTCATGGGATCAAAGTTTGTTTAATAAATCTGGCACCGTTTCATGAATTATTCTCAAGTTTCAAAAGGGGTCATCCTGAACAAAGTGAAGGCTTGTTCTGAACGTAGTGAAGGAACTTTTTTGTTATGAGATTCTTCGGCTATGCCTCAGAACGCTGCGCGGATTCTTCGCCTTCGGCTCAGAATGACATGACTTATTCAACGGATTTCACGAGCCAACGGTAATCGCACAACTGGAGAATTTGCTATGATCACTAAAAGAATCCTGTCAGGGGTAGTATGTGTATTTATTTCTCTTCCGCTCTCGGTCCTAGGATCTGACAAGCTTATCGGTATCCACTCCTCGAGAGTCATGTCTCAGTCATTGCCATGGATGGCCGAGGAGGCGGGGCTCTTTAAAAAGTATAATCTCGATTATCAGCAGGTATTCATTGCGTCTTCTGCGCTCGTCACCGCCGCGTTGCTAAGCGGCGACGCGGAAATGACCTTGACCGGGGGCATCGGCAATGTGATCGCCTACGTGCGCGGAACCACCGACGTGGTTTTTGTCGCAGGCGTCAAGAATGTGATGACGCAGAGTCTGGTGGCGGGTAAGGCCTTCAAGAGGCCGGAAGACCTCAAAGGTAAAAAGATCGCGGTCAGCCGCATCGGCGGCAACACGCATTACTTTACGATCCAGGCCATGAGACGGTTCGGCATGGAACCGAATCGCGACTTCACGTTTATCCAGAGCGGCGGCGACCCTGAAGCCACGGCCGCTCTCATGACCGGTCAGGTGGACGCGGCGACCTTGACTCCGCCGTCGGATGCCAAAGCATTGGCCAATGGGTTTCAATATCTTATCTACGGTCCAGACTTAAAGATTCCCTACTCGGCTACCGCCTTCGTCACCAAGCATTCCGTCATCGCCAAGCGGCCTCAAGTGATCGCGCAGTTCTTGCGCGCCATTGCAGAGGCATCCAAAATCATGCACACGGATCGAGATTTCGTTTACAAGGTGCTGGGAAAATATTTGCGGATAACCGACAGAGCCGTTCTCGATTCGGCTTATAACGCGGAAATCAAGGCGTTGGAGCCACGGCTGGTGATCAAAAATGAAGCGCTGCAGGCGATTCTCGATGAGGTGGCGCAAACGGATCCGCGCGCGAAGAAAGTCAAACCTCAGGAACTGATCGATACCCGGTATCTCGATGAAATGGAGAAGAGCGGATTTTTCGATCAGCTAGGGACTAAGAAATAGGAGGGTAGAGTGCGGCGCATTATTTTTCTCATCCTGTTTTCGATCACTCTTGCCCCGGTGTCGCTGCGAGCGGCGGAAAAATTCACAACCATCCATTCATCGCGTGTCATGTCCCAGTCCATGCCTTGGATTGCGCAGGAAGCCGGCCTATTTAAAAAATACGATCTCGATTTTCAGCTGGTCTATCTCGTGTCATCGGGGTTGGTCACGGCGGCGCTCCTCGGCGGCGATGCCCAAATGACACTTACCGGCGGCGTCGGTAACGTGCGCGGCTACGTGCAGGGAGCAACAGATCTCGTTTTTATCGGGAGCGTGAAAAATTTCATGACGCAGACCATCGTCGCCGGCGGCGCCATCAGAAAACCTGAGGATCTCAAGGGAAAGAAAATCGGTGTGACGAGGATCGGCAGCAATTCGCAGTACTTTACGATCCAGGCCATGAGACGATTCAATATGGAACCGGGACGTGATTTTTCCTTTGTCCAGACCGGAGGCGATCCAGAATCACTCGTCGCTCTTGTTAGCGGCGGCATCGAGGTCGCCTGTCTAACAGCGCCCAACGATGCGCAGGCCATCGCTCAAGGTTATCATTACGTGGTTTACGGTCCGGATCTCAAAATCCCTTATGCGGCGGCGGCCTTCGTAACGCGCCGCTCGATTATTGCGCAAAAACCACAAGTCATCGGGCAGTTCATGCACGCGATGGCGGAAGCGGCGAAGATTTTGCACACCGACCGAGAGTTTGTCTACAAGGTTATTGGCAAGCAATTGCGCCTGACAGACCGCCGAGTTTTGGATGCCGGGTACAACGCGGAGATCCAGGCGCTTGAGCCGAAATTGGCGATCAAGCAAGAGTCTTTGCAGGCGATTCTCGACGAGGTGGCGCAAATCGATCCGCGCGCGAAAAAAGTCAAACCCCAGGAACTTATCGACACCCGGTATCTCGATGAAATGGAGAAGAGCGGATTTTTCGATCAGCTCTGGTCGAAGAAACAGACGCAATAGCTAGTGTCGTGTCTCACAAATTCATTGACTATTTCGATGTCCGTTTCCCGCAAACCCCCTTTGAAAAAGGCGGGCAGGGGGGATTTCGAATCGCTGGCAACGGAAAATCCCCCTAAATCCCCCTTTGTCAAAGGGGGACTTCAGTCGCGCACGGCTTTCGAATTTGTTAACGGATTTATGAAACACGACACTAGGAAAGGGGAGGAAACATGGATGAGATCATAATCTCAGCCGACTCTCATGTGATCGAAGTTCCCGAGTTGTGGGAAAAGGGCATGCCTCCGTCTTTGCAAGAACGCGCGCCGAAACTCTACTTCGACGAGCAAAGAGACGCATGGATGTTCGGTTCCCCCGATGTCGCTGCGCAAGCGGTCGGCGGACTCTTCATGGCGGGAAGAAAACCGGAAGAGATCAACACTTTTAGAAGGGCGGGGTTTTCGGTTGCTCGGCAAGGAGGCTGGGACCCGATCGCTCGCTTGACGGACATGGAGCGAGATGGAGTCTTGGCCGAAGTGCTTTATCCAAGCTTGGGCTTGGGATTGTACTGCGTCGAAGACGCCACACTCCAGGAGGCGCTTTTTCGCGCCTACAACGACTGGATGATTGACTATTGCAGCCAAGTCCCTGACAAGCTTTTCGGCATCGCCCTCATATCGATGTTCAATATCGAAAACGCCATTGTCGAAATGGAACGTTGCAAGAAACAGGGAATGTCCGGCACGATGATCTGGCAGGTGCCGCATCCGAGCTTTCCCTTCACCTCGCCGCACTATGAGCGCTTCTGGGCCGCGTCGCAAGATTTAGAGATGCCGGTGCACTTGCATATTCTCACGGGCTTTGGCGAGAGCATGAAGCGCCAAACGAGCAAAGGAATCCAGCGTTATCGGATCGGCGTCAATCAAACGCGCGAAATTGAAGACGCGCTGTTTGATTTGATTTTCTCCGGCGTTCTGGAACGCTATCCCCGGTTGAAGATTGTGTCCGTGGAAAATGAGATCGGCTGGATGCCGTTCTGGCTCGGACAGTGCGACAAGGCGTTTCGGCGCCATCGCGCCAACGAGCCGCTTGCCATCGACAAACCACCGAGCGAGTATTTTCGCCGGCAAGTCTATGCGACGTTTTTCAACGACCCTGTGGGCGGGAGGTTGTTTTCCTGGTGGGGTGCTGATAATTGCATGTGGTCGAACGATTACCCGCATCAAAATTCAACCTGGCCCAATTCCCGTGAGGTCATTAATCGCGACATGGGGGATTTGGCCGCGACCGATCGAAAAAAGCTGCTCTGCAGCAACGTCGCTAAGCTATATAAATTGAAGTTGTCGGCGGCGCGGGCGGCGTAGGCCGCATTATTCACGGTTAGAGGAAAAACGATGACACTGTGTCGATCGAGAGGCGAGCCGAAAATGCAAAGAGCAAAGGGCACAGCGCAAAGCGTAAATCAGCGAATGCTTCTGAAAGGCTCCTTGCTCCCTGCTCCATGCGCTATGCAAAAAGGCACAGCCCATTGCCTCGCTCTGGAGCTGGAGGGCTCGCCCTCGATCGCCCGCACGCATGAATAATTCGGGATGGTCGTCGACCGGCTCGGATATCGCTTCATGCCTCCTCTTACATTTCCCGGTCGCGGGGAGAGAAGAGAGGGGGAATGCTGAGTACCGTCAAACTTTTGCGCGAACGGAGAAAATTTAAAACCATAGTACTACGGAGGGGTTTATGGAATTACGCGAAGCGCTAAAGGTTTTGGATTCTGACGCCCACGCGCGCGATCAGGACGAAAATCTGCGCCCCTATTTAGACGAGCCCTATCGCAACCAAAAGGCGCCATTGTTTATACGGGAGACTTACGATCGCAATCTCGGAGGTACCCTGGGCTTCTCCGGCGCAAACCCCGAGGAGCGGCTCGCGGCCATGGACCAGCAAGAAATCGATACCGCGGTGCTCTATCCCACCAGCGGCTTAGGGATCGGTGCCATTCGTGACCCGGGTTTCAATGCCGCACTGTGCCGGGCCTACAACGACTTTATTGCCGATTACTGTAAAGCTTCTAGGCGCTTGAAGGCAGTAGCTAATCTTCCGGTTAACAATCCTCAGGAAGCCGCGAAAGAGCTCGACCGGGCGGTCACCAAGCTGGGTTTGTGCGGCGGCATGTTGGCGGCCCAGGCACATAATAAGAATTTCGGCCATCCGGAATTTTACCCTCTTTACGAAGAGGCGCAGCGGCTCAATACGCCGGTAGCCGTCCATGCTTTTGGCGGCGACGAACCCGGCAGCGAAATTTTTGATAAGTTCATCTGCCTTCACACCACCGGACATCCGTTTCCCGTGCTGCGCCAACTGACCGCGATGGTTTTTGGTGGAATTCCCGAAAAGTTCCCGAATTTGAAAATTGGCTACCTCGAGATCGGTTGCGGTTGGATTCCTTATTGGGCGGAGCGCATGGACGAGGAGTGGGAAAAACGCGGCAAAGTGGAAGCTCCGCTGTGCAAAAGCAAACCCAGCGAATATCTCACCGGCGGGAAGATCTATTATGGTTGCGAACCGGAAGAGAAGATGATGGGCTACGTCGTCAATGAGATCGGCTCGAAGACGCTCATGTACGCGTCGGATTATCCGCACTGGGACATGAGTTGGCCGGAGTCAGCCGTCATTGTCTGGCGCAGGGAAGATCTATCGACGGAGGCGAAAAAGGATATTCTGCTTAACAACGCGAGGCGCTTTTACAATTTAAGCTAGGTATACAAGAAGTTAGAGAAACAATTCTAAGATCGGCCAAAAACATTTAGCGGCAGGGATCGGTCGCGACCGTTCCCTGCTCGTTTGTAGCGAGATAGGCAAGTGTGTTTTTCACCGGTCGATAAAGGAGCTTACATGATTCAAACTAAAGGATTGACAGGCGCGCAAACCATGTTGCGCGTGCTCGGCAAAATGGGAGTAGAGCGTATTTTTGCGTCGCCGGGATCCGAGTGGTCCCCCGTTTGGGAAGCTTTGGCCGAGCCTGGGGTGGAAGGAATGCCGGTCTACATGAGCACGCGCCATGAAGAAGTCGCGGTCGGGATGGCCAGCGGCTACGCCAAGTCGACCGGCAAATTGCCGGCGGTTATGATCCATACGACGGTCGGCGCGCTGCACGCTACGATGGCGATGCGCGGGGCGCTGCACGAGCAAGTTCCCATGGTTGTGTTCACCGGAGAATCTATTGGTTTTGGTGAAGACGAAGGCCCCGACGTCGGTGGCCAATGGCTTAGCCATCTCGCAGACATGGGTGGCCCGGCGAAGTTGGTCGACCATACGGTCAAATGGAGCTTTGGCGTCAATACCAAATCTATCCTTCCCGCGACGATTCAACGGGCATGCCAGTTAGCGATGGCCGCGCCTCGAGGCCCCGTGTTTGTGTCGCTGCCGATGGAATACCTCTTCGATAAGATGACCAAGGATGTTCCGTCGGAGATGGGTTTTGCGCCGGGCGCCACCGCCGATCCGAAAGGGATCGAGGAGTTGGCGCAGATGCTTGCCGGTGCGCGCAACCCGGTCATCATTGCTGAAGACTCGGGCCGTACCGTCAAGTCGGTGGAGTGTCTGGTTGAAATCGCCGAATTGCTGGGGTGTCCGGTTGTCGAAACCCGCAGCACAGGCTCGCTAAATTTTCCGCGAACTCATCCGCTCCATTGCGGCTATGATCCTAAGGAGATTCTCAAAGGTGCGGATGTTATTTTTCTACTTGCCGTGATCGCGCCTTGGCATCCGGCTTCGGTTACGCCGGTTCCCGGCGCCAAGGTGGCCATGCTCGATGAGAATCCGCTGCGCGTCGAGATTCCCTATTATGGTTATCAGTTGGATCTTTGTTTGACGGGAGAAATCGAAAGCTCGCTCGAGCATCTGCTGGCTGCGCTTAAGAAGAAAGTTTCCAGCGGCGATCAAGCGCGCAAGCAGCGGGCGGCCGAGCTTGCCGGGAGAAACGACGCGCGCAGAAAAAAATGGCGCGAAGAAGCCATGGCGCTATCGAAGCAGAAGCCCATGGATACGCGCTGGGTTGCGCATGAGATCAGCCAGGTGCTTCCAGCCGATGCCATCGTTGTCGAGGAAACGATTACTCACCGGATGGCGGTCCATCGCTATCTCGATGGGCTCAAGCCGGGATCGTTCTTTGCCGGCTGTATCGGCGGTTTGGGAACCGGCCTGTCAACGGCATTGGGCGTCAAAGCGGCGAACCCAAAACGGCCGGTGATTTGTCTCATCGGTGACGGCTCGTTCAACTATGACCCGGCCCCGTCGGCATTCGGCGCTGTTCAAGAACACAACCTGCCGATGCTAGTAATTATGTTTAATAATCAAGGCTATCTGTCGCAAAAGTCAGGAGTTCCGAAATATTACCCAGGGGGTTGGGCGGTCAAATCCAACAATTTTTCCGGGCTGCACATCGTTCCTTGTCCCGAATATTCAATTATCGCCAAGGCCTTCGACGGTTACGGCGAGAAGGTCGAAGAACCGAGCGAAGTTCGTAAAGCCGTTGAACGTGGCCTTAGAGCGGTAGCGGGAGGGCAACTGGCGCTGATCGATGTGCGCCTCAAGCCGGTGGAGCAAATCACCGAGCGCGGGGAAGGATAGCAAAGCGCAGAGGGCAAAGAGCAAGGCGCAAAGAGAAAAGAGTAGGGAACGGTCGCGACCGTTCCTACGGCTTCTCAATTTGTTTCGCGGATCGTAGCTAAGATGTGAATTCACCTACTAGTGTCATGACTCAGAAGTTCGTTTAAAAACTCCAAACGATGGCAGCGGCTGAACTCGCACTCAAATCCCCCTTTGTCCCCCTTTTTCAACCTAATTGTGCGACACATCTTTTTG
>JBGPIK010000196.1:0-11864 GCA_041484845.1 Binatia bacterium | reverse complement strand
CACGAGAACCCAAATATAATTAGACTTCAGCAGGCCAAGACGGAACATTACGCCCTCCACCTTACTTTAGCGCTCTCGTGGCGGCAAATGCTGTGGGATCGGTGTTACCCGTCTCTATTGTTGAGTGACCGTTCCTCATGCCATTCCGAAGTCTCACGTCCTGTCATTCCGAACTGATGTGAGCAATCTTTCCAGAGGCGTTCACACGGATTTCTGATTACGATCGTAACGGCTCGTCGGTTTAGGCTAAAGCGGACAGGCCCCAGACTGACTTGAAACGGTCAGATAAGCGACTCACAGCACCGCGACGCATCAGATCGGGTCTGAAAGTTTGGAATGGCAAACATCACACCCGACCCCGCTGGATTTTCAAGAATTGGCCTTATCCCCGTTTCCCTCGATCCCTTTTCCCTCGATGGATAAGGCAATAAGGACTTGATATTGCAATCTTTCCTTCGAGATTCGTTCTTTGATTCTTGTCATAGAGGTTAAAGCGGGAGTTTTTTTGCAACCGTTCTCATTTTTTCTTCATCTCCAGCGCTGTCACAAGCGTATCTGCACCTATTTAACTGAATTGAATAACTTTAGTTCAGCCACGCGAGCCGCCCGACGATTGCCTTCACCCGCCGCCAACGAGCGAAGCGAGGAAGGAACCCAACAGCGCAATTGTTGGGAGGTCGGGTGCAAGGCAGGGTTTGGGCGTCATGGCGTTTACTGGCAGTTTGCGCAGACGGCATTCATCTTCTTTTGGAAGTTCTTCCAGAGCATCTCGTCCCTTTCAAGCAGAGCGGCATATTGCTCGACGGCCCGCTGCAGCTCTCGTAGCAACGCAGTCGCGTTGATGGCCTTGCCTTTGGCGTCAAGGAGCGGCCCCTTCCGAAGAACTCGCCATCCGCCGCGCGTTTCACTTTGGTGAAGAATCTCACAACGAATGTCTTTGTAGAACCAGTCCTTCCCGCCGGCAAAAACCTTCAGCCCGGTATTGCGAGCGAAGAAGTCTCGAAACATTTCGGCGCTGACATTCTTGGTGTCTGCGCGGCCTTGGTAGAAGGACTCCAGAGTTTCTATCACCAAGCAGGCAACAGCCAGGACGGTAAAGCCATGCTTACTTGGAGAATCTTCAATCGGCCGAAAATACCGTTCATTGAATCGCTCCACAATGAACCTGCCAAGAGCACGCTTGTCCGCCGCGGCCTGCATCGCACGGTACCGAGCAACGGTTGTCGATGACGATAACTTGGCGTGTTCTCCAGGCACAGTGGAGTGCCTCCTCCGTACAATGTCTGAGCCCCAACGGGGTTCGCGGCTGAGCTGCGGGCCGTAGGCCCGTCGACTCTAGCCGCGGGTTCGGCCGCCGCAGGCGGCCAATACGCGGCGCGAAGCCGTGAACCCCGTTAGGCCGAGGATGGACGGTCCTCTTGCTCCTCCGCTTCTCCAAAGCTGCGACATAGAACTGATAAATCTGCAAGACCGCTGAGTAGGCATTTGAGATATCGGTGGGAGTCCGGTTTCTGATTCTGTACTGGCCTCGTTTTACGAGCGCATGCATAAACTCGTTCCGCATGGTGATGCCCCGTCCGCAAGCCTCCAGTTGCTCAACGGATGGACGTTCTTGATCGTCCATTAGAAGGAACGGCGTAACTTGGTACAAGTTGTAGAGACCGGCGTCACGGAGTAGGTTCTCTATTAACTCATTGGCTTTCTCCGTCGGCAGTTTTTGTGTCAGGCTGTATCTGAGGAACGCTGCGTGGGCTCCCTCTAAAGCGACAACAGCGAGAAGAAGTGCACCAATAAAATCACGCTCGAACATGCGTGACTTTGCCTCAAACGCTAGCTCGTAGAACAAATAATCGGCGTAATGGGATATCGCATTGTCTAATCGGGCAAAGGTCTCTTCCGGAAGATCATCAAGCTCTCCTGTGGATTGTTCGCCTGCCCGGATATTCCTCTCTGGCTTCAGATCAAAGAATTGGAGAAGCTCTTCATCATCAAGAGAATGATTCTCGGGACAGAGAATAGTAAACTCCCATCGGAGATTATCGAAGAAGTCCATGTCCGAAAGCTTGTGCAAATGGCTTCCTCCGGTCATCTGTCCTGTCGCTGAATGATAAGCAACGAGGAAGGCGTTCAGGGACTTCAGGGCTTGAAAGGCATTGCGCGTTAGGCCGCCCACGTGCATCTCAGGCTGGCTTATGGCCTCTTTAATCGCTTTCATCTCTTCCTCCTCAATCCGCGGACGACCGAGGACAATGAGCACTTGGGAAAAAGCGCTCCTAAATCCTCCTGACCGAAATAGCCCTTGGATTGCCTGCATGTGGTCGGTGCCAGCTGGAATATCCACGCGATTCTTAAAACATAGGTCGATCGGTCCATCTAGATCGAATGAGAAACGCCGTAGTTTTCCAACCCGCAACCGAAAGGGCAGATCAAGCAAGAATCCCGCCCTGATATTTGGCTTAGCTATGGCTTGCAGGTTCGTGCCTTCGACTATCAATAGAGTGCTATGTGACACGCCCATTCTTTACCTCGATGAGTCTTGGAGTGAACCCCGTTAGGCGTTGAGCCGTAGCCCGCTCAGCCTTCTCACACACGCCTTGAAGTTGTCCGGACTGCTCCGACTAGAATCCCAACATTTCCACAACTCCTTCCCATTATCGTCCCAGTGGTCATGATCGGCTTTGCGGGTATGGTACGTCTGGAAGCGGTCATAAATGAACTTCAGAACTTCATCCCACGTGCGCTGTGGCACACGGGGGTAACAACCCGCGATCTTGGCATCGTGCGCCTCGCCCACGCAAAAAAGAGAACTAAAGCAGGTATTACTGTCGTAGACTCCTTCGTCGTAAAGGCTCTGAGCTACAGAAGGGATCAGCCTTGCCGGGAATACTCCAAGATCTCCGAGCACGTGCTGAATATTCTCCTTCCCTGGCTCTGTCCAAGGACCGTTCAATTTGCAGGGGCCGGTCGTGCTTTCTACGATAACGAAGTAGGGCTTGTCAGAAAGACGGAGAAACTCCTGATCATCGCCTCCCGGGCCATCAGGAAACTCGGCCCTGTAAGGAAATCTCGCTCCAACGATGTCGGCGTCAGTTCGCTGTCCACCGCGCCGTGATGGGTGGAGCACGAAATTCGTGATTGTGAAAAAACCGTTCAAACGAAAATACCACGCGGCAACATCCTCTGACTTCATTCTCGTCTCCGAAACGCTTCGGACCCTGGGGCCTAACGCTCAGACGTCGCTCTTAGCGATCAGTCTGAAGCGCAAAGTTAGGCTTGAATAGCATGTCAATATCAATTTTGCGTTTGAGAACAAAATGTAAGTGTCAGGCATTTAATTATTTAATTTGAACAAGAATTAAATTTTGCAATGTCTGACGCCCGCGACTCCCATTGAACTCATATCTCATGAGCAGCACCCGTACACCCATGTCGATCGCAGACAAATCCCAGACTTCCAAAAGAGCTGCTCAGGGGTACGACGTGCCAGTTTGCCACTTGGCCTCCAGGTCGGTAACGACAGCCGCCTTGTCCACGATTTCAATGCAATTGAAGGGCTTCTTGCCTGCATCCTTGAGTGAACCACCCACAAGCCAGCATCGATCATTGAAGATTAAATGTCGGTCATGAAGTTGTTGGGCACGTCTTACTTGAAGCTGATGTCCCTCGAAGGTGAACGCGGCGATGGCACGGTCGAAGTCCGGCTCAACGGAATTTTGGTGAGTTCCGCTTAGCAACCTGATAGGGACCGTAAGGCTGCGGAGGCAATCAAGGGTTCCCACGCCAACGTATGGATCGACGATGAAGACCGCTCCAGTGGCAGTCTCCAGGAGCTCTCGGACCTTCGACTTCGCCGAAAATACGTTGCCCGCGGCCACCGTGATCTCACTAGGCGCGGCGGATGCTTCGAGAAGCTTCTGTGCCTCTTGGATGACGGAGGCCAAGTTGAGATGAAACTCTTGTCGCTCCCAAGAAGTGTGCGCAACACCATCGGTGTTCCGGCTGTCGGCGAAGTCCAGTAGGCTGTCGAGCAGCCGTCGTGAGTTTCCGTGTTCGAGCTTGGTGATCAGTTCTCGCGCGATTGACAACCACTTCGGCTCGAAGTCGTCAAGGGTTTCGAGTTTCACATCGAACAGAGTCACCAACTCTCGAAACTCGTCGATGGTGAAATAGCCTTCGAATATGGAAACGAGTTTGAGTGCAAGTTCTGGAGACACGGGCAGAGGCCATCAGTTTCCGAATAGATGAACTTGTAAGGTATCGAAGGCATTCCTCAGGTCTCGACAATAGCTCTCCACCACGAAACGATAATGACCACTTGCTTCGACTCGAATGCTTGGTCCTGGTATCGCCTCTAGCATGTCGATCGTGCAGCTTTTCTTAACGTAATACTCGTGAGCCAGGCCGCATCTGAAGATGTCGTAAACATTGTGCTGCCCGCGGAAGGCCTGGTAGTCAGGGCCGAGAAGATCAAAGAACTGGTTGAAGTTTGTAGAAGCCACGTCGCTCCCATCTCGGCGCTTGACACCAAACCGAAGCTTGCCACCGAATTCCGTATAACAAAGGAGTCCAGGCGCCGCGAGAAAATTTCCACCGCCGGGTGTGACCCCGAGAGCCTGCAAGGCCGCGCGGTCGGTCTTGGCAAGCTGTAGTTCCCTCTCTAGGTCCGAAAAGATGAATGCCTTGGCTTGAACGAATTCGTCTCTTGTCATGTTTCACTTCCAGTCTAACGTCTGAGTTAACCGGCGCGCGTTAGCGAGTCCGAGTTGAACGAATTGTTAGCTGCTTTTGACGCGCGATATTTCAAAAAGCAAATCACCAAATATCTCTGAGAAATTTTTGCCATTAACATTTACTTTTATTCCTTTTTCGTGAAAAAGATATTGAAGTATTATCGTACAAAATGCCTCAACAATCTCCTCCTGGCCAACTTTGTATGAGGAGGTGCATGCGAAGAGCCTCTGATGCGCATCTGGGTGCGTATTTCTCAAACATGACACAGAATCTACTTCGAGGCTCTGCAAACACAGAATCGCAGCGGAAATGCTTATGGATCTTTTCTTTAACCTAAGATCGTCTTCATGCAGTCCACATAACAACCAGTCGGTCGCGTGCTTGTCCGCTGCCCTCTCTTCTTGCTCTGAAAAGCTGGTTGTAATAAGAGGATGCTTTAGAACTACATGCCCTAATTCGTGATGAAGCATCCACCCTAGAGCGCACAGGAACAACTCAGTTGCTACATGCTCGTCGCTGCAATGCTCTGCATTGCCTGGCGGCCGCGGACACTCTTCTGGCCAAGGCTCTCTTCCAGAGCCAACCAAATTTGATTTTGACCAGGTGAGTAAGCGAAATGACCTCTGCAATCTGTCGTTTCCAACGCAATCAAAATCGGCTTTCCCACTTTTTTGAGCCGTTGCGTATTCTTGGTTTAAAACCCAAGAATAGTGCGAGAATGCCCAAAGGTACTCCAAGGCCGCTATAGGTAATACAATTACGGGGTTAGGATGCTCATCCCTTGTCCGTACCCTAATGTCGAACTTTGGCTCGTCTACCATTTCCAAGGTAATTCCAAATTCGTCTCTGTACCTCTGGCACAAAGTGCTTTTCTCCGGCGCGCTATTGAATGGAGCGCCCGAGATACTCCTTTCTAGGATGCAGATTGGTGATCTCATTGTAAACAGCTAGTGAGTATGCCGTTCGGCATAGCGGTAGTATCAATTCTGATTAACATCAGAATACGGCGATTGTCTTGTTTTCCCAGTGAATTGTCAACGAACTGTCCGTTCATCCGCTGTCGTCAAAGGCCGACCGCGTTGGCAGCATAGCCCCATTATGGCCACCGGGATTCTGTCGGTGCCGCTCAGGTATCTGCCGGACTGCGAACTCTTCTTCCCCTCTATTGAGGACGTGGGTATAGATCATGGTCCGTGGAGCAAATTGGGATCTTTACATTTTCTGTTGTGGCCGTGAGTATTCGACTGATCGTCGAGGAGTGTCGGCCCGGGAGGCTTGCCGAATCTATTTGGCTATAGCCGTGTTGGGTGACATTCAAGTTATCGCGAAACGGCGCTGACTGAGTCGTAACAACTAGCTGCGCGGTCGTCAGCGTGCAAACATAGACGCCATCGGCGTTTGGATTATTCCACCAACGTAATGGACCAACCACTCCGCTAAATCCGCGTTGACAGAATTCGAAGAACCTGGAAAAAAATGTTGAATTTTCCGAATTTCTAGAAAATCCGCTCAAAGAAAACACTTGCCGCCCGGCATATTCAAGTGATCGGTTTGGTATATCTTTTGCGCCTTGGACCGTCACCGGATAAAAAAGGTCCGTTGGCACCTAAGAAAGCGAAAAATGAGAATCGGTCGTGAAAGCGCATACGCCATCGAGGGGCTTTTAGCCCGGGCAGCGAAACCCAGGGGCACGGTGATGCGGTTGCGCGATATTGCCGGCTCGCGGGATGTGCCTTGCAGCTTCCTTGCAAAAATATTTCAGAAGCTGGCACGCAGCGGCATCGTCGTTTCCTCCAGAGGAGCCGTCCGCGGTTACGCCTTAGCCCGGCGAAAAAAGGAGATCAACGTCAACGAGATCCTTATCGCCATCGGAGGACCGGAGGTTTTCAACCATTGCATTCTGTGGAGCGATCGCTGCGCCGATGCGAATCCCTGTGGTTTGCACAGCCGCTGGAAGCAAGCGCGGCAGCGGATCGTGAACGAGCTGATGGAACGAACAACTCTGGCAGACTTGGCGAAGGGCGATAATCCGTGACGCTGAGACACGTGAAGCATCAACAGCTTAGGAGATGTAGATGAACGAGAAGAAAAAGCACGAGGTGGGCGGGCTTACACGCCGCGATTTTCTCCGCTGGGTCGGCATCGGGAGTGGCACGGCAGCGATCGCGGCAGGGCTGCCGCTCCGGCTCCTTGCCGCCGTCGAATCCGTTGAAAACCCGCTGGCTTTCTATCCCACTCGTGATTGGGAGAAAGTTTACCGCGATCAGTATCGTTACGACCGGAGCTTTACGTGGGTCTGCGGTCCCAACGATACCCACATGTGCCGGCTGCGCGCCTTTGTTCGGAACGGGATCGTGATTCGCAGCGAGCAGGAATACACCCATGGCCAGTACGGAGACCTGTACGGGAACAAAGCTTCGGTGAACTGGAATCCTCGAGGTTGCCCTAAAGGCTATACTTTTCAGCGGCGCGTGTACGGCCCACATCGCCTGAAGGGTCCGGTAATTCGCAATGGCTGGAAGCAATGGGCCGACGCCGGCTTCCCTTCTCTCTCGGATCAGCCGGAGCTTCGGACAAAATACCGCTTCGACGACCGCGGCAACGATCAGTTTACGCGCGTCTCCTGGGAAGAGGCGTTTCGCTACGCGGCCAATGGGCTTGCGGCAATCACAAAAAGTTACAGCGGAGACGACGGTAAGCGGCGGTTGCTTGCCGACGGATACGATCCGCTAATGCTCACCCATTGGAACGGCGCCGGAACTCGTACGCTCAAGTTTGGATCCAACCTGCCCATCCATGGCGTGATCGGCAAGTTCGGCATCTACCGCTTCAACAATATGATGGCGCTCCTCGATCATCACGTCCGCGGCGTGCCCGAAGACAAAGCGCTCGGCGCGCGCGATTGGAACGAATACACATGGCGCGGCGATCAGGCGCCGGGACAACCTTTCGTCCATGGTCTGCAAACGTCCGATTGTGACTTCAACGATTTGCGCTTCACCAAGCTCCACATCCAGGTCGGCAAGAATTTGATCGAAAACAAAATGGCCGATTCCCATTGGATGACCGAGATCATGGAACGCGGCGCCAAGATCTATGTGATCTCTCCGGAATACAGTGCGCCCGCGACCAAATCCGACATCTGGATTCCGGTCCGGCCCGGGCTATCCGACACGGCGGTCTTCCTCGGCCTCAGTAAGACTCTCATGGACGAGGGCTGGTACGACGCCGCCTTCGTCAAAAATTATACCGACATGCCGCTGGTGGTTCGAACCGACACGCTCAAGCGATTGCGCGCGCAGGAAGTCTTTCCCGATTACAAAAATATGCTCGACCCGAACGGGCCGAGCTTTAAGTTGCAGAATCTGACTAGCGACCAGTACAAAAAACTTGGCGATTTCATCGTTATCGATCGTAAAACCCAAAGCCCCAAGGCGGTAACGCGAGACGACGTCGGCGAGAGACTGTTTGCCAAAGGGACCGATCCCGAGCTCGAATGGCAGGGAAGGATACGGCTGGCGGACGGCACGGAAGTGGAAGCGATGACCGTATGGTCCATGTACCGCGTGCACCTCAAGGATTACGATCTGGACACCGTCGAGCAAATCTGCGGCGCAAAAAAAGAGATCGTCCGGGAGCTCGCCAAAGATATCGCCACCATCAAGCCGGCGGCCATTCATTTCGGCGAAGGCATCAACCATTACTTTCACGCGACGCTTCATAATCGAGCCACCTATCTGCCGCTGATGCTGACGGGCAACATCGGCGTCCATGGCGCCGGAGCCTTTGCCTGGGCAGGCAATTACAAGGGCGCGCTGTTTCAGGCTTCGCCGTGGACCGGTCCGGGAGTCGGCGCCTACGTCCACGAAGATCCTTTCCATCCGGTGCTGGACGAGCAGACGCGCATCACGCACGAACACTTGCGGGATACCACGCAGGGCGAGGAGCCTTCCTATTGGGGCTATGGTGAAAAAATCCTGGCAGTGAACACGCCCAAAGGAAAAAAAGTCTTCACCGGCAAATCCCATCTGCCCTGCCCGACCAAAATGATGTGGTACAACAACGCGAATTTCATTAACCAGTCGAAATGGGTTTACAACCTGATCGTGAACGTGCTGCCAAAGATCGACATGATCGTCGATCAACAGATCGAGTGGACGGGCTCCGCCGAGTATGCTGACCTGGTGCTTCCAGCCAATTCATGGATCGAGTTTGAAAACATCGAATGCGGCGGTTCCTGCTCCAATCCTTTCATCCAAGTGTGGGGCGGCGAGGGCATCAAACCGGTTTACGATTCCAAAGATGATGTGGAGATCTTTGCCGGAGTGGCGGTGGCGTTGGGCGAAAAATTCAGTGATTCCCGCTTCAGAGACTACTGGAAGTACATACTGGAAAAAAAGCCGCAGGTTTATCTACAACGGGTATTCGACAGCTCGACGACCACCCGAAACCAGCGCGAGTCGTATCGTGTAGATAAGATGGTCAAAGGCGACTACGGTTCGCCGGGCACGGCGCTCATGCTGTTTCGCACCTATCCGCGCGTGCCGTTCTGGGAGCAGATTCACGATCAGGTGCCGTTTTACACCGACACCGGACGATTGAACGCCTACTGCGATCTCTCCGAGGCTATCGATTATGGCGAGAACCTCATCGTTCATCGCGAAGGACCTGAAGCGACGCCCTATCTCCCCAACGTCATTGTTTCGACCAGCCCCTTTGTTCGGCCGCAAGACTACGGCATTCCGCTAGACGCGATGGACGCCGATTTGCGTTCGGTGCGCAATGTGAAGATGGCGTGGTCTGAGGTGAAAAAGAGCGTCAATCCGCTCTGGGCCGAGGGATTTCGCTTTTTCTGCTCCACTCCCAAGAGCCGCCATTCGACCCACTCTTCGTGGTCGACGGTGGACTGGAACTGGATCTGGTCGTGCAATTTCGGCGACCCGTATCGGATGGATAAGCGCGCGCCGGGAGTGGCCGACCGGCAGATTCAGATGAATCCGCAGGCCGCCATGGCTATGGGTCTGCACGACGGCGACTATGTCTATGTCGATGCGAATCCCGCGGATCGACCCTATGTCGGGTGGAAGCCGGATGATCCTCGCTACCGCGCGTTCCGCTGCATGGTGCGGGTCAAATTCAATCCCGCTCTGCCCTACCATTTTACCATCATGAAACACACCGGCTGGATTGCTACGGAAAGGACCGTCCGAGCTCACGAGACGCGGCCGGACCGGCGCGCTCTCTCGCCTGAAACCGGCTATCAGGCGTCGTACCGCTACGGCTCGCATCAATCGATCACGCGCGGCTGGCTCCCGCCGATGCACCAGACGGACACGCTGTTTCATAAGAAAACCGGAGCCATGGGTTTTGTTTTTGGCTTTGACGTGGACAACCACGCGGTGAATACGGTCCCGAAGGAGACGCTCATCCGCATCGCCAAGGCCGAGGATGGCGGACTCGATGGCAAGGGAATCTGGGAAACCGCACAAACCGGCCGCACGCCGGGAGCGGAAGCGGATTTCATGACCCGCTACTTGAACGGAGAGATGATCAAGGTTAACGAGAAATAAACCGAGCCGATCCGAAGTGAAGACCGGCGACAAAACTAAACACGCATAGGAGAATCACAGGAAATGGCTCCAAAACAGTTCGAAGACGATGACCCGATGGAGTTGGTCCAGGTCTGTCTTCCGGAAGGCGACCCGGAAGCGATGGCCGAATGCTTCGTGGAAGAATTCATCTGGCTTGGCTATGACAGCCAACAACTGCTGGATCTCTTTCGTAATCCTTTCTATGCCGGGGCCCATGCCATCTACCGCAGCCAAGGCGAGGCTTATGTCCTGGGCCTGATCGACCGAATGCGAAACCGCTTCAGCAGCGAGGGCACGAGAGGTCACGATGCCTAAGGTCTACAACTGGCACCTCGGGCGGGAAATGGACTACCCCTACGAGGGTCATTATCCGCAATGGCAGTTCGCCGCCGTTTTCAACATCAATCGCTGCATCGGCTGCCAGACCTGTACCATGGCATGCAAATCCACGTGGACCTTTTCACGCGGACAGGAATACATGTGGTGGAACAATGTCGAGACCAAGCCGTATGGCGGATACCCCCAGGGCTGGGATGTGAAAATCCTCGATCTGCTGGATCGAGCGCATGAAAAACAAAAGGCGTCAGCCACATGGGACCCGAAGACCACGGATCCGAAGACCAAGCCTTACGGGGCCTATGAAGGCATGACGATTTTCGAGGCGGCGGAAAAAAACGGCGGCGACCAAAGCGCGCGAGCTCTGGGATATCTGCCCACCGATCTCGAATGGCGTGCGCCGAATATTTACGAGGACACGGCCAAAGGAGCGAACGGCAAAGAAGGCACGTGGTACCCCGAAGGGGTCAACCTCCCTGAACACCAGACCTGGTTTTTTTACCTGCAGCGCATCTGCAATCATTGCTCTTATCCCGGTTGTCTGGCGGCATGCCCGCGCCAGGCGATTTACAAACGCAAGGAAGACGGCATCGTCCTCATCGACCAGGAGCGGTGTCGCGGATATCGCAAATGCGTCGAGGCTTGTCCCTACAAAAAGGCGATGTACCGTCCGACCACGCGGGTCTCTGAGAAATGTGTCGCCTGCTATCCGCGAATCGAGGGGAAGGACCCCGATCTCACACCGGACGGCGTTCCGATTGAAACTCGCTGCATGAGCGCCTGCGTGGGAAAGATCCGCTTGCAAAGCCTGGTCAAACTCGGCGAAAAAGGGATCTGGGCCGAAGACCGTTATAATCCGATTTATTTCCTCGTCCAGCACGAGAAAGTCGCGCTTCCGCTTTATCCTCAATTCGGCACACAACCCAACGTTTACTACTTTCCGCCGCGCTGGGTGCCGCGGCCCTACCTGAGGCAAATGTTCGGCCCCGGAGTGGACGAGGCGATCGAAAAATATGTCGCGCCTTCCAGAGATCTGCTCGCCGTGCTTCAACTGTTTCGGACGACCCAAAAGGTGATCTTTCGATATGAGATCCAACCCGGGAAAAAGCTGTTCGAGACCCGAATCAACGGCAAACCGTGGGAAATGTTCAACGATACGATCATAGGTTTCGACAAGAATGGCAAGGAAGTCGTTCGCACGGCCGT
>JBGPIK010000195.1:0-11917 GCA_041484845.1 Binatia bacterium | reverse complement strand
GGCTGTTGAGAACCTGCAAAGTATGATTGCCAATTCCAATTTGGGTGAAAGCGTCGTTGCCGGCGAACCTGCCGTGTCCATTGTGATCCCTTGCCGTAATGAAAGAGATCAGATTAAGGCTACGCTCGAAACAATCTTGGCTCAGGAGTCCCCACCCGGAGGATTCGAAATCATAGTCGTGGACGGCATGTCGGATGACGGGACACGTCAACTTCTAGAAGAAGTCGGTCGTGGGGATCGGCGGTTGAAAGTTATCGATAATCCCGAACGCACAACTGCTTGCGGCATGAATGCAGGGATCCGTCACGCGCGCGGCAAATATATTGCGATCATGGGCGCTCACAATCGTTACGCACCCGATTATTTGTGCTCAAGCTTGAAAGTTCTCCAAGAGACAAGAGCCGACAATGTCGGCGGCACGATGGTGTGTGTGGGAAAATCTCGGCTACAAAAAGCTATCGCGATGGCCCATCATAGCGGGTTCGCCGTTGGGGGGGCGCGTTGGCACAATATTGACTATGAAGGTCCGGCCGATACCGTGTTTGGCGGCGTGTATCGGCGCGACGTATTCGATCGGATCGGAATGTTCGATGAGGAGCTGGTGCGGAACCAGGATGATGAATTTAACCTTCGCCTCGTCAGAGCTGGGGGAAAAATTTGGCATTCACGTCGCATCAAGAGTTGGTACACGCCTCGCTCATCGTTGAGAGATTTGTTCCTCCAATACCTTCAGTATGGCTATTGGAAAGTCCGTGTTATTCAGAAACACAAACTTCCTGCTTCTGTCCGTCACGTAGTTCCCGGGTGCTTTGTGTTGTCCCTGATCGCTGTACCTATGGTATCTCTTTTTTGGGCTCCAGCGCTTTGGGTTTTATTAGCGCTTATCGGTCTTTATTCGGTTTGTAATATCACAGCTTCACTGTTAACAGCGGCCCGGAATGGCCGCGTTCTCGTAACGGTGCTTCCGTTAGTATTCGCAACATATCACTTCGGCTACGGTTTGGGGTTCCTACATGGCATCTGGGATTTCCTTATTTTCCGTCGCGGCCCATCTCGCAAGTATGCAAAATTGAGCCGAACCACTATGGGCGTAAACAGCTAACGGCAGCCGAAGCGTGCGCTAGGAACTCCGATATTTTTCGCCGGAACTCGACAAGAAAGGTGTTGAGAACAAAATGACAAGCGCGAAGGTGAGACAGATCGCATGCATCGGTGGCGGATACTGGGGCAAGAATCTGATCCGGAATTTCCATGATCTGGGCACATTGTCGTGTGTCTGTGAAGTGGATCAGAGAACCACAGAGAAGCTAAAAGTAAAATATCCAGAGGCAGCATTTACAGATTCCGTCGATGACGTGCTGTCGAATCCTGATATTCGCGGACTTGCCGTTGCCACGCCCGCAGCCACTCACGGCGAATTAGTGAGGCAGGGACTGCTTGCCGGTAAGGACGTCTTTGTTGAGAAACCGCTATGCTTGTCTGTCGAAGAGGGCGAAGAACTGGTGGCGTTGGCTTCGCGGAAGCAATGCGTACTGATGGTCGGTCATCTTCTTTGGTACCATCCGGCCGTGCTGAAGCTGAAAGACTTGGTAGAGGAAGGAGAGCTCGGCCGTGTCCAGTACATTTATTCGAACCGCCTTAATCTCGGCAAAATTCGCCGTGAAGAGAATATTCTCTGGTCGTTTGCCCCGCACGACATTTCGGTCATTCTCGGTCTCCTGGGGGAGCTTCCCGATTCGGTCGAAACGCAAGGCGGTAATTATCTCCACAACCAGATCGCCGACGTCACCGTGAGCCTTTTCTCATTCCCCAGTGGCGTCAAAGCCCACGTGTTTGTATCTTGGCTCCATCCCTTTAAAGAACAAAAGCTGGTCGTCGTTGGAGACCGCCGGATGGCTGTTTTCAACGATTTAGAAGGTGAAAACAAGTTGCTTCTTTATCCACACACGATCAGCTGGAAAAACCATCAGCCGGTCCCCAATCGGGCGGAGGCGTTGCCCGTTCCGGTCGATTCGATTGAGCCGTTGAGAGCCGAATGCCTTCACTTCCTAGAATGCATGCAAAGCCGACGGATGCCGCGCACCGACGGTCGCGAAGGACTGCGGGTTCTGAGTGTCCTTCAGAAATGCCAAGACGGCTTAGGGTTCGGCAAATCGAAGGCGCGCGGCGTTCCGGCGCGGGTCCAGCGCGAAGCAAAGATTCATCCTTCAGCTTTCATTGATGATGATGTCACCATTGGGGAAGAGACGACGATTTGGCACGTGTCGCACATTTTGAAGAACTCGCGCATCGGCAAGAATTGCCGGATCGGGCAGAATGTCGTTGTGGGTCCTAACGTTACCGTTGGCAACCGCGTCAAAATTCAAAATAACGTCTCGGTTTATGAAGGCGTCACGCTTGAGGACGATGTATTTTGCGGTCCCTCAATGGTGTTTACGAATGTATTCAACCCGCGCAGCGAAATTAGGCGCATGGGCGAGCTTCGCCCTACTCTCGTACGTAGGGGCGCCAGTCTAGGCGCGAACTGCACCGTCGTATGCGGCATTACTATCGGGCAGTACGCTTTCATCGCGGCGGGAGCCGTCGTGACGAGGGATGTTCCAGATTTTGCGCTGGTCATGGGAAATCCCGGCAGGATTGTCGGCTGGATGTGCGTTTGCGCAAACCGCATTGCGTTTAGTGACGGTCATGAAGTCGGAAGATGTCCGACGTGTCAGCGCACGTATCGTAAAACAGGCAACGAGGTGATTCTAGATGACAAACGTACCTTTGCTCGACCTCAAGGCGCAGTACTTAGCCATCCAGTCTGAAATTCGCGAAGCGATCGACCGAGTTGTTGAGTCTCAACACTTCATCCTCGGTCCGGAAGTAGAAGCGCTGGAGCATGAAATAGCCGCGTTCTGCGATGCGCGCTTTGCCATTGGCGTCTCCTCGGGAACGGACGCGCTGCTCGCTTCGTTGATGGCCATTGGAACCGGACCGGGACACGAGGTGGTCACCACCGCTTACTCGTTCTTCGCGACGGCCGGTGTTATCGCAAGGCTGGGCGCCCGTCCGGTTTTCGCCGATATCGATTCAAAAACTTTCAACCTCGACAGCGCCGCAATCACAAAAAAAATCACGTCCCGGACTAAAGCCATAATGCCGGTTCATTTGTTTGGCCAATGTGCTGAGACGGAACCGATTATGGAAATTGCCCGAAGCAAAGGCATTCACATCGTCGAAGATGCGGCGCAAGCTATCGGCGCGAGCTTTAAGGACGGAAGACGCGCAGGAACCCTAGGGGATATAGGCTGCTTCTCTTTTTTCCCGAGCAAGAACCTGGGCGCGTTCGGCGACGCGGGGATGGTTATCACGAACAATCCTGATCTGGCAGAGAAGCTCAGAGTCATTCGTGTTCATGGAGCCAAACCCAAGTACCATCACCGCGTTGTCGGGGGAAATTTCCGCTTGGATGCGCTTCAAGCAGCGATTCTCAGAGTCAAATTGAAATATCTACCACGCTGGTCGGAAATGCGCCGCAACAATGCAATGCGCTATCGGCGGCTTTTTGATGAGTTCAAGCTGGCTAACCGTGTCTTGCTCCCGGAAAATTCGCCTGGACATATTTACAATCAATTTGTGGTTCGATTGC
Organism: Binatia bacterium; assembly: GCA_041484845.1. Taxonomy (GTDB): domain Bacteria; phylum Desulfobacterota; class Binatia; order UBA9968; family UBA9968; genus JBGPIK01. The sequence continues at coordinate 8,283 of JBGPIK010000195.1, read as the reverse complement.
CTGAACGCGACCGGGTGCGGGAGTTCTTAAAGAAAATGGCGATAGAAACAGAAATCTACTATCCGGTGCCGATCCACCTACAGGACTGCTTTGCTGAGTTGGGCTACCGGAGTGGAGATTTGCCAAACGCCGAAACCGCCGCACGCGATTCGTTGGCGCTTCCAATCTATCCTGAGTTAAGCGAAGAACAACAACGTTATGTGGTAAGCGAAATCCGTGAATTCTACCGGTGAAAGGTTTGGGGCCGGCGGAATAAGCGCGCTTTCGCCTCCGGGCTGAGTGTGAGCGCGCATCATACGAAACCTGCGTACGCGCCTTCCAGTCCAGAACCGCCATTCGTCGGCCATGATTCAACAGAGCACCTAAAATGATCCAGTCCTTTGACTCAGTCAGAGCGGAAGAAGGACGGATTCGAGCGGCGTATGCGAAACGTAAGGAAGGCGGTCGCTACTCCTGGTTCGGCGGTAATCTGTATACTATGCAGCAATGCGAACGGGGGATGCTCGCGTTGTTACAAAGGTGCGGGTTAGAGGACCTGGCGTCCCAGACTATTCTCGAGATCGGCTGCGGAACCGGTCACTGGCTCCGTGAGCTGGTCAAATGGGGAGCACGACCGGAAAAGTTGACCGGCATCGATTTGCTTGCCGATCGTCTCGCTCTGGCGCGGCGCCTGTGCGCTCCCGGGGTTCGGTTAGAGTGCGCCAGCGCGGCCGAGCTTCCTTTCGCCGATGGCAAATTCGATCTGGTTCTTCAGTCAACCGTCTTTACCTCGATTCTCGACGCAGCTTTAAAGCAGCGCATTGCGACGGAAATGATGCGGGTGGTCAAGAATGACGGATTTATTTTTTGGTACGACTATCACGTCAATAATCCCTGGAACCCCGATGTTCGCGGTGTTAAACGATCGGAAATCGTCCAACTCTTCTCTGATTGTCGCGTTGAGCTTCGGCGCATTACACTGGTTCCACCGCTGGCCCGTCGTCTGGCGCCCTATTCGTATTTAGCTTGCTACTTGCTCGAGAAATTTCCGCTGTTTCGGACTCATTACTTGGGAGTGATTCGCAATCGATAGTCCGGTAACCGGCGAGTTCCTGCCTTTCCGTTACGGGCGGAGGCTGAACGAAGCGCCAGGAGCGATGCGCGGCAGTTTTGGTTTTATTTAATTGAGCCTTTCGCAGGACGAACGTACGCCGAGGGCAAAAAGATCAACTGGAAGGATGGCTTCCAGGCTCTGTATGCCATTCTTAGATATAACTTATGGGATGTAGAGCCGCGGACCGTGCGCATGGCGACTGTGAATGCGCCCGCTGATGGGCTCTCACCGCTGGCAATGATTGCTGATGAACGTGAATTTACGTCGCGGCGCAGATCACCGTTGCCTTCACATGAGGAAATTGTCGCGAAGACCCGGGTTCTTGAGCGATAGGAGCACGTTCCTGATCCGCGAACCCTGAATTGATTTCCGTGGCTTACTTCACGCGTAAGTTATGGCTGCTATTTCTGGTTGTTATCACTGCTGTCACTGTCGGTGCGACTGCCGGAAAGACCCGCTATTCGCAAACTTCCAATAAAGAGCTTAGACAAAATGCTTTGCAACTGGTGAAAAAGATAAGAGATCTCGTGTACTCCTACGATAGGAAGGATCGGGAATTATTGGCTGAATACGACCGAAAACAGCAGCCTGATTTAACCAGCGGTGCCGCCAAAGCCGTAAGGCAACAATGGCTGAAAGATACCGATGCACTCCACGACTCCACGATGAGGAAATATAAGGAGCTGTACTGGTCTGACGCCATATTGCTCGCCGATGAGATCCTTCGACGGCTACCCAAACAAAAGCAGCAGGCAAACATTTTGGGCATATATCAGCACCCGACGAACGTGCTAGGCGTGCAAACCGTTGCTGATCATCTGGAGCTTATTGCCAAACTATTACCCGATTAGCGGTTCTAATCCAGCCCTGAGAGCACGAGCCTAACGGACGGTAAAGTCGAACGTTTGCGGGTATAGAAAAGGATCAGTTCCTTGAGCAACGATTTTTTGCCGTTTCACAAGCCGGATATCGGGGATGCCGAAATTCGTGCAGTCGTCGAGACCCTTCACTCCGGATGGCTTACGACGGGTCGCAAGGTCAAAACATTCGAGGATGATTTTGCCAGCTATGTGGGTGCCAAGCATGCGGTGGCGGTGAATTCCGGAACCGCCGCCCTTCATCTGGCGCTGGATGCTGTGGGTATTAAACAAGGGGACGAGGTCATTGTCCCGACCATGACTTTCGCCGCGACCGCAGAAGTCGTCCTCTACTTTAAAGCCAAGCCGGTGCTCGTGGACTGCCAACCGGACACACTCAATTTGGATTCATCAAGGCTCGAGGCCGCGATCAGCTCCAAAACTAAAGCGATTATTCCCGTGCACATTGCCGGACGGCCCTGCGAGATGGACGAGATTTTACGAATCGCGAAAAACCACAATTTAAAAGTCATCGAGGATGCGGCGCATGCCCTGCCGGCCAGTTATCACGGGCGCACCATAGGAACCATTGGGGATATCACCTGTTTTTCCTTCTACGCGACAAAGACGATCACTACCGGCGAAGGCGGCATGGCAACCACGGATAATCCAGAGTGGGCCGAACGGATGCGCATGATGAGCCTACACGGAATCAGCCAGGATGCCTGGAAGCGTTATACGAAGGAAGGTTCCTGGTATTACGAAGTTATCTCCCCTGGATTTAAGTACAACTTAACGGATATTGCGGCTGCGCTCGGCATCGAGCAGCTAAAGAAATGCAACGAGTTCTGGGAAGCCCGACAACGCATCGCCATGATCTATGAGGAAGCTTTTGCAGAACTGGAAGCCATTCGACTTCCCACCTGCGCTAAGGATGTGCAGCATGCGTGGCACCTTTTTATCATTCAGCTGAATCTGGAGCGCCTGAGAATGGGCCGCAATGAATTCATCGAAGGGTTACGGGAAAGAGAAGTCGGCACTTCGGTCCATTTCATTCCACTGCATCTTCATCCCTATTACCGCGACGCGTTTGGTTACAGGCCGGCCGATTTTCCGATCGCAAGCGCGGTTTTTGAACGGATCGTCTCGCTGCCGATTTACCCGAAAATGACAGAGGCGGATGTGGAAAAAGTCATTGGAGCGGTGAGAGAGCTTGCTAGTGAATACGGGCGATGAAGCGCGCCTTTGACATTATAGTCTCACTTGCGGGGATCATCTTTAGTCTTCCGCTGCTGGCGCTAGTCGCTGTTCTGATCAAGCTGGATTCGCCCGGTCCGGTGTTTTTCAGGCAGGAACGGGTGGGAAGAGGGTTTCGTCCGTTTTTAATTTATAAGTTTCGCACGATGGTGCAGGATTCGCATGCTCAAGGTCCAAGTATTACCTTCGGTCGTGATCCGCGAATTACGCGAGTGGGATGGCTTCTGCGCAAGAGCAAAATCGATGAGCTTCCTCAGCTGTTCAATGTGTTTAAGGGGGACATGACCTTTGTCGGGCCGCGCCCGGAAATTCCCCGGTACGTGGAACTCTTTAAACACGACTACGAGGAAATCCTGACCATACGTCCGGGAATAACCGACTTGGCTTCGCTAAAATATCGCGATGAAGCGGCGCTGCTCGGACACTCTGACAATCCCGAAGAGGAATATATTAGGCGAATCCTACCAGATAAGATCAGACTGGGAAAAGACTATCTTCAGCACTCCTCCTTTCTTTTCGACCTGAGTCTAATATTAAAGACGCTGGTCAAGTTATTTGATTATAAAATGAGAATGTCATCGTAGTGCCTCGAGCTTGGAGTAGCACCGATTTCTTTTCTTTAGGGGGTTGTATGATTGTCTCGCCAAAACATCGGAAGGCCGGTTCATTTCATTCCTTCATCTTCATCCGTTTTATCGAGACACATTCGGTTCAAAGGCATGGATAACTCACGCGATGTCTCGCGCCGCATAACCGAGCTCGACGGCATCAGGGGGATGGCCATTCTCCTTGTGTTGATTTGGCACTACGGCGCTTGCGAGATCCAGGCTGAGCCAAGGACGCTCTTATATTATGGCATCAGAGCCTTAGGCTTGACTTGGAGTGGGGTTGATTTGTTCTTTGTTCTCTCCGGGTTTCTAATCGGCGGAATCTTACTCGACAATAAGGATTCAATCAACTACTTTTCAACGTTTTACATTCGGAGGATCTGCCGGATTTTTCCCCTTTACTTTTTTTGGGTGTTCCTGTTTATCGGGGCAATACTGATCGCGGCGCGCTCCGACTGGCTATTCGGAAAGTCTCTGCCGGTCTGGTCCTACTTGACGTTCACTCAGAATATCGCAATGGCAAAGACTGGCGATTTTGGCCCGAACTGGCTGGGCATCACCTGGTCGCTTGCCGTCGAAGAACAATTCTATCTCATATTGCCCCTCATGATTTTCTTTCTCTCTTCCCGAAGACTTCCCTACGTGCTCGCCTGTATAGTTCTGGCGGCGCCGGCGCTACGGCTTATTCTCATGCGTTATCCTAATGGGAATTTCTCGCCGTATGTGTTCATGCCTTGTCGGGCCGACGCTTTGATGTTGGGCGTCCTCTGCGCTTACGGGATGCGCCAAGAAGGATTCAGAAGATGTTTGACTGACCATAGAGCTTTTCTCTACGGATTATTCGCGCTCTTGCTCGCTCTGGCGGGGGTGTTCACCTACAAGAACTACCGGGTTTTTTCTTTTGCGATGTTGTCTTATGGGTACTCGGTGCTTGCGCTACTCTACTCCTGTTTTCTATTGATCGCGCTCATTGAAAGACGCGGCTTCGTGACTTGGGTTGTGAGAAATCCGCTCATGGTACGGTTGGGAATTATTGCCTACGGGGTTTACTTGTTTCATCAGGGAGTGAGCGGACTCATTCACGGGGTACTATTAAAGCAAATTCCTCAAATGGGTGGCTGGGTCGCTGCTGGCGTTACGCTTTCGGCCCTACTTATCACCTTGACACTCGCAGAATTATCATGGCTGTACTTTGAAAAGCCGCTTGTGGTAATTGGACACTCTTTTAAGTATCGCAAACGAAATAATGTTAGCCTCGATGCGTTACCGGCGAGATCCCGTAGCGATGAACCGACAGTCGAACCAAGCTCGCTCCAGGCTGGTTAGGGCGCATGTCCCCAGTACTCTTATTTCACTAGGGGACTGACCTCAGCCTTGATCAATCGCATAACCGCGTCGGGACTGAACACCTCGGGCAGTAGTGAAGGTGTCTTCCGCGTAGGGATAAGCAGCTTGTTCTTATCCCACCCCCAAAGTTTCATTGTAGAAAACCCGCAACACCGAACCGTATCCCGTCAAACTATTCGGCGATAACTTCCGTTCCATCGTTCTCACGTTGGTATTTAAGACTTTGCTCAGCTCGTTTAAGTACAGGATGGCATTGTGAAAGGATTATTCCATGTCGGTCAGTGAATTTGAATTGGAAGCAGCCAAGCTGCAACCTATAGCCGATACTCCGGTTATCCGTATCGAGCCTTCTCGTGGCTGTCTGTCTGTCAATTTGCAAGAGCTCTGGGCTTATCGTGAACTCCTATACTTTCTGCTGTGGAGGGATGTAAAGGTACGCTATAAGCAAACCGTGATTGGCATCGGTTGGACAATTCTTCAGCCTTTGACGACCATGGTGATCTTTACCATGGTCTTTGGGAATTTTGCCAAGATTCCCTCAGATGGCTTGCCCTATCCCGTTTTTGCTTACACGGCCCTGTTGCCCTGGACCCTCTTTGCCGGCGCTCTAAACCGCTGCACCGTTAGCCTCGTAGGGAGTGCAAACCTCATCACGAAGGTTTATTTTCCGCGGCTTATCGTGCCAGTCTCTGCTATCATTTCTGGAATTCTAGATTTCGCAATAGCCTTTGTGTTTCTCCTGATACTAATGCTGTGGTTTCACATTGTGCCCACCTGGGGCGTGATCGCTTTACCCATTTTCTTGTTCCTGACTCTGATCACGGTCTTAGCTGTCGGGCTTTGGCTCTCAGCCCTCAATGTTAGGTATCGAGATGTAGGCCATGCCATACCGTTTTTAATCCAGATTTGGATGTTTCTCTCTCCCGTGGCTTACTCGGTCAATCTAGTTCCGGAGAAATGGCGGCTACTGTATAGCCTTAACCCTATGGTAGGAGTCATTGAAGGCTTCCGTTGGGCCCTACTCGGTAAGGGAAGTCCCGACTTTAAGCTGATCGCCGTAAGCACCGCCGTAGTGATTGCCCTACTTCTTGGCGGTCTTGTCTATTTTAAGCGAATCGAACGAACCTTCGCGGATGTGGTGTGAGGGGTTTTGGGTGTCATGTGTTTGGCCTCAGAAAAAATTAAGTATGAAACACGTCCTCAATAAGCGTCATGAGTAACGTCGTAATCCGAGTCGAGAACCTCTCAAAGCAATATAAGATCGGGACGTCAAAACATCGCCACGACACTTTTCGGGACCACCTTGCAGAAAGTTTCAAGTCGCTGATCGGTCGTAATGGTTGGCGGTCTCCTGTCGGCGATCCTGAAGATACGATTTGGGCCCTCAAAGACGTCTCGTTCGAGGTTAAGCACGGCGAGGCAATGGGCTTTGTTGGCCACAACGGCGCCGGAAAAAGCACGCTGCTCAAGATACTCTCGCGCATCACCGAGCCAACCGCTGGCTTTGCTGAAATTCACGGCCGCGTGAGTTCGCTGTTGGAAGTCGGCACGGGTTTTCACTCCGAGCTGACCGGGCGGGAGAACATCTACCTGAGCGGAGTTATTCTGGGCATGAAGAAGGCAGAGATCAATCGAAAGTTCGACGAAATCGTCTCGTTTGCTGAGATGGGAAAATTCATAGACACGCCACTGAAGCGTTACTCCAGCGGAATGTACGTCCGGCTTGCCTTTGCCGTCGCGGCTCATCTCGAGACGGAGATTCTGCTCGTCGACGAAGTGTTGGCGGTGGGCGACGTGGAGTTTCAGAAAAAATGTCTGGGGAAAATGGGAGAGGTCGCAAAGCAAGGTCGAACCGTGCTTTTCGTGAGTCATAGCATGGCTACGGTGCTGAATCTTTGTTCGCGCGCAATCCTCTTGCGCGCTGGACAGTTAGTGTATGATGGTCCTGCCGAGTCCACCATCAAAAATCATCTAGCGTATCATTCCTCGAAAATCGCACAGGCATTCGACAATAACCCCGAGCGATCCGGCAACGGAGCCGTTCGGCTCGTCAGCGCACGGATTCTCAACGAGGTTAACGAAACCACCTCTCATCTCGTCGCAGGGAGACCCGCGTCGTTTGAATTTCGGTACAAAAACACTACCCGCGAGCGCCGGGGAACAAATATCTTGTTCACGATCTTTAATCAGCTCGGCGTGGCCGTGACCTGCTTCGATTTTTCGCTCAGCTACGGTCTTGTCGAGCAACTGGGGAGCGGCGGCGTCTTCACTTGCCATATTCCTAACCTTCCGCTCCCGATCGGCCAGTACTACATCGTAATCAAACTCGCGGTGAACGGAGAGGAGGCCGATTTTGTTCCACATGCGTTGGTATTCAACGTTAATAATTCAAATTTTTTTAAGAGCGGGCAGACACCTCCACTACGATTCTGCACTTGCTTGATCCAGCATACATGGACCCAGGAAGCGGAGCCGGAGCCTCAGCCGAGCTTAACACGCGCTCAATAGTCGAATAACGCTCTGCTGCTTTGCATTCTGAAAGAGCCGGCTGACCTCTCTCGACGCCTAAGGTTCCATTTTTCCTGCCTGAAGAACACGCCGCGTTACAAAGTTTGAAGAGTCAAAAACCGCACCAGTAAGCAACTATGAAGGAGGACACATAATGGCAAATTTTTACGACTCGGCATCCGCTTCTGGTTCACCGATATCTGGCCCGAAGGGTACACAGCGCAACGGATCCACGATGAGTCCGGCCAGCCCATCGTCGCTTGTGCGATCGAGCGCGTGACCGCCGGCTAGCAGCATCGCCACGCGAAACCCGCGTCCCGCCGTTGGCACGACGGCAGCGAGAAGAACGACAAAAATTATGTCCATGAGGACGAGATGTTCGGACATTGCGAAGTCGGAGGCTAATCGATGTGCGGCATAGCAGGAATTATCGATCCGACTCTCAGTCGTGGGCAGGGTGAAATTCTCCTACGGAAGATGCTTGAGTCTATCCGTCATCGTGGACCTGATAATTCCTCTCAGTGGATCGATATGCCAGTGTTGCTAGGTCATAACCGGCTAAGCATTATCGACCTTACCGATGCAGCCAACCAGCCCATGGAATTTGAGGATT
>JBGPIK010000194.1:0-11917 GCA_041484845.1 Binatia bacterium | reverse complement strand
CGTCTTTAACTTCCTTCACGAGAACTTCGCAGAATTCCTTCGTCGGCAGAGTCTTTCCGGTCAAAATAGCCTCAACAGACATGGGTCACCTCGGAATCGTCCTTAGCGGTAGAGCTGGGCCACCACACCGTTATCCTCAAGCTCTCTAAGGAAGCGCGGCTCAACAAATCGTTTAGCATCGGCGCCCCGCGCCTTTGGGTTGGTCTTAGCCAGATCTTCCAGAATGGTCTCCACTCCCCTGAGCGATGGATACGGCACCTGCGCCATAAACTTGATCGCGTAGGTGTTATACGCTTCTTCCAAAGCGCTGCGGTCTTTGATCTGCGTGAATTTCGCTATCGATTGCAAACTCCCCTCTCTCTGCGTTTTATAGTAATGGATGCCTTCGACCATCGCCCTGACAAATCGACGCACAATATTTTCTTTTTTTTGAATCGTTTGCCTCGTCGTAGCCAGGGATGTGCCCAAATATTCAATTCCGAGATTGCCGAGAGATCCAAACTCGACCAAGCCTTCTTGCCGCGCCCGAACGGTAAACGGCGGCTGGAGCAAGGATCCCACCACCAAGCCGGACTTTACAGCTGCCAGCCGGGACGGCTGCCCTCCCACGGACATCATTGTGACGTCTCTGTCGGGATCGAGACCCCATTTTTTGAAAGCAGCGCGGGCGCCGTAATCGTCGGTCGCGCCGGCGCGCGATACCGCGAAAGTCTTTCCTTTCAGATCGAGCGGTGTTTTTACCGTCGGTCGGGTGATGAAAGTATGCTCCATCGTGTTGATAAAGGTCATCAGTACCACGGTATCCGCGCCCTCGAGATTCGACGCGATGGCCGCAGGGCCGGCGAAAACCGTGAAATCGAGCTCTCCTGAAACGAGTGCAGCGATGTTGGGCGGCGCACCCGCAACGTAGACAATTTGCGGCTCAATATCATATTTTTTAAAGAACCCGGCGTCTCGAGTGACGAAGAGAATGGCTTGTGAACCGCTGATGGCGCTGTGAGAGATGCGAACTCTATCGACCGCCCATGAGGTAAAAGAGCTAAACGCAAAAGCCACGAGCACAAGTAGGAAGCTAAGCTTCTTCATTGAGTCCTCCGCCGGGATCAGCTATTTCTTACGGCGATCGAATTTGAACTTCTTTGCGTTACACGCCACCTCGACGCGATTGCCGTCCGGGTCGAGGAAACTGATGGACCGATTGCCGGCGACTTCTAAGATCTCCGGCCCGCTGACGATGGAAATCTTGCGCCGCCTTAGAACGGGATAGAGCGCATCCACCTCATCGTTGTTTTTAACGTAGATGCAGAAATGATGTAATTTTGGGGACCCCCCGGTCTCGTGTTTCGTGCCGCGCGGCAGCTCTTGAAGGGCAACGTCGTGATGCTCCCGGCCGAAGCTGAGAAACGTCATCTTCGTCTTGCGGTTCCTGGCGGAAATTTGCATCCCGAGAATCGCGCGATAGAAGCTCTCCGACTTCTTCAGATTTGCCACGTTAAGGACAACGTGCCCCAAGGCTCCATTCTTAACGACCACAGTAACCGCAATAATAGGAAAGAAGCGCTCTTTGTCAAGACAAATACCCCCGCAGATTCGAGTATTGCCGTAACGCTCGCCTTGACAGTGCTTGAGCGCACGGCGGCCTTGATGATGCGTCTCTATACGGACAATTATCTTTCTCGCGTCGGCCGTCTGTGGTGAATCCACTTTTCCCGAGTGCTTTCGCATCTCGGAATTATTGACTGCATTACCCAGCCGTAACTCGCCGGTGAACCAACGTTTCCAGCCGTGTTGACCTCTCCAAGCTAGAAATTATGACGACCATAGCCAATCTGCGCGCTTTTATTGATAGTGACAGCTAAAAAGAACCGACCATTTTTTCTGGTCCGTCATCGGCTCGTTGGGCGACTATTTTATCGTCAGGTTCAATTTTTTTTGCGCAACTCCTCCAAGCTGATCCTCGACCTGAACTTCAAAACTGTAGTTTCCCTGAATCTTCGGAGTCCCGCTGAGCCGGCCCGTACTGTCCAAGCTCAGGCCCGGCACTGAACCAGGCACCCATGACCAGGCATACGGCGCCAAACCTCCTTTCGTTGTAAGAGTCGCGTTATACGGAATCCCTACCTTTCCGCCTGGCAACTTCTTGGTAGATATGGAGGGAGCTGAATAGATTATCAATGAATAGGATCCGCTGACGGCGACCAACTGTTGGTCCGTGACGGTCACGCTAAAGGTGAGACTCTTCTTGGTAGAAGCGGTTGGCATGCCAACGATACTTTGTGCCACCAAGCTTAAACCACTCGGCAGAGCTGCTGATTTCTTTTTGCCGGAAGCTATACTGACTGCGTAAGGAGGTTGCCCACCAGACACGTCCAATCCTATGCCGTATCCGACCCCTACTTCTCCCGGAGGCAGAGGAGAAACGGTATTGATCGCCAGTAGTCCACTAGCCAACGTGCGTTCATGGGCGCCCATATCGTGCGCGGTGCCCTGGGGTCGCGATGTGCCTTCAAAATCAACAGCAGGCGCACCGCTAGCGGTGCCTAAATCAATTGCAGCCGAATCTGGGCCCAGACGGTACGTCCCGTCGGCGGAATTGATGAAATGCGGATCGAAATCAAGGTTGCTCCCCAGATCATTGTAGATTCCAGGTGCATCGGCATCAGGCAACACATCTCCGATATCGTTATAAGATGAATGAACCGCCGCACTGCTTGGGCCCGATTGACCAATCGCGATGTCATGCCCGCTGTCTGCCGTGTTGCCCCAGATGATGCTGTTCCTGATGGTTACGTCCGTGACTCCGGCACCGCTCGAATATGCGCGTACACCACCGCCCGCTCCCGCAGAAACATTGTCGGTGATCGTGTTGTTAATTAGACTTGCCGCCACGTTCCCGGAGTTGTCCGAAAAGACGTAGAGGCCGCCGCCTTCACCACCCGCGTGGTTTTCATGGATCATGTTATTGGTCAGCGTCGCTTGCACCTTGCTATCTGAGCCGTCGGCGTATAGCCCAATCCCGCCGCCGCTATTTGTGGACTTATTACTGCGGATAACATTGGCGCCGAGAGTTATATCAATCAGCCCCCCGCCCGTGGCCACGGCGGAAATTGCTCCACCGTCCTCATTGTTTCCGTTCCGTATGGTAACCCGTTCGATCGTAAGGCTGATGTTCTCCCCTGTTGATGCATCCACAGCGAAAACAGCGCCATCGCTATTACCATCGATAACCGTGAGAAGCGGATCGGTTGCCCGCGTTGTGAAGCTCGTGTCCCATCCGCCTTCGAGAGTGAAGCTCTTGGAAGTATTTACCGACAGATTTTCATGGTAGCTCCCCTGGGCTAGTTTGATTGTTCCTCCGAGCGATACGACGGCGATGGCCTCTTGAATGGACGTGACGCAAGGCATGTTGCCATTACAGATTCCCGCTGGTTCGACAAAAGCAACGGCGCCTGGTGGTTCAACGGTAATGATCCGTATCGCCGGTGCTGGATCGGGTAATCCTAAACTATCGCTGAGCGTGAATGTCACGGTATAAACTCCCTGAGCACTAAACGTGACCTGGCCTGGATTCTGTGCAGAGGAATTGGGCGCTCCACCCCCAAAGTTCCATTCATACCTGAACGGCACATTGTTGTCCGGGTCTGTTCCCGACCCTTGGAAATTGACGGACTGACCGGCAACAATCGTGAGGTTCGAGGCCGGCGAAATAATCGTCCCGTCTGGCGGTTGATTCGGTTGGACGTTGATTGTGACTTTAGCTGCGGTAGAGTTTTGATTGCTGCTGTTGTCGCTTGCCACGACCGTAATAGTCTTGGCAATGGTCTGGGGTATGGGGTTGAACAGCACTACGGACTGGCTCCAATTCGCTGCGTCACGGCCTACAGCCGTGTCACTATTGGCCCGTACTCCGTCCACGGTCACAGAGGAGATTCCATTGTCGCCTCGCCCCGCATCAGTGGCAGTACCCGAGAGCATGATTGTACTTCCGTTCGCCACCAGCGTATTCACTTGGTCAATGACCACACTCGGCCCTAAAATGTCCGGCGGACTGTAGTTGATAGTTATTGCAACCGTCGTGGCGTTGTGGCTGGCGCTGTTGTCTCTGGCCACCACAATGATCCTGTTCGGCCCGGCAACAAGTGCCATCGACTGGCTCCAGTTGGCTGTGTCTGACCCGCTCGCTGTGCCGCCAATGGCCGCTATCCAGTTCACTAACACCGACGCGATGCCGTTGTTGCTCGTGGCTGTACCGGAGATTGTGATCGGACTTGACGTTACCGTCTGGTTATTTGTGTGGCTGGTAATCGTTACGCTGGGCCCTAGAATGTCCGGCGGCTGATAGATCACTGCGATTTCCGCCGCCGCCCTGTTCTGCCTGGGGCTGTTATCCGTAGCATAAGCTCCGACCATGTTCAGCCCAGGTCTCAGTGTAACCAGCTGACTCCAATTCGCCGTTTCCGAGCCAACCGCAGTTCCGTTATTAGCCAATACACCGTTGACCTCTATCGACAATATCCCATTGTCTCCGCGCGCGGCATCGGTTGCCGTTCCCACGACTGTAATTGAACTGGCCGTCACCACTTGGTTATCCGTGGGGCTCGTGATCACTACACTGGGCGGAGAAGCATCAAGATCAATGGCAAAGCTCTGGCTGGCAGGTGTTGGATCTTCATTTCCCGCTTCGTCTCTGGCTTTGACGATAAACGTGTAGTTGCCCTCGCTGAGATTGCTGTAGAAAGCCATCACCCTCGAGTCAAAGGGCAAGTAATTTGGCTCGATGGGATCAAGACGATACGCATAGAACAATTTATTCACAGGGGTTGCGTTGTCCGTACCTGTCCACTCAAATGTCGCACTGTTGAACCCGATTTTTCCCGATGGTCCACCGGTGATCCTCGTGTCTGGCGCCGTCGCGTCTCTCTCATAGACCGCAGTGAGGGCATGATTGGCATCCATGACTACTTGGGTACTAGATGTGGTCGCCCATTCGACTCCGTCACGCAACCAGCGCTGAAAGATATAGACTCCGGCTATTGCCGGCACAGTTACTATGACCACGGTGTTCTCATTGTAAACTCGGCCAAGCGGCGTGACACCGCTCCCAAAATTCGCGTTGTCCGAAGGGCTCACAGTAATATCAAGCCCAGGATTTGGACCTAGAGCTGAGACGCTTAAACTGTGCGCTGTAGGCGGCGTCAGAGTGAAGTTCGCAACAATCGTTAGGGTATCCGTCATAGCTACGGAGCAACTCCCTGTGCCGCTGCAGCCCCCGTCGGTCCAACCGGTAAACTCTGAACCAGCGTCCGCCGCCGCCGTGAGAATTACATTCGTCCCGCTGGCATAGATGCCGAAGGTTTCTGTGCCGGGAATAATTCCCGATGGGGAGCTACTCACAATGCCGCTGCCTGTGCCGGACTTGCGCACGCGAAGCGTCTTTCCCGGACTGCAGGTCACTCCAGGTTGATTACGGGTCGGCGCATATGTTCCCTGATGCCTTGGCCCGCCCATAAGTTGGCCCCACTCCACAGCACCGTGAGCGGGGCCGCCAAGATCGTATACCCAAACCTTGTCAGAGTAACCTTCTCCACCGACTTCCGAGCTGACAATAATTTCATTCCGGCAATCCAGATCGATGTCTGCGATGGCGGGCACGGCGCCAAATCCTAACGGCAGCCGCTTAGGAAAACGCGGGTGCAAAACACCGCTTCGGTTATAGACACGAACCTCTGCAGTGTCGCTTATGACGATGTCCGGGAACCCATCACCGTCTACGTCACCAACGACTGGAGCCGCGTTGCCCGTGCGGTTTATCCCCGCACTTTGGCTCCAATCAACCGGCCAGCCAGGAAAAACCGAACCATCACCTTTCCAAACATTCAGCGCGCCAGCAGTTTGGACAATGATTTCCGGGATGCAGTCCCCGTCTAAATCGGCTAGCGCCGGAACGCTTGCGTCAGGGGTGTTTCCCACCGGGTGCATGACTCTTTTGAGAGTACCGTCGTTCGCATAGACGAGCACAACTGGAACCTGAGATGATCTCGATTCTCTACCTACGAGTACAATTTCAGGAATGCCGTCACCGTCCACGTTGCCAATCACGGGAAGGGCTTTCTGATACCCATAAATCATCGGGGGCGGAAATCCTTGAACTCGAGTCCCGTCGTGATGATAAGCGTGCAACCAGACGCGATCGCCAGCGGTATCCGGTCTCGTCTCCACGGCGACTATCTCCATGTGCCCATCGCCATCCAGATCCGCGACAGCAGGGGTCTGATTCTCATCGGAGCTTCCCGCGCAGTCTCCAGTCCCGCGAAATACTGGCCATCCAGGAAACAAGGATCCATCCGCGCGGTAGACATGCGGACTCGGGCCACCTTGAATAATTTCGTCGAACCCATCACCGTCGAGGTCAGCCAGTGTCGCTGGATAGTTCGAGTTATCGCAAACAGGCCAACCCGAAAGGTAGCTCCCCTGGGAAGAATAGGCTGCGATTGGGCCCCAATAGTACGAGGACACCACCTCCAGGCCGGCATTGCTATGCGACAGCTCACCCAAGGCGGGATAAGCGGCTCCGAAATGCTTCGTGACCGGCCAACCCGGCACCAACGACCCATCCGGCTTAAAAGCATAGAGCGGTCCCGCGCCGACACCGCTGACAATAATCTCCAGATCAGGATCATTATCAATATTCCCAACCAACGTATGAATTCCCGGGGCCCGATTAAATGTGGTCATTTCAAATGGAACAGCGTGAAGTGCCTTTACAGGGAAACCGGGCTCCAGATCCGGGTCAACTTCAACCGTAACCGTTTCACCACCAGGAAAAGTGAGCGTGAAGGTTCCCCCAATAGTTGGAATCCAGCGAAACGAGTAGATACCATCGCCGGCCACTTGATCAGGCCCGATGCCGTCATCCTTGAGCGTGAATACCTGCTTTCCCGGGGTCAAAGTTACAGTAACATTTCCATTCGGTTCGGCGCACTTGACATGAAGCATGGCAATATCAATTGATGACCCGATGCCTGCGGTCACATCAGGCGTACTGCTATCGTATTTGATGGGCCTCAACCGGGAGCGCACCACAGAGTTGGAACAAGTCAAGGAACCGTAAGCATTCAATCGTTTGCGAGTTATGGTTGTATTGCTAGTGCCTGCCACGTCGGTAATGTCGCCACCCGCCAACAGTAGATTCTTGATAGCCACCCAGTCTCTTCCAGGGTCTTGGGCCTTCAGAAGAGCGGCCACGCCGGTAACGTGAGCTGCTGCGGTTGAAGTACCTGTCTGGGCCAAATACTCGCCGCCAATTGCCGTACTGATTATGTCCTCCCCGGGCGCCAGAAGGTGAACAGTACTTCTCCCGAAGTCTGAAAAGACCGATCGTTGGCCAAACTGATCAGCTGATCCAACCGCAATTACGTTAGGCAAATAATAGCTGGCGGGATAGTTCGGAGAACGGTCATTGCTGGTATTAGAGCTTCTAACAGCAGCGATGAACAAAATCCCCTTCTCCTGTTGTGTGCTGATCGCATCGTAAAGAGCCTGTGAGTAACCGTAAATTCCCCAGCTATTATTCGTCGCTACGATATTTATGCCACGGTCTTTCATATCTGCGACGTAATCCAAGCAAGCGAGAGCGTCAGCGACGGTTCCCAAACCGGCTTGATCCGTAAACCTACACGCCATGATCTTGACGTTCCAATTGATTCCCGCCACGCCAAGAAGATTGTTTCCGACGGCGCCGATTATACCGGCCAGATGCGTACCGTGATTGTTGTCATCCATCGGATCTGAATCATCATTCACAGTGTCAATCCCATAACAATCGTCAACATAGCCATTGCCGTCGTCGTCGATGCCGTTGCTATTGCAGTCAGCCTCGTTGCGCCACATATTCGCGGCAAGATCGCTGTGAGTATAATCAACCCCGGTATCAATAACGGCAACCACGACCTGTTTGCTACCTGTGGTAATATCCCAGGCTTGCACGGCCCCGATATCGGCTCCAGGGGTTCCACCGTACTGCCCGGTGTTTTGTAGATTCCACTGAAACGAAAACCCCGGGTCGTTCGGAACGCTAAAGAGTTTTGCTCTGTAATTTGGTTCGACGTAGAGGACATTGCTATTTTCCCGATAGGATGCAATGGCACGCTCGAGAGAAACCCCGCTTGGTAACTTTACCCTTTCGAGGTTTTTCAAATGTCGAAAACTCTTTATAGATATCGCCTTATGCCGATCATGCGCTGCAGCCTTAACGTCAGGAGCAACGTTGTCCTTGAAACGCACTAAAAGTTCATCTTGGGCATGTGTTTCAAACTCGGCGCCGTCTCCGCGTGCGTGCCGTGTTTTCAAATTGACCTGACCATCAGGAGTGCGACTGATTATCTCACTGTTGGGAGCTTCGGCAGCCGGAGTCGTTCCAGCCGCGAGTAGAAGGCCCAGAAAACAAAAGAGAATCCTTGTCGTCATTTTCATCTCGCTAGTCTGATGGACCCAAATACAAATACTGCTGGCAAGTCGGGAGCCAGACTTCTGCGACTCAGCAATTTGCCACTAGCTGACAGGTGCTTAAGACGCTGTAACTGTACAAGCGGTCGCCTCAAACCTTTCAATGCGAATACTCTTTGCCCAGGCATGGACAAAAAAAGCCAGCACGCCTGCGTCACAACGCAAAATGCGGCTGGCTCAAACAACCCGTTTTGTTCTCCTGGGGAGCGCCTAGCGATCCCCGATGTTAGGCCTCAGGTTTCTGGTGTAGTCATCTTTCGAGATGCTGAGACCCGTTACACTTGGCTGCCTAAATCTAGCCTAGGAGTATTAAAAGGGAGAACGTCTGTCAACGGGCTATTTTGATACGAACTTCCCGATCGGCAACAGCGGGCCGCGCGCTAGTCCCTTTACTCCTTCACCTGGTACTTTCCTTCCCCGTCTTGCACGATTTTCCCCTCTTGGTGTAGCCGTCCGATGGCGGCGGCGATCGTGCGATACTCTACTTTCGGGAAAAGCGCCAAAAGATCGGCAAAGAAGCGATGCGACTTTTTCAGCGCAGCGACAATCTTTTCTGTGACCGCTTCCACGGGTTCGGCCGGCCTAACCTCGGCGCTCGGCCGCGCCGGCTCGGCGGCGGCGCCCGTGTAGTCCTTCAACTGAATCTGTCCCTGCTTGAAATAGACGATGCGGCTATAGCGCCTTCGCGGAATATCTTCCGGAATCGTCGCGTCAATTCCCATTTTCGCCGTGGTCGGAATTTTTCCATCCTTAGGCGCCGCCAGAGAAGGGTCCAGCGGTTTGGAGCGCGCATTCGACACAATCAATACGTCGCGGTCCGCTTGCACCCGTGTAGCGACTGCCCACTCCACATCGGTCGCATCGAATACATCGATATCGTCATCGACGATGGTCACGTGCTTGATGTCCGCAATCGAAAGCAGAGCCATGATCGCGTTCTTACCGTCGCCGGGCTGCTTTTTGATCGCGGCGACGATATGCCAGTGGCAGCAGCCGCCCGGTGTAATGTTGATCGCGGTCGTTTGCACCCCCGCCTCATAGAGCACGCGCCACGCAGCCGCTTCGTAGATCGGCGCGGACATCCAGATATTTTCCCAGGGCATGTGCAGGGCATAGTAGATTGGATCCTTGCGGTGCATGATCGCTTTGATGCGCACCCGCGGATTCATATGGATGCCGCCCATCAGGCGGTTGAACTCACAAAATGGGCCTTCGGGATGAACCCAGCCCTCGGGAAGAATCTCTCCTTCCAAAACGATCTCGGCGTCGGCGATACAAGGAACTGGAATCGTTTCACCATCGGCCAGTGAAAGCGGCGCCCCGCGCAACCCGCCCGCGAAAGTGAGCTCGTTGACGCCGAGATTGGCTTTGAAGGTCGAAGCAACCAGTTCGTACGGATGCGTGCCTATGGAAATAGAAATCGGCAGCGGCTTCTTTTTTTGCAGCGCCCGTTCGGCAAACTTGCGTAGATTGTTAGGCGTGACGATGTCGATACCCGTGATATTTCGCTCGTTGAGCATCATGCGGTACATGCCGGCATTCATGCCGAACTCCGGATCTTCGGCGATCACAACTCCGGCCGTAATCATTGGCCCGCCATCCATGACCGAGAAAACCGGCACCGGCAGATTGTACAAATCAACTTTGTTTCTGGTGAGGATCACATCCTTGACCGGCGCTCTTTTAACGCGATTGGGATTTATCGGATGATCCATGGCCGCGCGCAGTTTGGCCTCGATTTTCTCGTAGGGTGCTTCAAGACCCAAAGCCAGCCGGTTGCGCGACTGGAGCAGGCCCGAAGCGACCGGTATCGAATAGCCGCGCACGTTGCTAAACAGGAGGGCTTTGTCCGACTGCGGCACCAAAGCGGCGATATCGCGCAAATCGACCGCTTTAGAAATGACGGTCAATTCATTGTTTTTCTTTAAAGTATCGAGGTAAGAACGAAAAGTGGCGGCCATTCTGTGCTCCTTTGTGTTACACGAGTGTTGAAAAACTCTAAACCAACCACGGTTGAAAATCGCTGTCAATCAGACGCGGAGCTTTCGCATCGAACAAGGCGTATGCTATAGGATTTCACAAGGAGAAAGTACAAATGGCCTCATTTGGACTGACATTGGCCAACCGCGGCGTCATTATCGGCGCAGTCACGGTTCCCGAACTTTTCGACATGGCGAAGAGGGGTGAAGATTCCGGAGCCTTCGATGCGGTTTGGGTGGGCGATAGCTTGCTGGCGAAGCCGAGATTAGAGTCTATTACGCTACTCTCGGCCCTCGCCGTCGTGACCAAGAAAGTTCGCCTCGCGGTCGGCTGCATGGCAACCTTTCCGCAGCGACACCCGGCGTTGCTGGCCCAGCAATGGGCAAGTTTGGACGTTATTTCCGGCGGGCGCGCGTGGCTTGCAGTGTGTCTGGGCGGTCCAAATGAACAAAGCCCCGCGCAAGCGCTTGAACATAAAGTGATGGGCATCAAGGATACCGAGCGCGTGGCGCGACTCGAGGAAGGGATTGTGATTTTAAAAAAGCTCTTTCACGAAGAGAACGCCTCGCACAAAGGTCGGTTCTATGAATTTGAAGGTGTCACCATCCAGCCGCGCCCTATTCAACGTCCGATGCCGATCTGGATTGCCAGCAACCCCACCGGCCTGACATGGAAAGATGGCGCAAGCGCGCCGACCGCCGCCGTCGAGCGCGGACTGCGCCGCGTCGCTCGCTTTGCCGACGGCTGGATGACGAACAAGGTAACGCCCGACGAGTTTAAGTCGCAGTGGACGCAAATCGTGGCCATGGCCAAAGAAGAAGGCCGCGATCCGTCCAAGATCGGCAGCTCGCTTTATCACAACATCAACATCAAAGCAGATCGTGCGCAGGCGTTGAACGAGAGCAAAGCCTTTCTCGACAAATACTACACCTCAAACTTCAGCATGAAATTTGTCGAAGGCTTTACGACGGCGGGAAGCCCGCAACAGTGCATTGACGAGCTCAAGGCCTATTTCAATGCCGGCATAGAGCACATTACACTGCGCATGACGTCGTGGGATCAGACCGGCCAGCTCAATCGTTTCCTTAAAGAAGTGGCGCCGGCGTTTAAGTGAAAATAATGGAGTAATGAGGGGAATGGAGTACTGGAGTGATGGAGTGATGGGACTTAAGAACAAGAATCGTGGATATCAGCAGCTTAGGGTTTGGCAGGATGCGGTCGATTTCTACAAGCTCAATAGCGAGGTGTTTCGCAAATTTCCGTACGAACTGAAACGGGTAGCGTCGCAGCTATAGCAGCGAGCGATTCAGTTCATCGAAATATTGCTGAGGGATATTGCCGAAGATCCATCAAAGAATACCTGAATTTCCTCTACATTGCGCTCGGATCGTTAGGCGAGAGTGTGTCCGGTTTGTATGCTTGCCGGGGAGCG
>JBGPIK010000193.1:0-11946 GCA_041484845.1 Binatia bacterium | reverse complement strand
TTCGCAGGGCTTCCTGATAGTGCCTGGCGGCCTCGTCCCGCTTCCCCTGAAGTGCTAGGGCCCGAGCCAGGCTCTCATGGGCCTCGGGAAATTGCGGCCGAACCCGTAGAGCCCGAGAAAAATAGTCAATGGCGGCGTCCAGTTCGCCGCGGTTGGCCAAGATAACTCCCACATTAAGATACGCCCCGGCATTCTCTGGATTTCCCTGTATCGCCTGGAGGTAGTGGTCCATGGCCGCGTCAAACTCGCCGCGGTTGTCCAGAATATCGGCCAGAGCGTAGTGTATCTCTGGGGATCGGGGGTCGATCTCTAATGCCTTGCGATATTGCGCGACCGCCTCCTCGATCTTGCCCTGCTTAACCAATGCATCGCCCAGCTTGGCGAGCGTCGAAACGTTATTGGGTTCGGCCTGCAGGCTTTTCCTAAAGTGCTCAACCGCTTCGTCCGACCGGTTGAGTTTGGTGAGGACAGTCGCCAGATTAAACTCAATATCAGGGGCATCGGGTTCGCTGCGTAGCGCCTGACGATAATAGTCCAGGGCTTCTTCCAACCGCCCCCTAGCCAACAGCGCGTTGCCCAGATTGTTCAGGGCGTGCGCATAGCCGGGCCTGATCTTTAATGCTGTCTGATAATGGTCGATAGCTTCGTCGTATTTGCCGAGATTGGCTAACCCGGTGCCAATGTTAAGCTCGGCCATCCAGCTATTCGGATTAAGCTCAAGAGCGTGTTCAAATAAAGCCTCGTTATTCTTCCAGACCGGCAATTGAACCGCGCTTCGCAGCCCGAATAAAGCCAAAATCAGACCGAACATGTAAGTTAGCCAGTGACTGCGCCGCGATGAAAAGAACCAAGTAAACGCTACCGATGGACCTAACATGCTAAGATAAAGATAGCGATCCGCGACCGTGGATAGGTTCTGAAAGCCAAACGGCACAAAGCCTAAAACGGGCAGCAAGCCGGCCACGAAAACAGCCGCAGCGGCAATCAACCAAGCGCTCTCGTTTCTCCTAAACCAGATCAAGACCGCGACGGTGAAAGGAACTAACCCTGTAATGTACATCCAACCCCGCTCGACCACATCCGGCGAGCGACCGTAATCCACCCACAGCCAAAGCGGCAGAACCAATTTGTACAAATAAAAGGCGACGGCGTCGGCCGCTATTAAAGGGCGCGCCCACAAAGGCGCGAGATGCGTTAGCTCCGTGGCGGGCTGAACCCTCTGAGTAAGCACTATAAAAGGCGCGGCAATGGCAAGCCATACTCCGACCGTCACCAACCACTGCTTCCAGGGTCGTTTGATGATCCATTGCTCCAACGCCCCCGCTACGAACGGTACCGCCACCGCCGCAGGTTTTGCGAGCAGCGCCAATACAAATAACAGCGTCGCCAGTCCGTAATGAAACCATTTCGCCTGAGGCTGTCTGGCGGCGGCGCGTTTGCGCTTTGTCGCACCGGGCGGATCAGTCAAAGCCGTCGTCGAGGCCGCATAGATTAGGTATTGCCACACCGCAAGGAGCGATAAGAAACCACATAACACGTCTTTCATCCCCGTCACCCACGCGACCGGTTCTACCTGAAGCGGGTGCAAGGCGAACAGTAACGCGCCGCCAGCCGAGGCCCAGTCATCTTGTACCAACATTCTCAAGATAAAGAGCACCACGACAACGCTGAGTAGGTGAAGCATGAGGTTGAATATGTGGAAAGGGCGAGGATCTATCTTGTCCGGCGCATTCGGCATCGTGGCTTCGGCGATGCCGGCAATGCCCGCCCAAACTGTATAGGTCAAGGGAATATAAAGTTTTTCATATGGCCTCTGCCAAAAAACGAGCGTCTTGGAGAGCGTCACCTGTTTCAGGTAGGGATTTTCCACAATGTTGCTTCTATCGTCCCAAACAAACTCAAAATTGCGTACTTGCCAAAAAACAACGGCCGTAATCGCGACAACGAACAATAAGATAAAATGCTTGCGGCCCATTTTTTTTCGAAAAGTAGTTTCGACAATACGGTGAATTGCCGTAATCTTGCCAATCGCTACTCAGTAATGAACATTCATAGACCTTGCGATCTATTACCTAGACCTTGTTGGACTCGTCCACATCAGCCACCCGACCACTAATAGAAGTGTTACGATACTGATCAAGGCGCCGGCTTTGACGGACCAAGGATCGTATTTGAACTCCACCCTGTGCTTGCCCGCTGGCACAAAGATCGCGCGCAATACGTAATTCGCCCGGTATATTTTGCTTTCCTGGCCGTCGACGAAGGACTTCCAACCGGGATAAAAGGCATCCGCCAACACGAGTAAACCCGATTTGTTAAGATTTGCCTCTAACAGAATCCGATCGGCGGAGCGCTCGAGAAAACGTGGAGGAGGACTCTGAATGGACGCATCCGGTGCGAGGGAATCCACTTTTTCTTCCACGATGGCCACCGAAGCGGGGTTAAACCCCGGGCTTGCCATCAGCCGAAATGCCTCATCCCTATCTTTGATCACTCGGGCATCGTGAACAATAAAGCTTCTGGGCAGCGCGCTTTGGTTTTGATAAACATGATAGCTCGAATTTTCAAAAACCAACTGGAAGCCCGGATGCTCTATCCGTGTTGACGCATCGACGATAAAATACCTCACATTCAAAAGATCGAGCAACGGTGAGATCGCACGGACCCGCGTGTTGTTGCTCGGCTCTTCAAGAGGCAGACCCTGGGCGAAGTTGATAAATTCGGTATACCTTTTCAAGGCCAAGGTGTCATAACCGCCGACATTTTCGATGCCCTCATAGACTCCCGTGTTAATAAACTCATCGAGCGGCGAAGCTATCCTGAAGGGCTCGCGATCCTGGCGCAGGAACGCCCTAACCTCTTGGTCCATGGCAATCTCTTTGGGGGAGAATTCCACCAAGTACCGGGAGCCGAAATGCCATAAATCCATTGCCGCCAAAAGTACTACCGCTCCTAGCGTAGAAGCGGCCATTGCTCTTTTTTTGACCAACACCAGCACGCAGGCTCCCAAGATGGTCAATAGGGCGCAGCTTTTGAGAAAGGAGCTAAAGGCTACCGACATCGCGCCATTCACAAACGCATTCGTTAGCGGAGGAAGAATAGAATATCGATCGTCTCCGCTGACGTAGGACTCGATCAAGGAGTACCACCAACCGCTTTCCGAGAACGGTCCAACAATGGCCAACAGGACCAAAAAAAAGGGAATTCCCAACAGAGCATACGAAAGGTGCGCCAGCCGATTTTTTTTGGTTTCAGCCAAAACAGCCAGCTGAGTGAAGCCGAATCCGGCAAGCATCGCCATGGCAAAGGAAAAAATATAGCCGAATTTGGAAAGACCGCGAAACCGATCGAAGCCCGGAAGGAAGTTAAAAAGAATTCTAAGCAGCGGAGTATATTTTCCAAGAGCCAAGATTAACGCCGTGGCGGCTAGTAATGAAAACGCAAGAACTCTGTCGCGCCATTCGAAAATCACAGCCACAACGGCAAGACTCAGTGGAATCACACCTATATAAAGTGACATTTCCCACAGATAATTCTTGCCCCAGTAGGGCACGTTGGAAATATCGCCGAAAAAATCCGGGATCAACATCGTTAATAGCATTTCCGGCGGCAGTGAGAAAATTGCAACCCAGTCGTACGTCAAAGCTTCGCGAAAGGAGTTCCTGGTGAATTCCACGGTGGGCAATAACTGGACCGCTGCGAGCAACAGGCCGGTAACAAGAAAAACGCTATAACCGGTTAAGAGATTCGGCACGTCCTTGGCGGTGCTCCTCATGATTAAGCGAATGAGAAAGTAAAGCGAGACCGCAATCAGGCTATAGAACACATATTGGGGATGGCCGGCAAAGAGTTGCAGCGCCAGGGCGATGCCGCTATAGACCGCGTATCTCAGATCTCTGGTTTCCAGAAATACCTCTATTCCTAAAAAGAGCAGAGGCAGCCAGATCATCGTAGAAAGATTAGGAAGATGCCCCGCAAATACATGCAAGAAATAGGGGGATCCGTAGGCGAAGCAGGCCCCGGATAACGTTGCCCCACTGCGCCCGATGCCGAGATATCTAGCATAAAGATAGGTGAAGAGGCTGGCCAGAAAACAGTGAAGGGCAATGCTGAAATTGATTGCGAAGGGCGTTGGAAAGATCAGAAAGAGCAAATTTAGCGGATAGAAAATTGCCGACTGAATGCCCGCCACGAAGGGAGCGCCGGAAAAAACGTAGGGATTCCAGAGCGGTATTTCTCCCCGGGCGAGACTCTCATACGCAAAATGTCGCCAGTAAAAGAACTGACCCCACGTGTCGGTTCCGCGGTAGCTTAATACCGCGCTGTTGCCCTCGACGAGCACGGGGAAAAAATACAGAAGATTCAGGAATAGCAAAAAACCCACCGCAGCCACCTCCCCGCTCGCGTCTTTTCTCACCATGAGTAAATCAGCCTGCAAAAATATGGGTCAGGGTTGCGCGCCTGCAGCCGCACCCAGTTGCATCAGCCGCGCCGCTTCCCGGTAATGTTCCATGGCTTCGTCTTGCTTGCCAATCTCGGCGAGGGCCAGAGCGAGACTCTCATGAGCCGGGGCAAATGCGGGATTGATGCGCAGCGTCTCGCGGAAGATCTCGATGGCCGCCGGCAAATCCCCTTGCGCGGCCAGCAATCGACCTAGATTGTTCCGCGCGGGCAACAAGTCCGGCTTCACCCTGATGGCTTTGCGGAACGTCTCCGTGGCATCGGGGAGCAGACCCTGCTTAACCAGTAAGTTCCCCAGGCTCAGGTAATAATCACCGGTCTGCGGGCTCAATTCCACAGCGAGGCGTAAGTGTTTTTTCGCCTCCTCCAATTCTCCTCGTATCGCCAGCGCGTTGCCTAATGCAAAGTGGGCGTCGGCTGATTGGGGGTCGATTTTGAGAGCTTGCTGGTATTCGCCAATCTCTTCGTCCGCTTTCCCTTGCCGCCTCAAGAAAGCTCCCATGTCAACGTGGGTAAGCGCTGAAGGCGGAGTCTTCTCCATGTATTTGCGCAAATGATCGATCGCCAAATCCAGCTTATTTAGCCCCGCCAGGGCCTGGGCAAGGTTGTAATGAATCTCCGTGTAATCGGGATCGATTCGCAGCGCCTGTTCATAGTGATCAACGGCCTCCGGAAATCTGTTTTGTGTTTTCAGGATATTGGCGAGATAAGCTTGGGCCCTGGTGGATTGCGGATTAACGGCGACGGCACGCCTCCACAGCGACTCCGAGTTATACCAGATTTTGGTTTGTCCCCATGTCATCAATCCCAGCACGACCAAAACCAGTCCAGCCGGTGCCATTGTGGTCCAAAATGTTTCGTCCACGACGGTGGCCTGGGCCCTGCGCCGTAATGCATAGAGCAGTCCTGCGCCTGCCAATACCGCCCAACTCAGGCACGAGAGATAACTGTAGCGATCGGCGACGAACTGAGGACCGCTTTGAGCCAAGCCGAGCACCGGCGACAGAAAAACGATGTAACAGGCCCATGCCGTGAGTGGGGCGGGCCAGCGCTTTCTTAGTAGAAATAATCCCCCTGTCACCACCACCACCAGAATCGCGCTAATGACAAACGGTCGATCGAGGGGATCGAAAATATTCGGTTTCGGGTAGAGCTGATAGAAAGGCGACAAGCCCAGAGGTAGCAACGTTTTCCATACATAGAAGAGAATCCCGTAGAATACCTGCGCCAGGCGGCGCGGGACCGGGTAAGCTTCCAATCGACTCAACGCCCCGGCATATTCCTGAGCGAACAGGGCGATAGTGGCAAACATAATGCCCAAGGCAAGAAAAGGAATTTTCTCCAGGAACACTTTGCGCGCGCTTGCTCCGAGCCAATGGGTCGGGTTTCCGCTTAGTCGCCTCAAAGGATAGACATCGAGTATGCCGAGAACGATGGCTAATGTCATGCCCGTAGCTTTGGCGAAAAGCGAGAGCACATAGAAAAGCAACGCGCCCGCCATCCAACGTCGTTGCACAAAGTCTGTTTCTTGGACGGTCGTGGCGCGTAAGTAACAGATGAGCGTCCAAAAGAGCAAATTCGCCGACAGCACGTCGCGCCGCTCCGTGATCCACGCCACCGATTCCACCCGCAACGGATGTAGCGCAAACGCGAGCGCGGCAAACGCCGCCGCCAAGGATAAATTCATCCGTTGGTTGTCGGCTAAGTTGCCAAACGCGAGCTGCAGCAAACGACGGCTGACGAAGTAGAAGAGAACGGCATTGGCGCCATGGATCAAAAGATTGGTCAGGTGAAAACCAAAGGGTTCCTTGCCCCAAAGCAGATAATCCAGACTCCAGGTGAGCCAGGTCAGGGGTTGGTAGTGACCCAAGAAAAAAGTCGTAAACATCCAGCGAAGTTGTTCCAGCCCCAAACCCTGATAACGTGAATTCGTCACGAGAGTGTCAAAATCATCCCAGTTAACGAAATCATTCTGCAACATCGGTAAGAAAGCGAGGACGGTGAGCAACAAGATAATGGCGGGAATGAATATGTCGATCAGGAGACGGCGACGATCTGTCTGGCTTAGAAATGGCGTTGCTGCCGCTTGCGGCGCGCGCGTACTTTTGCGATTTGCTCGATTCATCAAAATGTGATCCGATGAAATGATGGAAGCATCAGTATCCGGCTGTATTCACAAAAGAAGCTAGTCTGCATAAGTAAGCGGGATGTAGAGATAGGTTTGGGCCCTTGCTACCGCTTGGTTTCCTTGAAATTCTTGACTGCTTGGCGGCTGTCGGTCTAGAGCTTGTTATTTATCAAGTATTTCAGTGATGGCGTATAACAGCTTAGAAGAATTCGTTCAAGTTTTAGAGCGGCAGGGTGATCTCAAACGCATCTCCCACGCGGTTAAAGCTGAACTGGAGATCAGCGAAATCGCCGACCGCGTGATGAAGCGCGGCGGACCCGTGCTGCTGTTCGAAAAAGTTACCGGTAGCCCAATCCCCGTGAGATCAATGCCTTCGGTTCGGAACAACGGATGGCTCTTGCTTTGAGAGTGACTGACGTGACGCGATTCCCCCGTGAAGTTAAAAAACTCGTTTTCACTAAGCCCGTGCAATCCTTAAGATGATCTGATCGTACAAAAGATCGCCTTCAACAAACTACCAGGCTTTGTTTAACCCTTACAGCACGTGGGGAAAATCCCGGGAATGAATCAATTAGCTCATTAAACTCTTGGCACGGACGTATTAAGAAAGTGTCTGTAATGTTCAAGCGATCACAAAAACGCGGCGTTTTGTCCAAAACCGACTCGGTTTCCAACCAACCCACCCGCGCAGCTGCCAATCAGTCGCAGGCACCTTTATCTCGCACTCATGTTTGCATCGGCCTTGCGATAATCGGAGCTGCCGCCGTCTTGCTTTTCGCTCGCCTGGGTCATTATGCACTTTGGGATGATGAAGCCCATGTCGGACTGTCGGCTATCGGCGTCTGGCGCACGGGAGATACGAGCGTTGTCATCGACCATAATATCATGGCGTACCGTAATGGATCGCAACTCAGGAACTTTCATTTGCGGTTTATCCCGCCACTGCCATTTTACCTTGCGGCCCCGTTTATCGGTCTTATGGGCAACGAATCCCTTCCCGCACGGCTGCCTTTTGCCATCTCAGGGATGATCTGTGTGATTTTTATCGTCTGGTGGTTGGGAAAAATTTCCGCCGACCCATGGACTTGGACACTGCTCGGATTGGCTATCCTAGGCAACGTGTCTCTTTTTCTCTATTTCCGCCAAGCCCGTTATTACGGTGTAGCGATTCTTACGTCGGTGATATTAGTTTATCTGTATCTTAATTGGGATGGACGGCGTAAGTCACTGATCATTTTTGCGCTGATCTCGCAATGTCTGTGGGCCTCCAATTACCTCAATTACGTGGCATTCTATTCCTGCCTGGCGGTAGATTACGTCTTCTGGCACCGCCGCCAACGGTCTCTGCAATGGGGTGACTGGGTTGTACTCTTCTTACCCCAGATCGTCATTGGATTACCCATAGTGCTGATCTGGAATCCTCTGACCGCGGCCGTTACCAAATACGATGCTGCCAACGATGTGATCGACAAGATGGTCCTATTCTGGTGGAATCTGCGCGATCTAACCCAGTGTGAGTATGGTGTCAGCGCTCTGCTATTGCTGGCACCGGTGCTCTTCATCTTTGTACGAGACCCGTGGCTCTTGCGTGGGACTATCACGCTTCTGAGCTATCTTTTGGTCATCGCTTTCTTTTCGCCTCAACCCGTCCCCCTGACAGAAGTAGCGGACGTGCGCTATCTGGCGCCGGTCATACCCCTCTGCATTTTCCTCGCTGTGGCCGTGATTCCAGTAATCTCTTTCAAGAAATGGTGGCTGGCAGTACCGATCGCGCTGATCGCCTTTGGCACAAACGCGCTGCAACTGCCCGCTTGGCGTCATCCATTCGACAGGGGCAGCTTTAGATCGACGATTACTCTATACGCACGAGAGCTTCTCCATCCTCCCACTGATCCATTCACAGAAGCAGCAAAGTGGATAAACGCTCACGTGCAACAACGGCAAAGCATCTGGGTGCAGCCTGATTACATGGCCCCTCCCCTGATGTATCATGCACCAAAGGCGATCTACGCGTGGCAGCTTTCTTACCCGCCTGAGCCACAATTTATAGGGCTCAATCCAATCCACTTTCAGGGAATTGTCCCTCCCGACTATGTTATTGCTTTTGGTCCGATAGTCGGTGAAGTCGCAAAATTCTTGCGCAGCGGGCAAGCCGCCGGGATCGAATACAGCCAGATCGAGACGCTCGACATTTTTTGGAAGGACCTCTATAGGCCAGAGCTGATCTGGCGGACTTTTACGCCCATCACTGATTTTGACCGCCGTTCCGAAGCGATCTATATCTTCGAGCGCGTACGACCACCGCTAGCCCCAACCCACAAAACCGGATAGGATAAAAGTTCACACAGCTTTACCGTATCCCCGAGAGATTGAGCACGGTATATTCCGTAGCGGGAGAGCCACTGTACCGTAGCCCAGCCTTTTGAGTATCATCCGCATGTGCTTCGTAACGTGACCTAGCTCAATGGCTGGTAGTGACCAGAATGAGCGGAATCGCCGATGTGGAAACCGCTCGACTTTGTGCGGACGGGGTGGCGTCATATTCTTGACTTCTTCACCCCTCTAGGATTAGGTATTTGGTTTGCTGTTAATTTTGCAAGGACAACCCGATCGTACAAAAAATGGCCTTTAACAACCTAGCAGACTTCGTTCAACTTTTGCACCGCGAAAGCGAGCTAAAACGCATTACGTATCCGGTCAAGGCGGAGCTGGAGATCAGCGAAATCGCCGACCGCGTGATGAAGCGCGGCGGGCCTGCGCTGCTCTTTGAGAATGTCATTGGTAAGGAAATCCCGGTCTTAATCAACGCCTTCGGTTCGGCCAAACGGATGGCGCTGGCTTTGGGGGTGAACGACGTGGAGGAGGTTGCCCGTGAAGTTGAAAAGCTCGTTCGCACCAAGCCGCCGCAATCTTTAAAGGAAAAACTGCACCTTTTTTCTGACCTCGTCCGCCTCGCCGGCGTTCCTCCAAAAATCGTTAAGAATGGCGAATGTCAAACGGTGATCCATCGTGAGCCGGATTTAAACCTGCTGCCGGTTCTCACTTGCTGGCCTGGGGATGGAGGGCCATTCATTACGCTGCCGGCGGTCTTTTCCAGGGATCCGCACACAGGCGCGCGCAATGTTGGTCTGTATCGCATGCAGGTCTACGACCGGCGGACGACGGGCATGCATTGGCACCTGCACAAAGTAGGCGCGCGCCATTACCAACAGCAAAAAAGTCAGCCGGGCAGAATGGAGCTGGCCGTTTGCCTCGGCAGCGATCCGGCGCTGATCTACGCCGCCACAGCGCCGCTGCCGGACCAGATCGATGAAGTTCTTTTCACCGGATTTGTGCGCAAGAAAGGAGTCGAGCTGGTCAAAGCACTGACCGTTGATATCGACGTCCCCGCCAACGCGGATATCGTCATCGAAGGCTATGTCGATCCCTCGGAGCCCTTGCGCCGCGAAGGCCCCTTTGGCGATCACACCGGCTTTTATTCTCTGGCCGACGATTATCCTGTGTTTCACGTTACCTGCATAACTCACAAAAAAAACCCGATTTATCTTACGACGATTGTCGGCCGCCCGCCGATGGAAGATGCCTTTCTCGGGAAGGCTACGGAGAGAATTTTTCTGCCGCTGCTGCGGCTGACCTTTCCTGAGATCGTCGACATCAATCTCCCGGTCCACGGCGTCTTTCATAACCTCGCGATTGTGTCGATCAAAAAGGAGTATCCTGCGCACGCGCGCAAGATTATGCACGGGCTCTGGGGCATGGGACAGATGATGTTTACCAAAACACTCATCGTCGTCGATGATGACGTCAATGTGCACGATCTTGCTGAAGTCACGTGGATCGCTGGTAATCACATGGATCCCAAGCGGGATACGATCTTCGTCGAAGGCCCCGTGGACGTCTTGGATCACGCCGCGCCTTTGATGGGCTACGGTTCCAAAATGGGTATCGATGCTACGAAAAAATGGCGCAGCGAAGGCTTTGAGCGCGAGTGGCCGGGAGCGATCGTGATGGATGAAACGACTAAGCGTTACATCGATTCGATATGGCAGAAGCTGGGACTCTGAGCGCGACTGCCGTTCAAATCGTTCAAGGCGTTCAACCCGTTGGGCAGTTTAAACCATTCCGATGAATTGAACGCTTTGAACGGCTTGAACAAAGGTACGTTATTGCTGATCGACCAGAGCCATGAACGCGATTGAACGAATCCGCAACTACGGGCGGCTTGTCCGCTTCTCGCACACGATCTTCGCGTTGCCGTTTGCGTTGGCGTCGGTCGCGCTGGCATGGCCGTCTCATCCCGTGACCCTGCGAAATCTTCTCTGGATGCTACTGGCCATGGTCGGCGCGCGGAGCGCGGCGATGGGGTTCAACCGCTTGGTTGACAGGAAATTTGACGCTCTTAATCCACGTACACGGGGCTGGGAACTGCCGCAGGGCACCGTTAAATTCTCGGAGGCCGTGCTGCTGACGCTCGCGGCTTCGCTCCTTTTCGAGTTTGCCGCTTACCGACTGAATCAGGTTTGCTTCATCCTTTCTCCCGTGGCGCTCGCCATTGTTTTCTTTTATTCCCTGACCAAGCGCTTCACCTGGACTTCTCATCTATTTCTCGGTCTCGCGCTTTCCCTTGCTCCGGTGGGAGCTTGGCTCGCCGTTTCGGAATCGCCCATCGATCTTGAAGAATTGAAGATTCCACTCTTCTTGGGAATCGCGGTACTCTTTTGGCTCGCCGGATTTGACGTTATTTATTCACTCCAGGACCGAGAATTCGATCGCGAGAATGGACTTAAATCGATCCCGGTTCGCTTTGGCGTCGCCGGAGCTTTGCGGCTCTCCGGTTTCTTTCACTCTTTCACGGTGATTTTCCTCGCGCTGGCCGGCTTAACGGCAAATGTAGGAATGGTCTATTGGCTTGGCTTTACAGCGGTTGGCGCTGTCTTATTCTGGGAACACCGGATCGTTACAGCCAACGATCTTTCGCGCATCAATAGAGCCTTTTTTGATTTTAATGCTTACGTCAGTGTTGGTTATTTCCTGACCACCTTGGGTGACGTACTCATAACTTCGCGGTTTGGGAATTAGCGTGAGCCCGGCTTGAATGTCTAGCAGGCTGCTCAAAAAGATCTCAGAGGCGAGGCGCGCGAAAAATCGATGAGCGGAGGCGTACTTAGCCAGTACGTTGCAGCGAGGCGATTTCGTGCAACGAAGCATATGAGTCTTTTTCAGCAGCCTGCTAGACATTCAAGCCGGGCTCACGCTAATTCCCAAACCGCGAAGTTATGAGTACGTCACCCAAGGTGGTCAGGAAATAACCAACACTGACGTAAGCATTAAAATCAAAAAAGGCTCTATTGATGCGC
>JBGPIK010000192.1:0-11974 GCA_041484845.1 Binatia bacterium | reverse complement strand
TGAAACATTCAGGGAAATTCTTTTCACTAAAGCGCTCGAAAATATCCGGATCAGAGGCATTGGCCTGGCCGATAAACTTCGGTGACGGGTGGTAGTACTCTTCTTCCTTCCAGTGAACTGCAATCTGAGCTTCGGTCAGCTCAAGCCCTTCTTTTCTTTCGTCTGCCATAAATTGCGTCTACCTCCTTTACCTAAAATTGTAGACAAATAGAAGCGAGAGGAATCTTATTCAAGTGCTGATCGGTTGGCAAGGGGTAGGTGATGGCGTTGCTTTGTTGGTTCCAAACTCGGAGTTCATCGATTCAGCCTCACGCTCCCGCCGATAGTTGCGTATTTGCGCAATTGCGGCTCCGGCGACGGTCCTTCTCCGGCGACAGAAGCAGGTTGACCACCAGCTTGATGACCTCGCGCGGCGTGAAGTGCTCCCCAGCCTCTTCGTTCGATTGTTCCGCGCCCACCCTGATTAGCTCCTCAAAGACATATCCCATCTGGACGTTGTCCGCGTGCTCCGGAGAAAGATCGACTTTGGCGAAAGCCTTAACGACTTCGTAGAGTAGATTCTTTTCCGCCATCCGAGCGATCTGCTGGTCGAACGCGAACCGATCCATAATGTCACGCACATTCTTCGAGAACCTGCTGATGTAACTGTTGAGATTAGGGGCGAGCTGATTCGGATCGTCGAGAAGCTTGGCAAAGTCGAGCTTAGAGAGGTTATAGAACGGCCGGCCCGTGATCTTCTGAAGCAGACTCCGGACAACGTTCTCCGGCTTGTTTTTAATAGCCGCGTACTCTTTGAGTACTTTTTCTTTGGTCGGCGCCAGCAAGCTGTCGAAGCGCCTGAGCACCGTCAACGGCAAAATGACTTTGCGATATTCGTTCCGCTTGTATGGCCCGCGCAGTAGATAGCAGATGCTCCAGATAAAATTAGCAAGTTGCGAATGGGTTTCTGGACTCATGGTGATTCGTATTCGACAGAATTGCCGCGGATTCTATGCGATTTGGTGGCGCCGCGGCAAGCGGTTAGGAAGGGAACGTCCAAAAAAATGCCGGAGGTGCGATGAATTTCACACCTCCGGCTTTATAGAGTCGGAAAGCTAGTTAGCCGAAACTATTTCGCCCCTTTTCTCGCGGCAATGACTTCCAACATTTTATCGTCATTGGTGAACTTAAAATCCCAGGTTTGCCGCTTGTGTGCTTCTTCCTGTTCGGCCCCCTCGAGGATCGCTACGTCTTCTTTGGTCACGACGGAAGCGCCTTTTTGCTTGAGCCTTTCAAGGATGGCTTCGATTTTTGCTTCTATCTCTCCCGAGGAACAACCGTCTTTGGCGGCTATATAACCGTTTACAACCTTCATGCCCCTTTCTGCATCCTGCTTGGCAATACCGACAAGGCCGACACTGGCGTTACGCGACCAACCCGCAACAAAGATACCGTCAAGGATCTGTTTGGATTCGGGATCATAAGGTTGATAAGCCGCTGGATTGGGATCGCCGGGAAGCTTTGCGGGATTGGTGACGAAAGCGCCGCGAGAGAATGGCAGCCCTAGGGATGGATCCACTTGATCGCCAATGGCATAGATGACGCCGTCGACGTCAACTTTACCGAATTTTCCGGTTCCTTTGGCGACGGTTTTTCCATCCTGAAGGACCAAATTGTTCTCCTCTATTTGAAGCGAGCCGACTTGTCCGTCGTCATTGGCCACGACCCGGCTCGGCGAGCAAAGATAGCGGAAGCGGAGTCTCCGACCTTCGGCCGGTTCACCCCGCTTTACGAATTTTTGGATAATCTCATCGACATTTTGGCCGACAGCGGTCAACTGCGGTCTAATGCGCTCGATTTCTTTACGCATGTCGGCATTGTCGAGATACGGCTCGATGACCTCGAATTCACTGTCGTCATAAGCCTTTTCGACGGGGCCTCGGCGCGCCACGACCACGGCTTCATCGACCTTCTTATGATTAAGAAGCCAATTAGCGACATCCACCATGACGTTGCCCATGCCGATGATCGCCACTCTGCGGCCAATCTCAAACTTTCTCTCACTGAATGGCGGCAACGAATTGTAGTGATAGACCACGTCTTTGGCATGATAGACGCCAATGCAATCCTCGCCTTCGAGACCTAGTTTTTTCGTCCCTTGTGCGCCGGCGGTGACCACGACGGCACTAAATCCGATTCCCTTCAGGTCATCGAGCGTCAGCGCTTGGTTCTTTCCTATCGTTACGTGACCTAGATAGAAAACCTTGGAATCCGCCAGAATTTTTTTGAACTGTTTGCGCAGCCCGGTCTTCATCTTTTCCTTATCGACGAAGATGCCGTACTCTGCTAACCCACCCGGCTTGATGTCGCGGTTGAATAAAACGACGCGATGTCCTGCTTCGCTCAACTTACGCGTGCCGTAAATTCCCGCGGGACCGGCTCCAATTACCGCTACGAGATGCTGGTTTGCCATTACAATTACCTCAACCCTTTATTTGATTCGAATAATTACGAGAGGATCAACCCAACTGCGAAATCGCCCGGAAAAGAATGGAAGGAAAGCGCACGGAAGGTGCTACTGAAGCTCCCTTTTGCCTTCGTATTCTAGCTCCGTACCCCGGGAATCTTTGTGCGTGAAAGAAACCAACTCCCACGAACCGTCCTCCAAGGGCCCTTTTAGTATGTATGAATTTTCGTCGTTCCCGAGTACGCGGAAATAACACGCCTGTTCGCCGTACCATCGGTCCACCACCGCTTCCACCTCAATGGTCCGTGTTCCGAGAAAAAACCGCGCCGGGTTTTCGTGGCCTTTTGGATCGGAAAGCGATTCTACCTTTACTTTCACGTTTGATTCTCTTTCCTGGAATCGATAGGACATAATATACGGAAATGCTGCCAATTTCAAAGGAGAGCCATGGACTCGATATTACAGCTGCGAAAAGATGTCATCAGCGCCGCCCGCATCCTTTCTCATCAAAGGCTGGTGCAAGGGTTTGGCCACGTTAGCGCGCGCATTCCCGACAGCGATCTTTTTCTCATGACTCCTCGGATCAGCCTTGCGTTAGTGACGGAAGATGAGCTGCTCACGATGAATCTCACGGGAGAAGTCGTCGAAGGTCATCACCCGCCTCCATCAGAGACTTGGCTCCACACGGCGATGTTGAAAGCCAAACCGCAAGTCAATGCGATCACCAGGATCCACGCCCGGGTAGCCAATATGTTTTCAGTCACGGATCGAAAACTCGAGCCGGTGCACAATCATGGCAGCTTTTTCTCCGGCGGGGTTCCCGTGTTCTCGACACCCGACCTCATTTCGAGCCGTAAGCTGGGGGAAGAAGTTGCGCGTGCCATCGGCGATAGCCCCGCTCTGCTACTCAGAGGCAATGGTCAGGTCACCGTCGGGAGAACCATTCCCGAGGCGGTCATGATGGCCATCTATCTCGAAGAGGCGGCGGAGATTCTTTGCGGCGCGCTACAAATTGGCACACCCATTCCGCTGACCCCGGAAGAGTCCGCTACGCGCCGGGTCGAAGCGCTCCCTCTGGTCGATATGGAGCGGGCATGGAATTACTTTAAGAGTCGCGCCGAGTCGACGTAAAAATGAAACCGGATTCCGCAGTTGAGATTTAAGCCGCCGTCCACGCGAGGTGAAAGCCCAGAACGGCAAAAACATAGACCAGCTCGTCGAAGGGAACGAGCAGTTTCAAGGGCTTGTTCGGCGCTTGGCCCGCCGCTGCGCTTTGTCTCCAGAAATAACGCTATGGATCAGTGGATCAGGATTGCATAGATGTATCGGTGAGAGCTTTCAACACCCGCTCCATTTGACGACGAAACCTTCGGTGATCAGTTAACCGTTTCTCGGCACGCCTTAGCGCGTGACTCGGCGTCGATAACTCCTTCACCCCAAGAAACGTACTGAGTTCTGTTAAAGTCGCCGCCCTATGTCGCCTCGACATATAACATATCAGCTCTCGCGCCCGTTGCACTTCTTCGCTTCGGCCGGAATGCTTTACGTCGTTTTGCAAAACCCCAGTTACCCTACAGACCGCCCCAACAATGCGCTTGAACGGGTACGATCTTTCTATTACCGCTGGCTTCGATGCTTTTTTTCTCGCTGCCTCCTCAAATTCCTCGTCCCCAATGAATGCTTGCTTTCGCACCGGTAGCTCCCCCAACTTCTCTTTTCCCGCCAACCCGCCCTCCACAAATTCCCGGTACTGTGCTATTTGTTTTCCTTGCCCTCCGGCAAAATAGTCCAATATTCTTTGATACTTGAGCCCCGGTATCCCTTTCCCCCTGAGATACGACGCATAGCTGCTCCAACGATGCTGCGCCGGCCGCTCCACGAGCCTGGCCGCTACGGCATTAAGATGAACGTAACGGCTCACCTCCAGCAGATAATTATCCCGATCGACCAGAAAAGCCTTGTACCGTTGCTCGAAGACATGACCGCTTCGACCGTGACGCTTGTTAATATAGACGGTGTAGCTCGTCTGAAAGGCTTGCATCATCTTGGAGAGATTACCTTGCGGGGTCTCCAGCACCAGATGGACGTGGTTGGTCAACAAACTGTAGCATAAGAGTTCAACACCCTTCTCCGTACAGTAAAGAGAAAGCTTTTCCAGATACCGCTTGCGATCGTGATCGTCGCGAAATACCGCTTGGCGGTTATTGCCGCGGCAAACCACATGATAAACAGCTCCACGGTATTCGATCCGAAGTGGTCGTGCCATGACGCGAAGCTACCACGATGCTGTTCCTCCTGCAACCATATTCATTTATGCAAGCCTGACCCTAACGACCGCTTCGCAGTCTTTCCCGTCATGCTTGTTCCAGCGCCCATCGAGCAGCGCCCGATTCTGTTTGGCTGCTTCGGGCGATATCAAAACTACCGGGTGTCCTTGGTTGATCAAGAATTCTCCCAGCGGTTTGTGATAGTTCGCTGTGGGTTCCAGGCCAAACACCGCTTCTTTCAGCCCGTGCTGTACCCGAACCGCTTCAACCTGCAACAACAGATTCTCAAACCCTTCGCGCGTGTTGTTAAAGGTCAATCGCCGGTACAGAGTCTTTCCGCTGACGGTTCGCATCAATGCGTTGTGGGTGTCCTTGCTGATATCGACCCCTACCACCAGATACTCCTGGGAACCGCGAATCTCTTTTCGCAGTCGCCGAAACTGTTCGAGCCGCTTCTCTTCTCGTTCCATGATTTGCCTCCTCATCAATAATAATTTTCTAAGTGCACGAATCTCTTCGTGCCACCGGGAGGCTTCTTTTTGGAAGACCAGCTACTGTGACAAACTGGGGTTACAGGCCCTGTGTATATGATGAGATATAACGTTGTTGTTTAGGAGGAATTGCTCTGAAGTCGGCGCCAAATTAGAACTTATTCCAGCAAGGCAACAACGTCCCTTGATCCCCAATTAGCGGCGACACTAATGCAGGCTCCTTTGCAGTCGTACCACCACCAGTATTATTGCCGCTATGATCCAGACGTTGACTATTGCGCCCACCAGTACGGGCAGTAAAGGACCGCCCCGGAGCAAGCCCAAGACGAGAAACAGCATCAGGACGACAATCGCTATCTTTCCGACCCGAATACCCAGTACGCGGCGCTTGCGAGTGACGGCATCGATAGAAGCTCCAGGCGATCCTGGCTGCACTTCTAGCTCTTTCGCTGATTTCCTAAAGATGATCATCGCCCACATGCCACCGGAAATGGAGAGCGCCAGCATTGCGATGGCTAGACCACGAGGAGAAAGAACGCCACGGCTAAACCCGAACACCAACAGAACCCCTGCAGCCACGAAACTGGCGGAGAAGGGCAACAGCCTTCTAACAAGTATCTTTATTATGCCGTTCATACTCGACTCTCACGGGGCGACCGTCATATCCTTGAGATTGGCCGGAATTGCCACGGTTCCCCTTCAGTGGCAGCCCTCGTCGCTCGAAAGACCGATTGCAGTGAAACTCAAATCGACTATAGCCTGCACCGCCTCAGTCATCTTCGTGGAATTCATCAACCCGGCGCCAACCGTAAAGAAGCTTTCAATGTTCGCTGCTCTCTGGGCCGTCGCTGGGTTCTGAGTGGCCGCCAAGGCCGAGAATCCGAGCAAAGGCCCAGCCAAGATGTCCCCACCTTGTTGTGCTTGTTGTCCAGCCGGGAGATTGCCGCTGAAGGCGGTAGAGAGCTGCCCAAATCCGCTTAGCACTTGTCCCTGCCCGCTGACCACAAAGTAACTGGCAGCACCGGCTACAACGAGGCTCCACCCAACAGTTAATGGTACGCCAGCTAAGCTACCAGCGACCAAAGCGCCCGCACCGACTGTCTTTAGCTCTCCTGCCGCAACGTTGAAGCTGCCCTGTATACCCGCTGCCACACGTTGGCGGACGGTCGCATGCGAAGGGCACAGTTTTCCGTTCTTTGCGGGTCTATCAATTCGATACGGTTCGATAAATATTGGCCCGCGAAGTGCACCGCCCGGACAATCGTCCCCGGTACAGTCATCTCCGTATCTCCCCG
Organism: Binatia bacterium; assembly: GCA_041484845.1. Lineage (GTDB taxonomy): Bacteria > Desulfobacterota > Binatia > UBA9968 > UBA9968 > JBGPIK01. Next base: position 5,475 of record JBGPIK010000192.1, on the reverse strand, counting down.
CACTGTCTGACCCTGTCCGGCCGGAGTTCGGTGGTCGCACCTGATTGAAAGGGGGACTAGACCTTGGGGGGAGAGGTTTATGGGGATCGGGCGAAGTATGGACGGAGAACTCGACGATGAGCTGCACCGCAGTGATAATGTAGCCAAGAGGGCCAAAGCCAGCCCCTTCGCCTATGTTGTAACCCGTTGGATCAATATATCTTTGCGGGTTGTTCATCGCATAGCTATACCGGTTAAGATTCTGCGGATCGTCGGGCGCAGGCACAAACGGATCCGGCGAAATAAACCTGCCGATCTCCTGATCGTAGTATCTGCCGCCGTAATAATAGATTCCTGTTTCGGAGTCGAGTTCCTTGCCGGTGAAGCGGTGCGTTGGATCGCAGTTGCCTTCGTCTTTCGAAACCGAGCCCCAGGGCTCGTACTCGTCCGATTGACATCTTAGATTGTTGATGTCCGTGTCCGTGATGATGTTCACGCCGCCCAGGTGATCGTTGTGGTAAAAACGCAGGTTTGTTTGTTTCTTCGCTGCGAAAATCTCACCGCCGATTTTGATGTACTTGGTGATGACTCCGCTGGGATCGATCTCCACCCCATCGAAGGGAAATAGCGTGATGCCTGCTGGCGCGTTCTTGATTAGCCGCTGGCCGGTGGAGTCATACTCCATGTATGTGGTTCCGGCGCCCTGGATCATAACAAGGCGGTTATCAACATCCCATGTAAGCGTCTGGCTCCCTCGTGTGATCATGTTGCCGTTGGCGTCGTAGCTATAGTTTTTGCCCGTGGCCTGGTTGAACGTGACCGCGGAGGGATGTTGGGAATCACCGTAGCTGAGCGCATAGCCGCACTTGCTGGTAATGTTGCCGATGGAATCGTAAACATAGGTGCAGTCTTGCGGCGACTGCGGGGGATTGGAGCCAAAGGGTCCCGAGGCCGTGCGTGAGCGGTCCAGGTCGTCATAAGTAAAACTCCGGGTGCCGGTAAACAGATTGTCCGTAATCTGGGTGACATTGCCCACGTTGTCGTAGAGATAGCTCATGTTCTGCTGGTCATTGGAAGTCGTGCGGCCCGTGGTCCGGAAATTATTAGGATCATAGCTAAACTGCGAGACCAGATTGTTGCCATACGTAAGCGCCGGCAGGCCATTTTGTTCGGCCATTTGCCCTCGGGCGTTGTACTGAATGTCATTAACGTAGTTTGAGTTCGACGACGTTATCGCTTGCACCCAATCGCCGTTGTAATCGTACGTCACCCTTTCACCGTCATTCAATGTTTCGGCATCGAATGTCTGACTGGTGATGCGGTCCAGAGCGTCATAAGACCGAGACATCGTATACCACCTACCCAACAGTTGGCGCTTTGTCTGAAGCGGGTGGCCGACCTTGTCATAAGCAAATTGAGTGATCCTACGACTCGTTGTGGCGCTCTGAGGCTGATCGATCTGCGTGAGCCGGCCAACCGGGTAGTCGGTGTCCGGCGGCGGCGGAGCTATTGAATGCGAATCGTAGGCCCACTGAACGAGCGTGGTTGAACCCTGTGTCTTGGAGGTGGGTCGGCCAAGCAAATCATAGGTGAAGGTCAGCGTTTGGTCTCTCACGCCTTTTGTCGTTATCGCATCTTGCTGGGTCAGGAGGTCCCCCGCCGGGCTGTAGGTGTAACGCCATGCGCCGGCGATGCCCGCCTCGCAGTCTCCTCGATTCATATTGCTCGCCGTCCCCATATTGGGGTCGCACATGATCGTCTTTCGCCCGAGTTTGTCGTAGACCATCCTGGTTACATGGCCTTGACTATTCGTAACGGTCAGGAGCGATCCCGCAGCGTCATACTCATAAGTTGTCGTATAAGTTTCTGCCCCGCCGTTGTTAAGCTCATCGACTCTAATCAGCCTTTGATAGGCATCGAACCAGTTGCGTTTCAAGTGACCGTTTTCATCCGTGACATCGACTTGGCCGGGGACAAAATAATCGGTGATTATCGGCGGGCGGTCCGGATGAATGAGCCGTCGTTGTCGCCCCAGCGGATCGTAAACGAAGGAGGTTGGTGGCGGAGGACTCTCACCAGAGAAATGCGGGGCTGTGGCGGCCGTTGTCAAGCCCCGCGAGTCAAGAGTCGCTTCGGACTGAATCGTGGTTTGGTTCGGGCCCTCGTGCGTTATTTGATAGACTCGGCCGAGCCCGTCAAAAAAGTCACTGCTCCTCAAGAGAGCGGCCCCTCCGTGTTCGACTCGCCTGAACGTGGCCACTTGCTGATTTTGGGGGTCACCCCACTGGGGATAATCATAGATTATCGTTGGGTTGACCTCACTATCGAGAGGCCCGATCACAGCCGTCAATCGGCCGAAGTCATCGTGATGATAAAAAGTTGTTGCCCCATTGGGATCTGACTCGCTCGTTATCACACCAAACTGGGGATCATAAGTGTACCCGGTCGAATGAAACATGCAATTAGTCACCGTCAGAGGATAAGTCTTCGTCGGCTCATAATCGATAGTGGTTTGGCATCCCCTGGGATCCCGAAGGGCTGTTCTTACGCCGATGGTGGCATCGTTCACGTAGGTGGTGACGGGGTTTTTACCGGTGACCGGATTGTTGTTTCCGGTTCCTTGCGGTTCACCGCCGTTGAGTTCTTCTTTTGTCAAAAGCCCAAACGCGCCGATCTGACCATAGTCCAAGCCATCGTAGTACAGCCACTTCTCACGAAGCACGACGGTGCCCGTTTTGTCCAGGAGCGCCTGCCGTTTCGGACGATGAAGCCATTTGTTCGCGTCGACGGGAATCCACTCCGTGATCTCGTAGCGGTCGTCGTTAGCATCATTCAGATCGCCGTACTCGTGCACTTGGGCTAGATTTCCCGTCGTTGTGGAGTCATAGAACATATCTCGGCGAATGGTTCGGGAAGTTTGTCCGCCGTCCCATTCTACAGTGTCTTCCCTGCTCACCTTCACAAACGACACGTTAGGAGCTAATGAATACGGATGGTCCACTTGATAGTCAAGATTTCTGTCCCGAAAGCCTTGGCCGTCGCTTAAACGGTCAACTTCAATGGCGGTCGGTAGCCCGATTTTCGGAAAGGTTTGGTTGTTGGTAGTGGTCGTCTTCGAGTCGGCCGAATGATCGACCACCAATGCTTGATGAAACCCAAGAGAGCCGCGCCCCCATAAATTCACCTTGGCGCCGACATATGTATAGTCGTAACTATACGGCGCGCTGCTCACCCCATCGTTCACCACAATATTCGACACGACATAGAGCGGCTCTTGGTTATCCATGTCAGGATAGACGGCCGCCTGGGTGCCGCCTTCTTTCACGTAAATGCTGGTATCGGTAAGAGGTGTGTAGGTGATGGCAGTGTGGCCGCCGAACGGATTGATGATCGAGTTGAGGAGATCGGGGTAGGAAGCCGCCGGGACTGCCGTAATGAAGTTCGTGTAAGACTGACTCAAGATGCTGGTTAAGCCGCTGCCTTCAAAGTCACCGGCCCAACTGTTGCTAAACGACCAGCCGTTTTGCGGTGTCTGGACCGTGTAGCGGTAGGTGCCGTCGCCGTTCGAGTACATGGTAACGATCTGTCCGTTACCGTTGGTCGCAAGGTCGGTCTTACCGTCGCCGTTGAAATCACCGAGATATACTTTTGTGTTGTTGATGCCTTGCGGGGGCTCGGGGAACTGGACAAAATCCCAGGTGCCGTCGGCTTTGGAGAAAGCAGTGATGAGATTGCCGTTGTTGTGGCTGATAAGATCCACTTTACCGTCCCCGTTGAAATCACCAGACCAGGCGTTAGTGGATGACCAGCCGCTCGGAAAGTTTACAAATCGTTCTTGAAAGTTGCCCTTGCCGTCGGAAAGAACCGAAATTATCTTGCCGTTGGTCATGGTGACGAGATCGGCTTTTGCGTCGCCGTTGATATCACCCACCCATACTTTACTGTTGTCAAAGCCAGCCGGCGGGTCATTGACCGGCGCCTTAAAGTCATAGGTCCCCACGCCATTTATAACGCGGTAAAATCCATAGATGAGTTTCCCATTATTGTGACTCACCAGATCCATTCGCCCGTCGCCGTCAAAGTCCCCAGCCCACATATTAGTCGATGACCAGCCTGCCGGTGGCGACGTCAGTACTTGTCGGTAGGTGACGGTACCGTCCACAACTTTGAACAGGCATGTATAGATCCAACCGTTACCGAAGGTCACCAGGTCCGCTATGCCGTCGCCGTCAACGTCGCCTATCCGAACTGCGGAATTGGTAAAACCACCGGGCATATTGATAGGAACCTGGCTAAAAGTTCCGTCCCCCTGAGAAAGCCATAAATTCAGAAACTGTGTAGAACGGTCCAGGACGTCCATCCTGCCGTCGCCGTTAAAGTCAGCAATCCAGACATTGTCATTGTCGAAACCTACAGCGCGACCTGGATCCTGCAAAAAGGTGTAGGCCCCGGAGGAGTTGCCGTCCTGCCACCCGAGTTGCCAATGCGGCATCGCGGCTCCGTTTTTGTCGTACTCCGTAATGCTTGCCACCCGGCTGCGGCCAGTGGCAGTAACCGGTTCATACGTCAACGCATAATTACGAACGAGTGTGGAGGATGGGACGTCCGGCCCTCCCTGATAGGTTTTGACATTGGTCAACCGATAGGTGGTAAGAATTTTCGAGCCGCCGACGTACTGGAGTATCGGGTCCGGTCTCGGATGCTCATACTCAAACCCGACGTGGCGGGTGGCCGACGATAATATTCCGCCGTCGTTTTTTGTGTAGTGGATTTGGAGCGGATGGTATTCGCCCGTGGGACTGGAGCCGCTGACGTCCTTGAAGTAGGTAACGGCAAAGTAATTTCCTTTGACATCGGAAATCTTGCTAAGCGCCCAGACGCGCGCCTCCTGTCTACCGAGCGCCTGAATGCGCGAATCTTCGGAGCTGCCGAACTCCATGGTCTGGCCGCTCTTGGTCTGGACGGTAAAATAAGCGGGGCCGCTTCCCGCCGAACCGTGGGAGACAATTTTCAGAAAGCTATCAACCTCGGTGCGATATTCAGCGCCGCTGGCGCCATAGGTGCCGCTGATAACCATGAGACGAGCGCCGTCGAGGCAAAAGCGGTCGTTGATATCGTAGTTGATTGCGTCTCCAACTCCATCTTGAGCAATGGTTTTCCGGCAGCGGCTGATTACCGGCAGGCCGCCAACGGACCAACCAACGCCTAAGAGACCGTTTTCTCCCTGGCTGCTGTAATTGAAAGTCAAGCGGGGCTCGACGGATGCCGTGCCTGGCGGAACGACGATTGAAATTGCGTGGGTTGCGGCCCCACCGTTAGTTACCTTCGCCGATTGCGGCGTAGGGGTGCCGCCAATGGAACCGGCCGAGGAGTCAACACCGGCGGCAAGCGTTGCTGTCTTGGTTTGCGGTTGTTGTTTGGGGGCCTCAGGCACGACCGTCTGTGCGTCCGGCTGGACTGCGGCGCTTTGCTGTGAGTCGGTGCTCTGCGCAAAGG
>JBGPIK010000191.1:0-12000 GCA_041484845.1 Binatia bacterium | reverse complement strand
CTATACGGCGGTGTATTCTCCGCCCGTCTGGCCCAGCTTCCCGCCACCTAAAGCACCAAACATCTGGACCTCGCTTACGCCGCTCAACTGTCACACTTCCATCCTGCATACCATCCCCCCTTTGCTGGACGACTGAAAACAGGGGGATATGCTAACGGGAATGATCAACCTGCGTAGGTTGACTGGTGCGAAGGTGCACTTGAACGCTGCTTTGCGGCGGCAATGGTCGCTAGTACTCGACTACGCCCTTCGGGGTTGCCTCCGATTTGCCGATGATCTGACAGTTAAATCGTCATAAGGGGCGTTTATCGGTACTATCCGGCGGAGACATCCGTAAGCTCCGAATTGCCCGCGAGCCGGAAACCGCACAAAGATGTCTCGCCGCTTGCGGCAGCCACTTCGACGAAAGCCGACTATTCGTCCAAATGGTTGTAGAAACCGACGAGGAGAGGATACGAGTTTGAACCCGCACTTAGCGAACTTCGACGATAACGAGGGACACGTCGTCGGCGAGGGGACCGTGCCTCCAGGCAGCTACGCCGTCGAGGATTGCACTCTGCATTTCCGCCAGTGTTAGCGTCGCCGATTCGTGAACCAAGTTTTTCAAACCCTCCACGCCGAGCATGTCATCGAAACTATTAAAAACTTCGACGAGTCCATCCGTGTAGAGAACTAGACGGTCGCCAGGCTCAAGATCAACTTCTTCCGGCAGCTCGGACGGCGCGGTTTCGGAGAGGCAACCAAGGATACCGTTTCGCGATTCAAGCAAACGGAGAGTGCCGTTTGATACGAGTATTGCTGGCGGTTGGCCCGCGGCAGAGAAACTTACTCGACGGCCGTCCTTGCTGAAACGGGCTGCGGCCATCGTGAAGAAAAACCCGTCGACCGGGATCCGAGTATGTACGAAATGATGAAGCTCCCGCAGCAAGATTCCCGGCTCGGTTTTGCGTCCCAGTGCATGTAGAGTTTCAGAATAGATGCGGTTAGCCATTAACGCCGAACCGACTCCATGTCCGGAAACGTCGGACAGGACAATGCTAAGAGAATCATCGCCTTGCGGCTGGACTACCCCAAAGTCGCCGCCAATGGTGCGGGCGGGGCTGTAGTACGCCTCCACGGCGAGGTTCTTCCAAATTAGACTATGCGGCGCAAGGGATTGCTGCACATGTGCGGCGAGGGCGAGTTCGGCATCCATTTCATCTTGCCGCTTTTGAAGCAGTGAATTCGATTCGCGGAGCTGCTCCTCGATCCCCTTTTGCGCACTGATGTCGGTCACGATAAGCAACACGTACTCCTGCTTGTCAGGACCCTGAATAACCCGGCCACTAAAGATCGCTGGGATTTTGGTGCCGTCTTTCCGGGGCAAGTAAAACTCACTGCGGTGGCGACCGTAACGGTGGCCCGATTCGTGTTGCCGTTTGATGTAGGGAAGGTCTTCGCTGGGGAAAATCGCATCGGGCGTGCAGCCTTGAATGTGGTTGCGCTCGAAGTGTCCCATGCGCGTAAGCGCTTCGTTTGCAAAGATCACCCGAAGCTGATCATCAACGACGACTACACCTTCATTAAGTTCTTCGAGGATGGTCTCCATCTCGTGAAGCCAATCGGGAGTTTCGATGGTGGTGTTAAGCATAGTTTCGTTGATTAGCATGGCGATTCCCCTTCAGGTCTACCGGATCGTTTGCATAGCCCAGCTTTCGAGAGTGGCGTGGGTCGCGGTCCATCAGCCGTGTGATTGTCGCGAACAGAAGACAAACGGATACCCCACACATCAGCACCCCAGCCATGCTCTCAAGAGGTCCTAAGAGCCTCCACCTGCTGGGAAGGGTCACATCGCCATAACCCACGGTGGCGTAACTGCTCGAAGAAAAGTAAAAGGCGAGTTCCCACGAAGGAAAGCATTGCAACCGGTAGAAACTCGCCCACAGAAGGATCACGAGCCCATGGAGAATAATGATTGCGATCGTCGATTTCACTACCAGGACGGCCGAGCGAACCGGACCAAATCCTTGGGCGCCCTTGGCTGTAACGCCCCGTAGCCACTCAACGAGCGCCGCAACCCCAGCACACTGCAAACAGAGTGTGAGGACTAACAGAAGAGCGGCGGCAGAGGCTTGAGGTATGAGTGTCATTTTCATTGCTTTCAGGTTGTTTGCGGAACGGCTTTAGCCGCTTCAGGCAGTTCGCCATGCGTGGTGGACTCATTGGCTTCCCATCGAATGATCTTCAGGTCGAGCACGAATATGCTGTAAAGGACCGGCACCAAGAGCAGAGTGATAAAGGTAGCGACGCCAAGTCCACCGATCTGCGCGTAACAAAGAGGCTGCCACAGCGGACCGCCTTCGAGAGCAAGCGGGAAAAGAGCCAGGATCGTTGCTCCCACTGTGATCATCACGGGCCGGATTCGTTGGATGCCGGCATCCGCAAGCGCCTGCGTGAGGGGCTCGCCTTTTGCGTGCATTTCCTCGATGAAGTCGAACAGCACGATGACGTGGCTAACAATCACGCCGATCAGGCTGGCGATGCCCAGAAAAGCCATGAACCCGAACGGTGTATGCGTGATCGCGAGGGCGATCAGAGAGCCGATCACGCCATAAGGAGCAGCAGCGAATACCAAAAGAGGTTTGACGGCGTTATTGAATTGAACGAGCAAGGCCAAGTAAATCCCAATCAAAGAAATCAGCAGAACGATTTTTAGATTTGCGAAGCCGTCTATTTGTTTGGCCCTTTCACCGCCAATCCGCAGCTGATATCCGGGCGGAAGGTTTTTCTGGAACTCCTGCAATTTCGGAATAATCGGATCGAGCACTTCCGACGCGAGAACTCCAGGTTGTGGATAACACAAGATGGAAATGGTGCGAAAGTGCTCTCGCCGCGCGATACGACCGGTTTGCAGGAGGTGCTCCAAATTTGCGACCGACAGGAGAGGCACGCGGTTGTTCGTCTGCGAGCTGTAAACATAAAGATTTTTGATGTCGGCAAGCTGAGCGCGCTCCTGCATGCGAAGGCGGGCAACAACAGGAATGTTCTTGTTCCCTTCCTTGAACACGCCTACTTGGGTTCCACTCATTGCTGCGGTTGACGCGCTTGCGACATCGGCGTTGGTGATGCCCACGACGTTCGCGCGGTCAGGGTCGATTTGAAGCTGTAGCTGAAGATTGTCCGGAAACCAGTCATCCCGGAGAACGGAAATGCCCGGGGCCTGGGCCACGATGTCCTGGGCCTGGCGAGCAATCGTTCGCAGCGTTTGGATATCGTCAGCTTCGTTTTTCGCGTCCACGTCCTCCTGACCGGAGATCATCAGCTCTACGGGATTTTCGACCGGGTTTGTTTGCAGCTGGCGCACAGTGATCCATGCGCCAGGGATCTGCTTCGCGAGAGCGTCCTGGATCGGGCGTTTCAGTTTCGGAGTAGCTTCCTTGTCGGTCACTTCAACAATGATTTGCGCGTAGTTCGTCTGCGGCATTTCCGGTGCGACTGAAAACCAGAAACGGGGTCCACCGCCACCAGTAAAAGTTGTAAGCGACTTGAGAAGATGCCCACGCTCTTGCTTCGATTCGAGCTCCGGCGAATTCTCAATCACTTTCCGAACGACGTCCTCGGCCTGGACTGCGGCATCGTTCGTGGCACTCAAGGGCGTGTCATTTGGGAGCCAAACATCCAGATAAAACCAATACTGAACATCCTCGGGGAAGAATTGGGTCTTGAGTCGAGAACCGAAGAGGCCTCCGCCGATCAAGAAAACAAGAGACCCGGCGAGAACAGCCCAACGATGTTTTATGGCTCTTTGGACGAGCCGGTTATAGAAACCGTAGAACCCTCGTTCGCGCCTTTCCTCGATGGTGGGTTCCGGCTTTGCCGGGGCACGTTGAATGTAATATCCCAACAGTGGAACGAACGTCATCGCAACGAATAGTGCGGACAATAGAGAGGCCGTCATCACGATCGGCAGACTCTTCAAGAATTCGCCAGTATTTCCGTTCAGCATCAGGAACGGCAAGTAAGCAATGATGTTCGTAATCGTCGCGTAGAAAATCGCGGTTGCAAGCTTTGTTGGGCCGAGCCAGCAAGCAATCTTGCGGGGCGAGCCTTCCGCCAGCTCGCGCTTGATGCCGTCTCCCGACACGACCGGCACGTCCACGAGAAGCCCCAAAGCGATAATGAGTGTTGCAATCGAAACCTGCTGAAGATCAATTCCCAGGACATAAACGATTCCGAACGTCATCGCTAGCGTAATTGGTATCGCCAGGGCCATGATCAGTGCGAGGCGCCACTCCCAGAAGCCAATCAGCGCAATAATCACAACGAGGATAATGGCTTCCACGAGCGCACGGATAAAGAGATGGATGTTCTCCTTAACCTGAAGGGGTTGATCGGACGTGTGCGCCAAAATGAGGTCCGCAGGAAGAATTTGATGGAGCTGCGAAAGCTTCGCGTTCACCGACTCACCAAAGCGCGCGATTTGCTTTTTGTCACGCATGTAGACTGCCAACGTAACGGCGCGGCTGCGCTGCCAGCGCCCGCTTGCATCTTGCCAGGTGTAGTAATTCAAATACTGCGCAGGGGCTTGATACCCACGGCTAATCTGGACGAGATCTCGCAGATACACCGGGGTACCTTCTGATGTAGTCGATACCGCGAGATCGCCGATACTCTTCGCCGTATCGAATTTTCCTGAAGGGATGAGTGCGACTTTACGGTCGGCCGTTTCTATATTTCCACCAGGCGCAATAATGTTCCGGGCGGATAGTACTTTAGATAGATCAGCCGGGCGCAATCCGTAAGCTGCAAGCCGATCCTGCGAATAGTCTAGATAGACGGCTTGCGGTAAAACACCGCGCGTTTCGACTTTCGAGACCTCGGTAGCGCCCTGAAGCGTACGACCGATCAAGTCGGAAAAGTTATCGAGTTCGGCGTAACTGTATTTGTCGCCGGCAACACTGGCCAGTTTCCCTCTTGTTTCGCCGGGATCGCGGATGACCGCTAGCTCCCACGCATCTGGATGCAGCTCGGACCGTTTCAGTCGCTCCGAGAGGAAGCGTTGGATGAAGGCCCGAATCGCACCATCATCTGCTTCGGAAACTCCATCTAAACCGATGAAACCACTACCTTGGATGATTTCCGAATCTCGAATGATTCCGGAATTTTGTGCCTCCTCTTGAAATAAATATCCGGCGTCCAGAACTTCCCGCGCTGAAATGGATTGTGGAAAAGAATCCACCACCGTGACGCGCTGGCCTACTTGATTCTGCGGTTTTGAATTGCGCACCTTGCGAATCGCCGCTTCAACGGAGTTGGCGCGAGCTGCTATTTCAATGTGGTCCGCCTTCGGGCTCGCTACGGTTAGCATCAGCGCGGCGGTGTCTCCGAAATCGCTTTGGAAAATGATGGGGCCGGCGCCTTGGGGTAATTGAGCATTCAGGGCATTCAGCTTGAGATTGATGTCGCTGAACTGTCGCTTCGTGTCAGTTACGCCCTCATCGAGCTGTAGGTACACAAACGAATAGCCGGGGAGAGAGATGGACTTGATGCCGTAGTCTGCGTCTGTTCCGGGGTGAATCGTCTTGTTCTCCGCGGCAACGTCTTCAATGCGTCGGGTAACGAACTGCTCGACCTGCTCTGCTGTCGCTCCGGGCCAGGGACAAGCCGCCACGGCGACGCGCACGGGAATTTCCGGGTCCTTTCGCTGTGGCATGGATGTGTAACCGAACCAGCCCCAAACGAGCACCCCAACAAGCAGCATCCAGGAAATGTGTGGATGCTCAACAAAGAACCGAGTGATATTGCGACGATTGCTAAGATCTTGATTTTTTTCGTGTGCCATTTTTTCTATTCCTTTACTGGAGAACTTGAACGAAATCGCCGTCCTTCAAATCGGCGACTCCAACTACGACGATCTTTTCGCCCGGTTTCACGCCTTCCACCGCGACGTCACTCTCGTGGGTCTCACCCAACGTCACCGCTCGCAAATGTGCGGTCCATTTGCCGTTCGCCTGGCTCGCGACGAAAACGCCATAGCGTCCAGGTGCGGCAGGGACGGCGACAACGGCTGCCAGGGGCACTGAAGGTGACGGAGCCTTTTCAACGCCGGCGAGCTTGAGTGAGGCAATCATTCCCGGCTTCAGATAACTTTTGGGATTGGGGACGGTCACTTCGACAGCGAAGACCCGATTTTTCTCATCAGCACCGGCGGCAATACTTGTTACTCGCCCTTTGTACTCTTTCGGATCGTCTTGCAAGTGAATGTTGAATTCCTGGCCAAGGCGGAGCTGCTTAACGGCGTACTCTGGAACCCCTAAACTAACTTTCACTGCACTGGTGTCAGCGATGGTGAACGCGACCATTCCAGGCGAGGCCAGATTTCCGAGTTCGATATTGCGGGCCAGGATGAAGCCGGAAAAGGGCGCGCTCAAATCCGCGTCGGCCAAGGCCAACTGCGCCTGTCGCAGGCTGGCCTTTGCCTGGTCCACAGCACCTCGGCTTGAATCGAATCGCGCTTGGGTTTGGTCAAACTCTGGCTTCGTGAGGCTGTGCGTGGAGTAAAGTGCCTTAGCGCGTTCGTAATCCTGGGAAGCTTGGAGATGTTGCGCCTCGGCCTGCGTGACTGCCGCTGCGGCCTGGTCAAGCGGGTTTTTTAAATCCTGGTGGCGAATTTGTGCAAGCAATGCACCGCGGCCTACGTAGTCTCCGGGGCCTATCTCACGGCGTCTTCCGTCTGCGCCCATGACCTGTTTGATCTCGGTCACGTATCCCGAGGACTTGAAGGACAACGCCGCTTGCGCGAACGGCAATACGGAAGCCGAGTAGCGCAGGCTTTCTGAAGAAGAATGAAGAGCAACATCCGCTACACGAACAGGCGTTGGAGACTTCGCCGCTACCTGCGTCGGTTGCTGACATCCGCTTGCACCTGCGATTAGCACCAATAGTGCGACTGCTGCTTTCAATAGTCCTATGTTTGATTTGCTTTTCATGCTTTTACCCCATCCCTATAGCTTTTTCGAAATTGGCCCGTGCCGTCCAAAATCCCGCCAGCGCTTGCTGGTACTGCGCCTCTGCCTGCGATACCGCGGCCTGTTGCTGCATGAGATCGGACAGAAGCGCTGCTTTCTGGTTGTAGCGGTTCTTCACTTCTCCGAGCTTCGTCTGTTCTGCCTCGCGCTGATCCGTTAGCGCATCCAGCAGGATGCGTGCTTCCCCCAGCTTGCGAAACTTTTCTTCTACGTCCAGCAGAACGCGCTGTTCAACGTCGCGTTCCGTTGTTGCCTTCTGCTCTGTCGTAGCCTTGAGTTCTGCGATCCGGTGCTTCTTGTATCCCCAATCGAAGGGCTGCCATTGAAAGGCGAATCCGACAGTGCCAGCGCTCTGCGGGAGGAAATTGACGTTTTGGAATCCGAGGTAGCTGACCTGAAAACTCAGATCAGGAATGTATTTCGCATGCTCGCGACGCACATCCAGGTCGGCAATCTTGGTCTGCAGCCGGGCGCCACGGAGTTCGGGCCGCTGCTCGAGTGCCTGCTTTCGAGCGGTATCGAGATCCCATTCAACAAGCTCGCCGAACGGCAGCATTTCCACCGAGAAGGGAGTGCGCAGGTCGCGGCCCAGAAGACGATTCAAGTTCTGCTTCTGTAGCTCAAAGGCGTCTTCCGCAGTGAGCAACTGGTAGCGTTGTTGTTTCAGCTTGGCCTTTACTGTGAGCGAGTCGGACAGCAAAACTGTCTCCTGTGCGAACCGCTGCTCCGTTAACGTGGACAGCTCGCTCAACGACCGAACAGCTGCTCTTGCGCTGGCGACTTGCGCCTGTAGCTGCGCCGCTTGGTAGTAGACTTCCTTCACCTGTCGCACAGTGTCGTGACTTTGAGCGCGCACTCCTTCCTTCGCGAGGTCGATTCCGAGTCGGGCCTGCTTGACAGCAAGATTTACTTTGAAAAGTTGTGTGAGCGGTTGTGCCGCGGAGGCATTTACGAACGCGCCGAACCGCACAGGTGAGTGAATGTTTGAATCCTTTCCGGGAATAGGACCAGTTCCGGGATAGGTGCCGAAGCTGCCAGCGGGTACTCTAAAATTCAGCGGCTGCAGCGGCGCTCCTGCAAGAACGTTCGCATCCAGCTTCGGGAGATAATTTGTTTTGGCCTGCGCGACTGTCTCTTGCGCCTTGATAATTTCAATTTTGCTGATGTGGATGTCTCGGTTAGTGCCGCTTGCAATCCGGATCGCTTCGTCCAAGGTCAATAGCGGCGCGGTAGTGGTAGCGGGCTCCGGCGTCTGTGCCCAAGCAACCGAAAGGAGGGTGAGCTGGAGCCACAGAATCAGAGACACGCGAGATAGAATTGTTTTCAGGGTCCGACGTTCTGTCGGGCCCTGTGTGTGTTTTTTGATCAGTGGATTCATTTTGGGTTCCTGGCTGTGAGTAATGCAGGGACCATGCCAACCTGTGCGGCTCGCAAGTTGTTGGATTTATTAGGGGCTGATGTATCCAGCCGCAGCCTACGTGCCCGAATGCGGGCAATGCTGCCGCGAGTGACTATCGTGGGCGATGAACGCGGGCACAATCGCGAGGCCTGTCCGATTCTATTTAGGAACGGCAGACAACTGTCGGTGGCTGACCTGCTGCCGATGGGGGAGTTGGCGATTCGGCAGATTGCTGCTGCCTGCCATCTCGAAAAATAGCCAGCTTGGCCTTTTTGCTACTTTGGCAAAGGCCACACCGTGCCCACATCGGGGCTTTGCCCGCATGAGGGCACGTTCCATCCGAACGAATCCCGTAATATCCGTTGATTCGAATAACTTACCGCAGCTGCTATCTGGCACTAGACCTGCTCCTTGATGGGTCGTTAGTTCGTAGGGAAACGCTCGTTGAAACTGGCGAGGCCAGTGGTACTTCCCGGCTACTCACATGCTAAGGAGGCGTGATGCTCCGCGTCGAAATACGCGATTCGGCTGATACTTTGATCTTAAGACTTGAAGGCCGATTCACCGGTGATGATGCTGAGCACACTCGCACGCTGACAGCGCGCTTCGCCGCGCGCGGAAAGCTGCTCGTCGATCTGACGGAAGTGGTATTCATCGACGCGGCTGGGGAAGAAGTGCTGTCTTTTCTTGGCCAGTTCGGAGCGGAGTTCGTCGCCCCCAATTCTTACGTGCTCGATGTGTGCGAGCGTCTGAATTTGCGTGTGGCTCCGAATGGCAGCGCGCATCTGAACGAGTTGGGGGAGCCTCCCACAAACGGCGACCCATCTGGTCCTAACAGATCCAACACTCGGAAAAGGTAACTACATCGGAGCCTGAATATGCCGTCCACTGAAAAACTTGATACTCATCGCAAAGCGCTGACTTTGAATCTCGATGCATCCGCATTCGGTTCTTTTGCCGAAATCGGTGCCGGGCAGGAAGTGGCCCGTTGGTTTCTCGTCGTCGGTGGTGCCTCTGGCACTGTTGCGAAAAGCATTTCTGCCTACGACAAGGAGGTCAGCGACAGTCTCTACGGGACCGGTTCACGCTATGTCTCCAGGGAGCGGGTGGAAGCCATGCTGGAAACCGAGTGGACTCAGTTGCTCGGCCAGTTAGACAAGACTCGCGGCAAAGACAAGCGCTTCTTCTCTTTTGTCGATACCGTGTCGGCGCGAAATTACGCCGGAACAAACGAGGCCCACGGCTGGCTTGGACTTCGGTTCCAGTCGCGTCCTGGCGGAGAACCTAGCGACATTCTCCTGCACATCAACATGCGGGACTCTTCCAACGTTCTCCAGCAGGAAGCCATCGGTATTCTGGGCGTCAATCTCCTCTACGCTGCTTTCTATCACTTACAGACAAAGGAATCGTTTTTCGAAGGACTCGCTCAGGATGTCGTAAGAGAACGGATAGAGATCGATTGCGTGGATTTTCGCGGACCAGCTTTTGCGAGTTGGGATCGCCCCACGATCCTAGCTTATCTGGTGCATGCGGGACTTGCCGAGGCTGTGTGCTTTTCGCCTTCGGGCGAAGCTCTGCCTCCTAACGAATTCCTGCACAACAAAGCTGTTGTACTGGCACCAGGATACTTCGGTCATGTGGATCCCGTTCATGCGCAAATTCATACGCAAATGCTCGTGGCGGGCATTCAAGAGCTTCGTCGGGAATTGGGAGAATCTACTTCTGTTCCTATTGGCTGCTTCTGCTTGTCGGCGGCTCCAATCGCTGCACAACAGTCAACCCCAGAAATCTCCGACCTGCTGACTCGGATCAATGCGCTTCTGGCACAAGGCGGCTATGTCCTCTTATTCCGCGAACGCGAGCTATACAACATGACGGCGCTCGTGAATCGGTATACAAAAGCTCCGCTGCGCTTTATCGTTGGACTCTCGCTTTTGATCAGGGCCTTCGATGATCCCTATTTCAATCTCGAAGGCAGGCTTCTTGAAGCCCTCGCGCGTCTCCTGGCTCAGAACGTACGCATCTATGCTTATCCGATGACTGCAATAGATCTACAGGAGGCGATCAAAGTCTTTTCAGCTATCGACCTGGAATGGAATGAAACGAAAGGTTGGGTCTCCGCTGAACAGCTGCGTTTCACGCCTCCTCTCGAACACCTTTACTCCTATCTTCTCGCAAGTAGTTTTCTCGTTCCCATTCGCGTTCCAGCAGAATCCCCGGACGATGCGAACCACTCCGCTCCAATAAGAGAGGATGAAGCAGCCGTTAGTGAGGTGTGTGGTGCCTAACTTCAGCTATCTCCCTCGATTTATTTTCCGGTCCTTCGTTCCAGTCCTTGGGGTCAGCCTGCTGGGGTACGTGCTGCATCGAACCGGTCCCGGGGCTGTTTGGAAGCAAGTCCAGGCAGTCGGCTGGGGCCTGGCTTTGATCATCATTCTGGGAGGCCTTTCTCAGCTGATTAAGACATGGGCCTGGCGACAGACTTTTGCATGCGATATCAGCGCCCTTTCCTGGTCCCGCAGTCTTGGAGCGCAGTTGGTCTCTGATGCTGTCGGGCAACTTGGTTTTGCCGGAAAGCTATTTGGGGAGGGCCTGCGCATTTCCATGCTTGGTTCTGCTGTGCCACTAGCGAATGGAATATCGTCTTCCGCGATTGATGGAGGATTGCATGCTTTCACAGCGGTAGCGGTCACAGTTTGGGGAATCACCGCTACTTTATTGCTTGCTCCTCTTGTTGATGGTCGGTGGCGAATTTACGCATTGCTGCTCGCTGCCGTTCTCATTGCAATAGTGGCCATTTCAGCTGTGGCTGTCGCAAGTGGGTGGCGGCTGATGGGAAACGCCGCTAGAGCGATTGGGCGATTGCCGCGGCTTCACCGACTAGTCAGCGACAAGCTGTCGGTTATTGATTCAGCCGAACATAACCTGCTCAGCTTTTATCGCGAAGAGCCTGTCGCGTTTTGTGCGAGCCTGATGCTCAATCTCCTCTGGCACGCGATGGCAGTGTTGGAGGTGTACCTCATCCTGAGATTCATGGGAGCAGATGTCGGCCTGGTCAGCGCAATTGCATTGGAAGGTTTGACCAAGGTGATCAACCTCGTTGGCGCGCTGAGTCCGGGTAACCTCGGGACCTACGAAGGTGGGAATATGCTCATTGCAAATCTGTTTGGTGTAACGGGTACCGCAGGATTGACGTTGGCTTTGTGCCGGCGGGCGCGGTCCATCTTCTGGGCAGCAGTCGGGGCCACCTGCATGACAGTGATGAAGAGAGGTGGGTCGACAAGAATAATGGGGGTGAAAGGCAATGATGAGCACCAGATTTTGTATCGTGCTTGCAATCGCGTTGCTACTGATGGCACCTGTCACTAAAGCTCAGGTCTCGGACGAGCCGTATAGATTCTTCCGAGAGTTTGTTGGCTTGAGTGAAGACCAGATAGGAGCGATCCGCTCAGGGAAGCCGGTTGCCAAGGTTATTGACTCGCGCACTCCTGACGAAGTGTTTGTCTTCGGCTCCGTATACGTAGAGGCAAGTCCAGAGAAGTATCTCGAACTTGCCTCGGACGTCGACGCGTTGCGTAAGCTCCCGGGTTATCT
>JBGPIK010000190.1:0-12042 GCA_041484845.1 Binatia bacterium | reverse complement strand
CTCTCCGTTGTAAGCCGCATCGAACACTTTGCGGTCGGTCAAATTGATCTTCTTCGCCATCAATCTGTAAGCCAGATCACGCTCTGAAATCATAAGCTTAAATGATTCCGCCATCACGTGCATAAAGTGACTGATCACCTTTGGCCGTTTGGCGATGCTCGATCGCAGGGTCACAAAACCCACGGCCACATAGGGCGGGCGCAGATCTCGCCCATTAATGACGTAGTTGAATCCCGCGAAGGCCGCACGGGTGTCCTGCGGAGTGGTCAGGGAGGCGGCGTCCACCGCGCCCGACGCTAACGCCGCGAAGGTTTCAGGAGCGCCGCCGGTCTGAATAAACTTAGCGTCTCGAGTTGGGTCCAATCCGTATTTGCGCATCCCGTAAAGCGTAAAATAATGCGCGTTGCCCCCAATGCGGCCAACGCCGATCTTTTTGCCCTTCAAATCTTCGGGTTTCTTGATCTCCGGCTTGCCCATCAGGCTGTGGGTAAGAACATTCTTCGCCGCGCCGATAAAAACGAAATCGGTGTTGCCACCAATATAAGCGCGGATCGGTCCCTCAGCGCCGACGATCGCCACTTCGCCGCTGCCGCTGCTCATCGCCGCGGTCACGATCCCCGACGAAGCAATGTAAACAAGTTGAAAGTCGAGGCTGTATTTCGAGTAAAGCCGCGCCTCTTCGGCAAACCACGGCAAGGACATGGCCATACTCGGCGCCGATTGGAGACCGATGAGTTTTTCTGCGCCGAACGAGGCGCGGCTGGCGCCGAAGGCAAAAAGAACGGTTAGCAGGAAGAGGTTACAAGAGAGGGCAACTCGTCTATTCATAGCGATCCCTCCGAAGAACTAGCGGCGTTGGAAACTATCAGATTGAGCGCTACCGTTCAAACGCGATCTAACGCATCTTGGCCGGAAAAGAATGAACTACCTCGCAGCAAGCTGCGGGGAATTGAGCCGCAGAGATTAAAACATTCGCGGATGACGCCTTTGGAACGGGCAGCCATATCTTATGATACCTGGCCATTTGCTGTGGCTAACTATTTCCCGCCGTGTCCTCTGCGGTCGTGAGAAAAAATAGCCGATCGCGTGTCGACGCGCGCTCAGGACGAACGGCTAAGTCCTTGAATTTATATTGCGCTGACCCGTTCGTGGTGAGCCTGTGGAACCATGAACGGATTTTTTCTCACGTCCTGCGTTTCCGTGGTGAGTTTTTTTACCGCTTGCCGGACCACAGTTGGTCGAAAAAACCGCTCTTTTCCATCTCGTCGAGATAACGCGTATCAATGAGTTCCTGCGGCTTGATGTTCTTAGCGCGTGGCTCGCTCGGCGCGATTTCATCGAGGGTGCTCTGTATCGCCTCCGGTCTGATCATCATTTTGGTCTCGAGCGCTTTGATCTCTCCATTGTAACTTGCTTCGAGAATCTTTCGGTCCTCGAGGCGTAACTGCTTGGCCAGAACTTTGTAGGTGAACTCTTTGTCCGTATGCAAAATCTTCGCGGCTTCCGCCATCACTCGCATGAACCGGCCCAGCACCGCGCCGCGCTTCGCGATGATGGGTCTGCGTGTGACCAGAGTTGTCGCCGCGTAGGGGATGTGCAGATCGGGTCCGTAGATAACATAATGATACCCGAGCGCGATGGCTTGGGAATCCGTCGGCGCTGTCAATACCGCGGCATCGATGGATTCGGACACCAGAGCCGCGAGCGTCTCGGGCGCTCCTCCGGTTTGGATGAAGGCGACATCTCGGCTCTCAAGACCAAAATGACGAAGAGCTTGGACCGCAAAGTAGTGTGGGTTGCTGCCAATCCGTGTGACCCCGATTTTCTTTCCTTTCAGGGCGTCAGGTCTCTTGATGTCCGGTTTAGCGAGAATGCTATGGGTCAAGATATTTTTTATCGCTCCGATAAAAACCAGATCCCTGCTTCCCTGAACGAAAGGGCGAACGATCGACGAAGCGCCCACCAGCGTCACTTCGGTATCGCCCGCAAGCGCCGCAGCCGCCGCCGGTGGCCCGCCCCCTACGTAAACGAGCTGAAGATCAAGGTCGTATTTCTTAAACAGGCCCGCCTCTTGGGCGATCCAAGGCATCGCTTGGGACATCACCCGCGCGGAATAAAGAGCAACCAGCTTATCGGCCGCCAGAACTTTCGAATGAGTCAAGACAACTCCGAAAATAAAACACATCGCGACAAGGAAAGATTGCTTTGTTCGCCTTAGTCTCATGACGGATCCTCCCAGAAGGTCTTATCCGTGATATGCCATTATTGTTTTCGCCACGTTGTCGTAAAGCGCGCTTCAAAGTGCGCCGCAATTGTGACTCATGGAATGACCTCCTCCGGCTTAACGCGGCCGGTTACTTTTCTTTGCTCTTCATCGCGCATTTCTCTGCGCAGGAGCTTTCCGATCTTGGATTTCGGCAGCATGTCTCTGAACTCGATGTAGTCGGGCACCTCATAAGGCAAAAGTCTCTCACGGCAATGTTTGGTGAGGTCGGAGGAAGTAACACCGCGAACGTCCGCCTTCAGGATCACAAACGCCTTGACTTGCTCGCCGGCTACGACATCCGGTACTCCCACGACACAAGCAGCGACTACCGCCGGATGATCCTGCAGAACCGATTCCACTCTCGCCGCGGAGACACGGTATCCTTTGTGTTTGATAAGGTCCGCCCTGCGATCAATAAACTCGATCTCACCGTCAGCGCTCATTTTGACGTGGTCGCCGGTCTTGCACCAGGTTCTGCCGTCAAGCTCGATAAAGCTCTCTTTAGTTTCCGCGGGATTATCGAGATACCCTTCTACGACAAACGAATAATCAGAGCTCACCAGCAACTCACCTCCTTCGTCCAGCGGCGCAGGCTTCTGCGTTTCCGAATCGAGCACTTTGGCCAGCCGCGTCGGAATGAGGCGGCCAACTCCGCGCGGCGAGGGCTCCCGCGACGGCGAAGTCACGGATATGCAGACACATTCGGTGGAACCATAGACTTGATAGATTGGAATGCCGACTTTTTCCCGCCAGCGCGACGAAACTTCGCTAGGAAGCGCGTCGCCGGCGCTCCAGCAATATTTGAGGCTCTTCAAATCATAAAAATCGAAACGCTCATTTTCCAGAATCAGCCGGTAAAGGCTCGGTACACCGGTGAGCAGCGTCCCCTTATAGTTTTGCACCGCCGCCGAAACGGCATCGATGTTGGGCTTCGGCGCGATGACGACGGTATTTCCCAAATGCAGGCCGAGCGCGAAAATCATGTCCTGTGAAAACATGTGAAACAGCGGAAGGGGCATCACGAGTGTGTTTTCGCCTTCCTTGATGGCGGCGCGATAGACCTCCCGGATGCCGACAATCCCGCTCAGAAGCTCCAAATGGCCGTGCGGAACTCCTTTGGGAAAGCCCGTTGTCCCGCCGGTGTACAGGATGTGCGCGATATGGCTTTTTGCATCTATGTTCACGTGCGGCGGGGCCGGAGGATATTTTCGTATCAGCTGCCGGAAAGAAAACACGTTGCTTTCGCCGCTTACGGAACCCTTCATGAGCTTGTCAAACACTTTACCAAAAACTCTCTTGCCGATGGGGAGCAGGTCGGCCACGCGCGTCACAATGATCCTATCCACATGGGTTTTGGGCAGGACTTCCTTGACATAGCCAAAATTAGTATCGGCGCAGATAATCGTCTTCGACTGCGAGTGATTCAGCAAATACGTGAGCTCATAGGGGGGATAGATGGGAGACACCGGAACCGGGACGGCGCCGATTTTTTGCAGGCCGATGTAGGCCACCAACCATTGCGGCGAATTAGGCAAGTAAATCAGAACGCGGTCATGCGCGTTTATCCCCAGCCCGCTTGCGGCCGTAGCGAATCGGTAGATGAGATCTCTCAATTCACGATAGCTAAAACGAGTGCCTAGAAATATAAGAGCGCACTTATTCGCATATTTCTCGGCGCTCGCCTCAAAAGCAGTGAGGATCGTCTTTTCCTCCTCGATCATTTGTTTAAGCAGCGGCTCCATTTCACATGCCAAAATACGCCGATCTCACATGAGGATTATCCATCAGATCCTTTCCCGTTCCGGTCACGGTGATCGATCCGCTTTCAATCACATAACCTCTGTCGATAATGGGAAGGAGAGGCCGCGCGTACTGATCAGCAACTAGAACGGTAATCCCCAGTTGCCCGATGGTGCGGATCGCTTCAATCACTTTGAGCTGTAGCGCGGGAGCCAGACCCAACAACGGCTCATCCAACAGCAGCAAGTTAGGCTTGGCCATCAGCGCTCTGCCAATGGCCAGCATCTGCTGCTCGCCGCCGCTTAAAAAACCGGCAGTCCGATTGCGCAATTCAAGTAAAGGCGGAAACAGTTGCCAAACGTAGCGAAGGCTTTGCTGCGCCTCCGAACGGCTTCTCAACGTCGCGCCGATTTTCAGGTTCTCAAGGACCGTGCTTTCCGGAAAGATGCGCCTGCGCTCCGGGCAAAGCACGACTCCCTCTTTGACGCGCAAGCTTGGCTTGAGGTGACCTATATCCCGACCGCGATAACGGATTTCGCCCATGACCGTTATCTTCTCGCCGCCTCTTCTCTGCTCTTTGATTTTCCGATCCAGAATAATGCCCGAGATCGTATACATCAGCGTCGATTTCCCGGCGCCATTCGAGCCCAGAAGCCCAACGATTTCCGCCTCGCGCACTTCAAGACTTACATTATTGACGGCGAGTGCGTTCTCATAGAAGACCATCAGATTTTCAATGGCAAGCATGAACGTTCAATCGGAGTATTGGAGTGCTGGAGTAATGGAGTATTGTCCGAAACCCATGACTCCAACGCTCCATCACTCCATTATTCCATTCTTCACAGCTCCGCTCCGAGATAGGTCTCTTTTACCGCGGTGTTCTCGATGATTTCGCGCGGGGATCCCTCGGCGATTTTTCGACCGCGATCCATTACAAGGATCTTACTGGCCACGCGAAAGAGTTCTCTCAGGCGATGTTCGACCATGATTAGGGTCATGCCTCTTTGCTGAAGTTTCTCGATCAGAGGCATCATGCTTCCGACCTCGGAAGTGCTCAGCCCGGAAAAAAGCTCGTCCGTAATGAGCAGATCAGGTCTAAGCGCGAGGCAACGAGCGAGTTCGAGCCTGCGCAAATAGCCATGGGGAAGAGTCGAAGCCGGCTTGTACGGAACATAAGAATCCCGCTCGAAGCCGACTTCTTCCAGAAGATCCAGCGCGACGGCGTCGCGGTCACCCCAACGGCCGCTTGCAGTAAACTTTCTAATCCGCGGAGAGTAGAGCGGAATAATGAGATTTTTGAAAGCCGGCAGGTTGTGAAACGGCCGCACGGTCTGGAACGTGCGCGCAATGCCGAGAGCGGCGATCTTGTGGGGCGGAAAACCGCTGATTTCTTTGTCCTTGAATTCGATCCGGCCTGAGTCCGGTTTCACAAAGCCACTGATGGCGTTGACGGTAGTGGTTTTCCCGGAGCCGTTCAGTCCGATGATTCCCACAACTTCATTCGCTGCGACGGTAAAGCTCACCCGATCCAGCGCTTTGATGCCGCCGAAACTTTTCGAAACGTCCTTTAAAGTTAGGATATCCATGGGACTCAAACAAGTTGAACGATTTGAACGACTGGAACCGTTGAACTTTTGAACTATCGAACTTTTCGACGTGTTCCAGGCTTAAGATTCAAAAGTTCAACTGGATTAAACCTCCACCCAGCGCTCAACCTGCTCGTATTTTCTCTTCAAATAACTCAGGAGTCCTTCGGGCTTAAGGAGAACAAGCGCCACCAAGAGAATGCTGTACGATACAATCCTCAGCGTTCCGAGGTCACGCAGCATCTCTGCCAACGGAACCAAAATAAAAGCGCCTAAGACCGCGCCCGCCAGCGTGCCGATCCCGCCCACGACGGCACAGGCGATGGGCAGAATAGAGAGATCGAGCGAAAAGGCCGAGAGTCCCACGAACATGTAAAGATGCGTGAAGTAGGCGCCGGCGAATGAGCCCAGGGCGGCGCCGATCCAGAGTGCGATGAGCTTGTGCGACGTGATGTTAATCCCCGAAGCACGCACCGCCTGATCGTTGTCGCTGATCGAGCGCAGTACGAGTCCGAGATCGGTCGTCATAAATCGCCGCAAAGAAAAGGTCGCGCCGAGAAGAAAAACCAAAATCACGTAACGCTCGAACCACTCATTGGGGAATGAGTCCACGCCGACGAGACCGTCGGTACCGCCGACGATGGCGGTAGCCTCGATGATGCGCGCGATAAGCAGCGGATAGACGAGAGTCGTCATGGCAAAATAAATTCCTCTGAGCGGCAGGCAAGGAGCTAAAAGGATCGTGCAGACGGTAGCGCCAAGGACGGTCGCAAGCACTAGCGTTAACAAAGGGGGCAACCCCGTGTGCAGGTTAAGGAGGCCGGCGAGATAAGCCCCGACACCAAAGAACAATGCCTGCCCAAGCGAGACCAGGCCGGTCGATAACACGATGAAGTCCCAACTCACCGCCAACAAGCCGTAGATGGCTGTAAGGATCACGACTCTATCGATGTAGCCGCCGGGCGATAGCAGCGGAAGCATGAGAACGAGCAGCGCCGGAAAGAACCGCGGCGCGGCAACGTAAAGCATGGTCGAGATCGAGCCCAGCGCGTAAATGTCTTCGCTGAGCACTTTGATCGGCCGATCGATTCTTTCCAAACGGCGAGCCATGATCTACACCCTCTCCTCCAACTCTTTTTGTTTTCCGAAAAGGCCCGAAGGTTTCAGGATCAAAGTGACCAGGATCGCAAACAGGGCGACAATCATCTGATAATGCGCTCCTAGATAAGCGACGGTGACGATCTGCGCATAGCCGATGAGCAGGCTTCCCACGATTACGCCCGCTGGGCTCTCAAGCCCGCCGAGGATACAAACGGCGATGGCGGAAACGAGAATATTGGCCCCCGACTCCGTGGCAATAAAACTCAAAGGCAAAAGCAAGATGGCGGCGAGTCCGGCGAGCGCCGCACCGAGCGCAAGGCTGAGGGTCGCCATGAGATCGGAATCAATGCCCAGCATCATTGCCGCTTGTTCATCCTGGGCCATAGCGCGAAATGCGAGACCGAGGCGCGTGTGGTGAGTCAAAAACCACAGGATAAAGACCAGCGCTCCGCCGCTAACAACCAGTGCAATCCGCTGCATATCCACCGGCACGCTTAGCAAATTTACGCTGCCACGAAAAAGCGGCGGAAGACTGTAATTGGAGCCAAGAAAGCCGAAAAAGCGCAACGCTTCCAACGCCGCCGTGCCGAGCGCGAAGGTCACGATGATCTCCAAAAGCGGCATGCCGCGCACGCGAATCAGCGCCAGCCGGTAAATCGCCGCGCCGATGAGACTGATCAGTAAAATCGCCAGAAGCGCCGCGACATAATAATTCTGGTGCAGGCGATTAATCAGGAACCACGCCGAGAAGCCGGCCAAGACATAAAGAGCGCCATGGGCAAAGTTGGCGACTCTGCTGATTCCATACGTCAATGAGAAGCCGAGCGCGGTGAGTGCCAGAGTAACGCTGTTGATCAGCCCATAAATAAAAAGGGATGGCAGCATACCATCACTTGGCGTCGCCCGTCGTCGGATTCAGCGTGGGAGGAATGCGGATCTTTCCCATGGCGATAGTCGACGGCCAGGTAACGACTCGTTTCCCATCCTGCCATTGAAACCAGGTGCCGACCGCTCCTTCTTTTGGATTATAGCTGGGGATCACCTGATGACTCTTTGGATCAAAGGCAATCTTGCCATAGACGCTGGTAAAATCTGTTTTTTCCAATGCGGCCACGAGCTTATCGGAGTCCAACGAGCCCGCGCGCCTGATGGCGTCTGCCAGGACATAGACAGCGGTGTAGCTGCTCGAAGTACCATATCCTTCAGGCTCGACCAGCCAGCGCTTCCTGTAGGCTTCGTAAAATTTCATTGTCAGCGGCGTCGCGTTCGACGGCGCGTTCCCCGCATTGGCCGGCGAAGCGACCCAATAGGCGACCGCGCCGTCGGTATTCGCCCAGCCTCCGGGCTGTTCCACCGCGCTGGAAATGCCTGCAATGGGGAGTGCCGGAATTTTCATTTCCTTCCACTGCTTCACCAGGATGGCGATTTCCGGATGGTCCATCCATACGAAGAGAATCTGCGCTTTCTGGTCTCTCGCCTTCAGCAACCCGGTGGAATAATCCAAGGCGCCGGTCGGATAAACTTCTGTTCCCAGCACCTTCCATCCTTTCGAGCCGAGAGTCTTGCCCACTATTTCGCCGATCGCGCGAGCGTGGGCAACGTCCTGCACCATGATAAAAATTTGATCGTAGCCGTGCTCCTGCTTCAAGCTCTCGAGCAGGTCTATCGCCTCCTTGGCGAGTTGTCCGGCCTCGCTGGTAATTCTAAAAAGGTATTTGTACTTGCCATAGTTCTCCCGGACACGCTGATGGTAGGCCGGCGTTAATGAGCCGGTCGTCAAAATCGACACTTTCTTGTGCTTCGAGATAAGATCCATAGCCGCCAATGCCGCTTCGGAACGGACAGGTCCTCCGACGAGAACGTCCGCTTTTTTTTCAAGAATGAGCTTTTCGACCACCAGCAGCGCTTCAGAGAGCGGAACGCCGGGCTCAAGATCTCTTGTATCGAGCACTTCAAGCCTAAAAGGCCTGCGGCCATTCCCTACCTGTACGCCGCCCTTGGCATTGATCTCTTCTACGGCGAGAAGCATGGCCCTTTGGGCATCCCAACCGTACAGATACTGCGTAGAAAGAGGAGCCCCAATAACGATCGGTTGAGCTTTCTGCTGAGAAAAGCCGCTCGTGCTGGCGAACAGACTCAATCCAACCAACACGAACGCGATCATCAAACTGAACCGGAGTGACTTTATCTTCATAGGAGTCTCCTTTCTCTAGGGAACTCGTCGCGAATTATTGTCTACTCAAAATGGGCAACCTTTCGCGCCGCTCCCGTGAGCTCCAAAATATGCATGCCGGTGTTGGCGCGATCGACGATATAGATAAGCCCGCGGTCGTCCACTTCCACGTTATTCGTCTGAATCGCAACTTTGCAGCTTTCGTCCCCGCCTGGATTCGGCACGCAGCGCTTGTCTGTATTGGCGGTAATGGCCGGGATGTAATATGCCACTTCCTTCGGGCGGTAGGGATCGCGGATGTCGACGGCTCTCACCCCGGCATTAAAATAAGTGATGAACACCATCCGTTTGTAGAAGATCGGAGTCATCGATTCGTTGCTGGAGTGGGTGCCGAAACGGCCGCCGCGGGAGCAGAAGTTTCCACTCTTTTCCGGGACCTGAAAATTCGCCACAGAAAACGGTTTGGTCTCGGTTGTGATATCCACGAAGAAAACCATTTTACGACTCTCGCGGCATTCGTTTTGTGTCGCTTCATTGACCAAGACAACAAAATCCGCCGTCTTCCCCTGGGTGTTTTTGGCAAAATCCGCGATCGGCATACCGAGAACCGGCAAAGTCGTATGCGCTCCCCCGTTCGGGTAAGTGTCGAGCCGGCCGATCTGCGCATAGAGAATATTTTCCGGCGTCGGAGCAAACGGGTCGGGCGAGGCAGGATTCCCTTTCAGCAGCTTCTCGCGATCGACGATCTGGAGAATCCCGCTGGCACTCGTGCCGTAGCCGAAGTAAACCCGGTTGCCGAGTCGAATCGGCCCGTGCAGGGGCTGCGGCACTGGCTCTATTGTCGAGCCCGGCTCTTGTCCGACCGCGCCGTAATCGCGGATGAATCGGGGATGCGCCGGATCGCTCAGGTCAAAGATTTTTACCCCACGGCTCCTCCAGCCATCTCCCTTTTTGTAAGCGACAATGTATGCGATGCCGGTATCGCACTCCCACCAGTTTTTGTGCGTCGCGGTGAGGCCCGAAAGCACGGTGCTCACCAATGTCGGTTTGCTCGGATCGCTAACGTCGAGGATCTCATCCCCCTGATTCCCTACCGTCCGAAGCAAGTAGACTTTGGTCGGGTCGCCCTTGGGAAGTTCACTGCCGTTGCAGACCCGAACCATTTGCGCGCCGCCGGCCTCACCCGAACCTTCGGCCGAGCCGGGCACATGGCCGAGAAACCGTGGTTTACGCGGATCGGTTACATCGACTATGGCGGTGCCATTAGGTTCCGTTTTTTCGGTGATCGGATTGAGCGCCGCGCCACCGTGAAGTCCGATATAGGCGATGTATCGATTTCCCCGGCGCTGAATAACCGGCTGATACGCAGATCGTGCCTGGAGATCATTGTAGCCGACCAGCCGCATATCTTTGGCTTCCGGCTTACTCGCAGGTTGTCTTTGCGGTTGGGCAGCGAATAAATGACCGGCCGGGTGATCCAATGTAAAAAGCAGGAATAGAACGAACAAACCCAAGCGCTTCATGAGTACTCCTCCCTATGACGAGCAAGTCTTATGAGCACAAATTGAGTGTCGAGGCGACGACCGAGCGTCAATGGCACCGAGCATATATGGGAGTGGCTCCGGGATGTCAACTGAGAACAGAGAATTTAAGCGTTTTGAGAAAAACAGCAAGCCCTCGAGTCATGAAAGGCGACATGATCTGCGAGATTGTCCGCAGCCGAATGGTCATCACCCGCCTCTTTTTTCCTTGACGTCCGTCCTTGCTCGCGCCTATTTTACCCTCCTGCGCAGAAAGCCACGGGTGTAAACCCGTGGATGAATGCGAGGTGGGTACCCTCCCCGTAGCCTTGGCGCCCGGCCTTCGCAGCCGAAGCGACTGCTTCGGCGGAGTAGGCAAGGAGGGTGCGCTTCGGCCTTCGCCGTCCGAAGTCGGCTACGGCCGACGAAGGTCGGAGAGGGTTCCGCCCTACGAAGCGTGTGGTGAGGTGCCACGGCCGCCCGGCCTTCGTAGCCGAAGCTACTTCGGCGGAGTAGGCTAAGGCCGTGGGGCTCCACCGACAACTAACTTGGGCGGTTGTGTAATACTATGCTACCTCTACGATTGTTGCCGCGTTCTTTGAATGGAGAATGAGTATGCGAGAAGCCGCAAGAGCAATCACAGCCCTGATTTGCATCTTGCTTTTATTCCAAACTGCGCTTGCGCTCCGTCCTGATCAACTGCACGCCGCCGACGGAGTCCGGGTCGGATTGTCAGCGCTTAGTCTCGCCAACGGCCCCCTATGGGTCGCCGAGGAAAGAGGCCTTTTCAAAAAATACGAAATTGAAGCCGAGATCATTCTCGTCGGCGGGGGCGCCACGCGGGCCGTTAGCGCCCTATTGGCCGGCGATCTCCAGTTTGCGACCACCGGCGGTGGAGCGGCAATGAGCGCTGCGCTGAACGGCGGCGATGTCGTCATGGTTGCGGCCGGCAACAATAAGGGCATTCAGCGCCTGATGGTTAGTCCCGAGATCAAAACGCCGGAGGGAATCAAAGGGAAAAAGATCGGCGTTACGACTCTGGGCTCGTCCGGTCACCTCGCGCTCCTCCTCATGTTGAGGAAATGGGGAATCAGTCCGGAGGAGATCCAAGTAATCCAGGTCGGTGCATCGCCGATCATGCTGATCAGCCTGCAGAAAGGCGGCATCGACGGCGCCATGCTTCAGGACCCGACGTTGTTCGTCGCCGAGGATAACGGCTTTAGAACGCTCGGCGATCCCGCGAGCATGGAGATTCATTATCTGCAGAACATGCTCGCCTCCACGCGCGCGTATAACCACGCTCACGGGGCTCTCGTCAACCGGTTTATCAAGGCTTATGTCGAAGGCATCGCTTACTTCAAGAGGAACAAGAATGAAACCTTGCGAGTCATGATGAAGAAAATGCGCATCGAACATGGCAATGAAAGTTATTTACAGCGTTCTTATCAACTCTACGCTTCGCAGTATTTCGACAGCGTTCCCGCTCCGTCCATGCCCGGCGTCAAGACGGTCCTGGAATTTCTCGCAAAGGACAATCCCAAAGCGAAGGCAGCCGACCCGAATTCCTTCGTCGATCCGAGTTTTGTGAAGACGCTCAGTGACAGCGGCTTTATCAAAGCGCTCTATCAATGAGATAAATAAAGTTACGTGAGTTTT
>JBGPIK010000189.1:0-12083 GCA_041484845.1 Binatia bacterium | reverse complement strand
GAGAGGCGAGATCGGAAGAGCGAGGCACAGAGGCGAACAGTTTCAATGCCGTGTTCGGTGCTCGGTTCGCCGCTTACGCTTTGCCACGGGCGTTCGCTCCAGCAACTCGGTTTGCGGGCTGCTCCAAGGCACAGGCTCATTGCCTCGGTCTGGAGAGCTCGCCTCTCGATTGACTCTGATGTGAGAAATGCGGGCTAAGCTCACCTAGGGAGAGCTATTGTACAAGGAATTGGAGTAAGAATCTTGTCGAGGAGTACGTCGAATTACAGGTGGTGCCCCCATAAATTCACAGGTTCACGATTGATCCTGGGAGTAACAACGCGAGACAACGCGTGGGCACCGACGTTAACGTCGATGCCCATCGGAAGTCACAAGCGCACGGCGACAGGCCTGCCCACATGATGTTCTATGCCACGAAGGCCTGGCACCGAGACACCGAGGGCGGCGTCTGATGCTTCCTATGGCGCGGGGACGATTCGGACGTGTATCGACGCGCCGATCCGGCCCACGAGTGCCGCCGCGGATGCGTTGATGCCCTTGTGGACGAAATCGGGCCGCTCGAAGTACACCGTCCCCGGGCCGAAGTCAGCGGGGGTCGCGTCCACGTTCAGGTTCAAGATAACCCAGCCCGCCGTGACGTCAGTCCCCGTGATACAGACCGTTACTTTCTTAGCGACGGTCGAGTTGAAGTACGCCGTGCCGATCGCCGGCAGGCCTCGCACGCGGCGCACCACCCAGTAATCCGCGAGCGCACCAGTCGGATTCTTGCAGCCTACCAGAGGAGGGGGCGGAGGAGGAGGCGGAGGATAGGTGAAGGTGAAGTCGTAGGCATAGATGTCGAGGTTGCCGTTGCGGTTGTCGGTATAGACGATGCGGTTGCCCGAGATGGCAGCCAGGGTCTGTACTGAGGTCAACGGGGAAAAATAGTGAAGCTCCCCTCCAGTCCAGTGCCAGAGCACGATGTGCGAGGCCCCGGAGGATCAGTCCTCAAAGGCAACAAACTCGCCGCTGATTTTGGGGTAGCCCCCGCCCGTGCCGTGGAGAGTGAGGCGCGTCTCGGCGCCGCTCGTCAGGTTGTGGACCACCACATCCCAGTTTGCGCCGCTCATGTCGACGTAGGCGAGGTTGTCCCCGTCGAGGTCCGGCTGGCCGGCCACCGTCGCCGCCAGGGTCGTGGTGACACCCGTCGCAAAATCCCAAACCTTCACCTGGCTGCCGATGCTGTAATCCTCGTACGCGACCCGACCGCCACTCGCCGCCGGCGCGGCCTGGGGGCCGCCACCCGAGATCTGCTGTGTTTTCCCGCTGGAGAGGATGTACACGAAGATGTGTTGAGGGACATGTTGCTTGTCCTCCCATGCAACGAGCTGGGAGGAGACCGCTGGATTCAGTTGGTCGCTATCAGGGTTGTTGCTGATGTTGGTGGTGATGCCTGTGGTGATGTCGTAGGTATAGACCTCCGCTGGGGCAAGCCCGGTGTAGTCCGTATAGGCGATGAGGTTACCGCTGACAGAGGAGAACTCCTGATCCCCCGGACCGGTGGCTGCGAAATGGGTTGTCTTGGTCCTCTCGTCGTAAAAGTAAACGTCGGCGTCCCCGGACGACATGTCCGTGAACGAAATGATCGGTCCGCTGATCGAGGGGTCGGTTTGATCGCCGAGTCCAACGGCGATGGGAACCTCCTTGCCGGCAAAAACTCCCTGAGCGTGGGCGGTAGCGATAAAACCAAGCGTGGACAGTAGCAGCAAAACAGTTGCCGTCAGTGCGCCTTTCATCTTCATAGTTGCCTCCTTACCCGGTGATACGCGGCGCTAACGCCGATGCGTCGATCTCATGCCAAGCAACGTTTCGCGGCAGGCATTATCACAGAGGAGCTTCGTAAGCAAACCCCATTAGAAGGGAGGCTCCGCATAGACGCATACGGATGGATAGAGCGAACGGTAGCATTGGCCTACTTGCTCATGCGGCCCGTGATCGCATCTCGTTTTACTTTTTGTTGTGCGGCAGTAGTTCTTGATAGAAACTTGTCTTTTCCACGCGCTGGACAGGGCCTTCGTCCACCACGTCCTCCGCCTTGATTCCTGCCACTCGCGGATTGGTCATGGCGAGCAGCCGCTGCATGTTTTGTATGCCTGTTACACTCGGCTTGACATCGAGGCTATAGAGCCACTGCAACACTTCATAACCGCTCTCGGCCTCCTTGGTGCTGGTTAATCGCAGATTTTTCGCCAACGACTTGAGCGCGACTTCCCTATGGGCGGGGTTCTGGATAAAGGCCACGGACTCGATCACGCCTCTGAGAATTGCATCAACGGTCCGCGGATTCTGTTTAAGGTAGGAGCGGCGCGCCACAAGCGCCAGACCTTGATAGGGGATCGACGCTCTGCCAATGTCCAATAGCACGGGAAATCCTTTTTCTTTAAGGAGCGCACTATAGGTATAACCTAAATAGGTAGCGTCAATCCTCCCTGTAGCCAGAGCTTGTACCAGAACGGACTGATCACCCACGGCAATGACTAAGATTTTGTCCCGCGTCGGTTCAAGTCCCAAGTGATCTAGAGCCAGCATGGCCAGGGACCAAACTCCGCCACCAAGACTTTGAACGCCCAGCTTTTTCCCTCTAAGGTCTTCGGCCGTACGGATTCCCGGGGCGACAACAAAGTCGCCGTCAGCCCGGTTGACGATTCCGCCAAAGAAGGCGACGTCCATTCCCCCGACCACGGCGCTTAAGACCACGGACGGAGTGGTGCCGGCGATCTGTATATCACCCGAGGCCAGCGCCGCGAGCGTTTGAGCGCTGCTGCGCGTCTGGATGATTTCAACACTCACGCCGTGCTTGCGGAAAAAACCTTGCTCAACGCCTATCCACAAAGCCAATGATTTTTCATTGATGATCGCCTGGGTGATGCGCACCGCAGGCAACTCCGCCGCTTGAGCAGAGAAGAACGATGAACTACCCCGCAGCAAGCTGAGGGGTATTGAAAGAACTTTATGATAATTTGCCCCAAAGTCGTCACCCCCGAATGTTTTTATCGGGGGTCCAGTCCGAGTTTCGCCTGGATTCCCGCTAAAAGCATGCGGGAATGACGGACCTTGGAAAGACTTGGAATCGCCATTATGCAGGAAGCTACGGGGAATTAAACCCGTAGTGATTAAGAACAGCGAGAAGAGGGAAAACCGGAGAAGAAGGCTTACGCCGTTTCGCCACAGACGCCTTTTCATTGGAATCCTCGTTACGGGCCCCGTTTCACGATGCTCTGCATCAAGTTTTCCCATTTGGTGACTTCCTGTTCGTACTTTTCCCGCGAGAGATCCGTTTCCAGGTACCAGCGCTTGAAACCGTATTCTTTCGCGGCACTGCCGTACTTGAATCGTTCCAGCACTCGCTGCCCGTCGGGGCTGAGTAAGAAATCAGCCATGAGTAGCGCCGCGCGGGGATGCGCCGGTTTGGCCATCACGACCGCCGCGCCGGCGTGCGTCGGCACAATATCCATCGGCAGCCATTCTATGGGCGCGCCTTTTTCGGCCGCCTCGAGAGCGTGCGTTTGAAAGACCGGCGCCGCTTCTATTTCTCCGGACGCGACCTGATCTCGAATGGCCGGAGCGCCGAGCGAAAAGAGACGAATCTCCTGGCCTTTGAGTTTCTTTACGAAAGCTTCACCTTTTACTTTGAGCATCGCTCCGATCATTTCAGCGCCGCTGCCGCCCGTGCCCAGGGCGAAGCGCCCCTTCAACTCGGGATTGAGTAAACCATCAAAGTTGGTTGGCACCGCGCTCGGCGGGAGTTTACTCTTGTTGTAGCCGAACCCGACGTAGGATTCCCGCGCGATAGCCCAGTAGTAGAGATCCTTGTCGGCTCTTTGTTTGGCCGCCGGTGGATAATTGCGCAAATAGGGGGAGTTAAACGGCGCCAGAAGCTTGGCCTCACGAAGCGCCGCAAGAACTTCGCCGGTGGATTCCACTGTGTCCACGATATTGCGGCGCGCGTTGGCTTCTTCCGTTATCCTCGTGACGAGGTCGGAACCATTCGCGCGGTATACTTCCACTTTAACGCCCGGATATTTCGCCTCGAACGCATCGATGATCGCTTTGTAGGAGCCGCCACCCAACGAAGTATACCAAACCACCTTCCCTTCGCTTTTCGCGCCGGCGAGCAAGATTTGCTCGCGGTCCGGCCCGGGATAAGCCGCGAGCTCGGCAAAGGTCGTTGGCTTTTTGCTCTGTCCCCATACCAGCGATGCGGCTACGTCGAGGACGAACGCGGCCATAACTACGACAGCTCTAGTTTTGCTTTGTGCGGCCATTCGACCTCCAGAGCTTTTGTGATCTTTTTCGGAGAGTTTCTTTCTTAGGCAACCAAGAACGGCCGGGGTCGGGTCAGCGATATACGTGGGAATCGAACAAATGGATTGAGCGGCCAAGAGAATTCGCTCGTTCATTCATGGGGGCCTGTCAAATCGGTTCTCCCTCACGATTTGAACGTTTTGAACGGCTTGAACGTTTTGGACTCACCGCTCTTCAGGTGCGTCAACCTTGAATTGCTTTCGTCACCGACCGCGTCGACCCGCCCTGAGGCGTACTTTGTCCCCAGACGTGTATGTACTGGGACTGAGAACCGTCGCCTCCCGCGACGACGACGAGAATGTCTTCCGGTTTGTCGGTCACCGGAATCACGCTGTCGCGCGTCAATTTCAAATCGGGCCGACGCTTCACCCTCTGCGCGAAGGTTTCATCCGGTAGATCCTTCATGCGATAGGCAGCGCGCTCCCAGACAAACTTTTTGACGTCGGCCTTGCTGTAACCATCGCCGGCGATGATCTTCGCGTGTTCGGGACAGATCACCATGATCGCTTCCGGTCCCGAAGGTCCCTCCATCCGCTGCGCAAAGTTCGTCAGTATGCCGACGGCTTTTGTACTATCGAGATCCGAAGCGCGCGTCGAGCCGTCGGCGCTGATCGCCGTCACCGAGTTCGTGTTGCGATCGAAGCCGCGCTCTACATGGAGCGGCTCCCACGGGCTCGCTTCTTCGTTTTCACCGATACAGATCGAATACTTTCCCGGCCATCCAAGCGTGGCTTTGCAAGTCGTCCCCGGATACGAACCGCCGATATTGCGTTGGATCAAACGAATGCAACGACCAATCGTAGCATTGGCACGCCAGCCCTCACCCAAAGCGTTCGATCCGCCATTGATCTTCAACGTGTTGCGCACCGGGCCGTTTATGATCAGCATGACCGCCGGCCCGCCGGTTGTTGCCTGCAAAGAATAAAGATTAAGCTTGGGGTCGGTAATCGCCTCAGTCGCAGCAACCAGTAAAGGCATATACTGTGGCAAACAGCCCGCCATCACGCCATTGATGGCAATTTTTTCCACGGTCGCGGGCGCCCATCGCGGCGGCACGGTGCCGATGACATCGCTCGGATCGCGTTTCACCGCGGCGAGCATTTGCGCCACGCGCTCTTCCGTCGGTGGAATGATCGGCAATCCATCCGTCCAGCCCTTCTCTTCAAACAAGGCATTGACTGCCCACAAGTCCTCTTGAACCTCAAAACGTTCTGCTTGCAACGCTTGTTGTGCCATATATATTCTCTTTGTCTAATTCTCCGCAGCTTGCTGCGTTAGATTGATTTTTCCTTTCCGAAGACCGTCATTCCCGCATGCTTTAAGCGGGAATCCAGGCAAAATCGGAACTGGACCCCCTACCCATTCGACGTGGCTCAGGGTCGTGGTGAGCACAGTCGAACCACGATAAAAACATTCGGGGGTGCCGCCTTTGGGATCATACTCATCGTCCTTCTGATACCCAGCAGCTTGCTGGGGGGTAGTTCATTTTCACGAGAAATGAAATCCCCACCGGATATCCGGCGGGGATTTTTCGGTTAACTTGCCGCTGCGGCTTTTTGCTGCTGCGGTTCAACTAGCATTTCAACGAGTTTGTCAAAAGCCGCATCGGCGCGTTTATTGACTTCGTCGGGTTTGACCGTGCCAATGGGATGCTGCACGACCAGCACCGGATGATCCGGCGCGCCAAATGCTTCTTTTTCGGATTTCGCTAACGCCTCAAAGGCATGAGTGATCAGAGTCACCGCAAACCTGCCGCGCTTTTGTAGCTCGATAGAGTCGTGGACACTCCACGACGTGCACGAACCTCAATCGCCGAGACCGCTGATGACGAAATCCGCCTGCGAGGCCAGTTCATCAAGAAATGCCTTGGGCGCACCCTGTTGCGCGGTTAATTTGCGCCGCTTGACAATACCGGCAACGCCGAGTCGCTCTCGGAGCAACTGCGCGAAACGCTCTTCGAGTTTATCCGCGTTCGGCTTACTATTGTCCAGTAATCCAATAACCTTGCCGCGCAGATCCGAGAATCGCGGTAAAGCGGCGACGCGCGATGCCGAGGTCTGCGCTTTTCCTTCCGGACTGAGCACAATCATATGAGAACCTCCTCGTACTACTGTCCTTTTAAATTTTCTCCGTTCGCGCAAGTTTCTGACGGCACTCAGCACTCCCCCTCTCTTCTCTCCCCCGCGACGAGGAAGATGTAAGAGGGGGCTTCGGCTGTTTTCGTTTGATTGCGGTTATGCCGCGCTACGTTATCCGTAAAAGCTCGCTTGAACCCTCACCAGCGACTATAGTTGAGGCACGCCGGTCATGTCAAAGGCAACTATCATCGAGCCGGCAGAGCCGAGCGTCACGGCAGCGTCAAAGTCACTCTCACCTTGGTGAATTGAATTGATTTCGCAAGTTTCGTTTGTCCAAAAATCCCCCCTGCCCCCCTTTGAAAAAGGCGGACAAAGGGGGATTTGACTGCGAGTTCAGCCGCTGCCATTGTTGGGAGTTTTTAAACGAACTTCTGAGTCACAACACTACGCGGGTGCGACTTCCGTGCCTCCACCGAGCGGCGGCGAGATGGGCTCCGAGCGGATGCTCAGAGCCAGACCGGCTGCGATCATCGCCATGACGCCGCCGGCCAAAAACGCATAATGATACTGTCCCATCGCGACCCGAACAACTCCCGCCGCCGTGGCCGCCACGGCGCCTCCCATTTGGTGAAAAACAAAAATCCAGCCGTAGATGATGCCCACCGAGCGTTTGCCAAAGGTATCGGAGGTGATGGCGATCGTGGGTGCGACAGTGGCGAACCAGTCGAGTCCGTAGATCACGGCGAAAATAAAGAGGCCGGAAAAGTTCGTGACGAACGGTAAAATGAAAAGCGATAGGCCCCGCAAGACGAATATGAGCGCGAGCCACTTTTTTGGCGCCACACGGTCAATGATCCAACCTGAGAATGTCGTACCCACGAAGTTGAGTCCTCCCATGACTCCGACGGTCGCGGCAGCAGCAACCGCAGGGATTCCGCGGTCGATCGCATGGGGGATGAGGTGCGTTCCCACCAGGCCGTTGGCGGTTCCGCCGCAAACAAAATAACTCGCTGCTAAAAGCCAGAAGGTCGAGGATCTCATGGCACGAAGGAGAGGAACGCGTTCGGAATCCTCAGATGAGGACCCCGCTGCGCCACAGGAATCAGCGACGGGAACGGCTCCGTAAGGGGCCAAACCGATGTCGGCGGGATCGTCGCGCATCCACAGCGCCACGAACGGGATCAGTCCGAGCGCTACGAAGAAAAGAAGCAAAGAGCCGCCACGCCATCCCACGGTCACGATCACGGTCATCATGAGAGGAAGAAAGATGAGCTGCCCCGTCGAGTTGGCGCTGTTGAGGATGCCCAGCACCAGGCCACGCCGCGCGACAAACCAACGGCTGGCCACAGCCGCTGAAAGCACGGAGGCTGTACCCCCGGCAGACAGTCCGACGACAGCCCCCCACAGTAAGAGCAGGTGCCAGTAGTCCCGTATCAGGGTTGTCAATCCAACGCCCAGAGCCAAACAGGCCAGGCTTCCGACCATAACCCGCCGGGCGCCAACACGATCGATGAGCCAGCCGCTAAGGGGCGCGGCAAGACCGTAAAGTAAAAGATTGATGCTTACGGCAAAGCCGATTTCCGCGCGACTCCAGCCAAACTCCGTTTCTAAGGGATGGATAAAGACTGTGGGTGCCGAACGGATGCCGGCACCGACCAAGGTAGTGAGAAAGCAAAGTGCTACAGCCACCCATCCGTAAAAAAAAGTCGTCGATAGGGGCGGCCGGTTCTTGGAAGTCGCCGCAACAGATGTTCGCACTTGATCTAGATATCCCGAACATTCGGATAGCGCAATCTTCCGCAAATTTCTGAAGGCGGCGTATGCGCAACCGGAAGAGGGGACAGAAGGCTAGTTTGCGGCGCGAGATCCGGCCGCACAGATTGCTAATATTCGGTTTGACGCAGCCGCTGACTTTCCTGCCGATTGCGTTCGATTTCCCTCTGGTTCTGCTGGATCTGCTGTTGATTTTGCTGGTACTGTGATTGTTCCTGGCCCTGCATGTAATCTCCAACGAGCGCGCCGGCACCCAGGCCCAGGGCCCCGCCGATAGCAGCGCCAGCTCCGGGATGCCCCACGGTCGCGCCAATGATACCGCCGGCGGCGGCCCCGCCGAGGGCGCCAATGCCCGCTCCTTTTTCTCTCGTTGTCATGGGTCCGCCGGAACAAGCGGCAAGCATGATAACGGCAAGAATCAGCGCGAATATTTGCAGTGAGAATGCTTTTGTATATCTGTCCATCTTTGTTTCGCCTTCCTTTGGGTCCATTGGATCAGCCATTCTGGTCTCTGCAAATCAGAGCAAGGGCGGTGCCAGGCGTCATAGCTGGATAACACGAGACGTTTCGCGGGCATTTGGAAGGTTCGATGGCCATCGGTCATGGGAAGATGAGCCGGCCCTAAACGAAAATGTACTATCATGGGAAGACGACATGAATTCGTTCGAAGTCAATGATAGCGTGTTTGACGCGTTGGTGAGAGTTCTTAAATTAAAAAAATCGCCGCATCCAAGGGTATGGACATCGGCGACGCGAAAAGCCAATCACCACGACATGAATGAAACGCGATGAAGACATTATAGAGGCGATCAATACCCTCTGGGTTCCCGTCTATCCGTTCATGGCTGATCACGTGCTTAACGTCTCGGGAGTGCGGTCGGGTTATGTTTTGGATCTCGGTCCCTTTGCGGGTGGACTGGCCGTAAGCCTGCTCGCCAAAAGCAGTGGATTTTGCGCCAAGGTGATAGATGAGTCGGAGCGAGTGCTGCGCTGGGCAGCCCATCAGGCTCGTGAAAAGGGCTGTTCATCCCGCCTCGTCGTACGCTGTGCACCCATCGAAGCGATTCCGGAGCCGGACGGATTATTCGATCTTGTGCTGGTACGAGGCGCTTTTTTTTCCTCACTCCACCATTGTTACGCGAGATCAAGAGGGTGCTGCGCCCCGGCGGCTGGGCCTGGGTGGGCGGCGGGTACGGTCCGCTAACTCCGGAGACGGTCATCGATCCCATCGGTGAGCGCTCGAAGAAATGGAACGCGGAAATAGGTAAGCAAAGGATCACCATTGAGGAAGCAGAGCGGCTCCTGAGCACAGCGGGGGTTGCATCGTGTGCCCGGATTTCGACCGAGGGAGGCCTCTGGATCGAGATCAAGGGATGAAACATGTTTCATCTTCACCAGGCTGAGTTCGCTCAGCCAAGAATTTCAACCGTTGCGATTCCTAAGCGCCGGCGCTTGCTTTACGAAATCAGACCAGCCTAAGAATGTGCTATTTAATCACATTGTAAATCCACTTGTGTTTATGCGGAAGATCGACGCTTTCCTTACAAAGATCACCCGGGCGCATCCAGGCATTCGCGAGGTCTGGCGTCTCGCCTATCCTGTAAAAACCCACGTGCGTCCCGGCTCCCTCTGGGCGCTGCTTGCTTTTGCTGACGAAGATACGTTCCAGCGGCTGCGCGCCGACGTTCGCTTCAGACGCGCCGATGTCGAGTTGCTGGTTGTCCGAGATGGCGACGAGTTTCAGGAGCCGTGGGGCGATAACCCGGAGCACGGTTATCTAAGTGAATGGGAATGGGTCAAGACTTCCGATCGAGAAGCTCAGTACCATGGGACGAAATGGGTCCAGGACGAGAAATTATTTCGGACTATAATTGAATTGTGCAGGGCCAGCCGCCTCTGGTCGCCGGAAAAACCATGAGCACAAACTTTCCCATTAACTCGTAACTGTGCGCGAAACTCTTGCCTCGTTCAACTTCCTTAGCCGTCGAGATTCCAATCGCGATTCGAACCGCTGTCGCTGCGATTACATCCTCTAGCAACTGAGAATCTCGGTCGTGCGCAAAAATCTGCGAACGGGCACCCCTCCAATCAAACGCCGCAAAGTATAGGGTCGAGGACTGGCGCGGTGTTTCGAAGGTGAAGCCTATCTATTACCGTCTCTTTTGTCTGACTAAGAACGGTGCGAAATACCCTTGCTGTGGGGTATCGAGAGTGATCGCGTTTTAAGAGCCGAAAATGTAGGGTGGGTAGAGGCGCACAGCGACGAAGCTCACCACTTAGAACGATGGGTTTCGCGAACCCTCAACCGATCCTACCCCTTGCGGGGTATCAAAAAACACTGCTGAGAATCCGTCCTAAAGGCGCCACCCCCGAACATTTTTATCGTGGTTCGACTGTGCTCACCACGACCCTGAGCCACGTCGAATGGGTCGGGGGTCCAGTTCCGATTTCGTCTGGATTCCCGATAGAAGCATTCGGGAATGACAGACTAGAGGTCTTAGAATACCTTTTACTCAGCACCCTGCAGGGAATTAAACCCGCAGAGATTGAAAAATCATCGATCGAAAGTTGTCGCAGTTCTGCCGGCTCGTTCGCAATTTGCTTCACCGTCAGAAGCGCTTTCCTAGAAATACCGTTTAAGAAGAAAGGCGAAGCGCGGAGAGCAACCCTTCCAAAGAATCGCGCTCGCTCAAAGATCGTGCCTCCTCAATAACGGTTCGCGCCGTCGCTTTCCCAAGAACCGGAATTACAAGCGATAAGAATTTTTCTTTAACTTCTTCTGGTCTCATCGGATTACCGCTCTCCCCCTTGGGAATGATGACTTCTTTGGACCAAGACCGACCGTCCGAGGTTTTGACAACCACCCTACCCGGCCAATACTTGGGAAAATGGCGATCCAGTTCAACTTCACCCGTTACTTTCACTTTACTCATTAAGTTCCATACTTGTAAGCTATTCAAGAACTCCGATTCAAATGATCTGAGATCCATCTTCGCGCGAATCGCCGTGACTGCCATGACGTACTGGCCGCTCCCCAGTGTGGCAGCGCGGCTGATCGGTATCAGCGCGCGACTCACCATGGTCGCATTGGCGGTCGGAACCAACAGCTCGATTTCCTCTATCATCTCGGGAGTAACAGAGTATTGCTGGATCAATGTAAGCAGCGCCTCGACGCCGGCATGAAGCTGCCTCGCGCATGGGTACGGCTTGAAGGCAACGTCGAGCAGATGGTATCGGTCCGTTTCCTGCAAGTATTCCCATCTCGGCTCGCTGCATAGCGTACAGCAAAAACCGCGCGGATCTTCGAAGGCGCGCTTGGGGCCGGTGAGGCCGTGCTCCGTCGCCAATAGTGAAACAATCCCATTTTGAGCGGCGCGACCGAAAATCAAATGGCGCGCCGTCGCGCCTTCATTGCCGCCGGTGATCATTCCCCCGGCGTGAAGCGATGCAATGCCGAGAGCGTTGACCGTTTTATCCACGGGCCAGCCCAAAAACTTGGCCCCGGCAGCGGCGACACCGAAGGCGCCACAAACCGAACTTGGCCACCATCCACGAGCAAATAAATGCGGTGCGTCAATCGCGAGCCCGACACGCGCTGTGGTCTCATAACCGACAACGGCGGCTTCAAGAAAACGGCGCCCGTCGCCACCGAATCTCTCCGCCATCGCGACCAGCGCCGGAACAATCATGCCGCCGATGCAAGTTCCAGCTCCGCCATGGATATCGTCCATCTCACCGCAATGGGCGGCCACCGCCATCGCCTGAACGGCGTCAAGGTACGAAACCCGCGCGCCATTCCCGAAAAGCGTCGCGCTCGCGCGAAACACCGCGCTGCCGCTCGTAGCGATAGCAAGGTCGTAGGCCATCTTCCCGGGTTCCAAACAAGAT
>JBGPIK010000188.1:0-12151 GCA_041484845.1 Binatia bacterium | reverse complement strand
TCTCCCCCCCGGCTGCCAAACTGCGCAAGGACACTGTCGCGCTCTTGCCAGTCGTTTTTCACCGTTCCCAATATCGCACCATGGCCGCAGTACGGATAGTGCTCTAATCCCTTGAGATCCCTTACCAATCTCACCCGTAGCGGATTTAAATGAATGTAGCGTACTAGTTCAGTAAAATAGCTGTCCCCGTCGCACACAATCGATTTGTACCGATTCTGAAAAACATGCCCGTGCCGACGATGCCGTAGATTGTAGCTCACCGCATAGCCGGTCAGAAAACGCCGCATGAATTTCGCCAACCCGTGGGGTCCACTGCTTAGCAGTATATGGGCGTGGTTGCTCATCAGCGCCCACGCGTATATCGAGGTCAGCGTTTCGCTCGCGAGCTTGCCTAACCGCTGAACAAAATCCCGCCGATCTTGCTCATCGTCGACGATCCTTCTTCTTTCAATCCCCCGGATCATCACGTGGTGCAGGGTACCCGGGCTATCCAACCTTGCTTGCCTCGGCATGCTTTGACTCCTCCCCGTCGGGTGAGCCTTTGTATACCAGAGTTATTCCAGCTAGGCAACAACGTCCCTTAAATGGCCCCGGCAGGAGGTCTCTCGAAGCTGTCGTCTGGACCAGCATAAGCCTGTTGCTCATCACCGGCATAGTGAATTTAGTCCTCCGCCGGCAGGCAAACGCTTCGAGCCTCGGTCCATTTTATCTCATCGCCCTGTCGATCAAACTCATTGTCTTCGCCGCGATGGTTTACCATCACGGCGTGCAAGTCTTCAAATACGGCGCCCGGATCGCTGCCAGGACGGCGGAGACTTCCGAAGAGATTATTTCATGGCCCGAGGCTTTGCGCATTCTGTGGCAAAGGTGGTTTACGTTACTCAAAATCAATGCGACCTTAGGCCCTGTAGCAACGTTGATGGGCTTGGTCCTGGTGAAAAGCTAAACTAACTCTTCGGGTACAGACGCTGGATGAATCCGCTCTCATCCAATTGCTTGACAAAGCGCACATCCATGAACGCTTCGGCATTGACACTCTTGGCCTTGGGGTCGCGCGCCGCGATTTGATCCAAAACGAAGCGAATACCGCCGAT
This sequence comes from Binatia bacterium, assembly GCA_041484845.1. Lineage (GTDB taxonomy): Bacteria > Desulfobacterota > Binatia > UBA9968 > UBA9968 > JBGPIK01. The sequence continues at coordinate 11,057 of JBGPIK010000188.1, read as the reverse complement.
CGTCGGGTACGGAACGCGGGCCAGTTTGGGCGCATAAAAATTCACCGTTGAACTAAGAATCGCCGGATCTTTAATGCCGGTGTACTTGCTCGTCACTTTCATGGCCAGCTCGCGGTTGTTTTTGTAAAGCGCGATCGCTTCGACGTAGGCGCGCACGAAGCGCTGCGCGACGTCGGGATTATCGCGCAGGTAAGTTTTCTTGGTCGCGATACCGACGAAAGGAAACTCGAGGCCAAGCGCTGCGATGTCCGCGATTTCCTTATAGCCGAGTTTCTTCGCATAATCGGTAAAGGGATCCGCGAGCGCTCCCGCGGCGATGCGCCCCGACTGAATGCCTCCCATGATCCCCGGATAGTCCTCCAGCTGCACAAGCGCCACGTCCTTCTCCGGCTGAAGTCCGAACTTGCGGATGGCAAAGCGCGCCGAGATGTCCGTGTTCGAACCGTAACGGGTTACGCCGATCGCTTTGCCTTTCAGCTCTTCCATCTTCGACACCGTGCCCATAATGACGATGGGAGTAGTGTTCAATGCCACAGCGACGAAGGTCACGTCCATCCCCGCCACTCCTGCCGCTAGCATGGCCGGCCCGCCCATTTGCGCCATCTGAATTTCCCCTGCGACGAGCGCCTGCCCCATGGTCGAACCGCTACGGATGTAAGCCACGTCGGTCCGCAAGCCGTTTTTTTCAAATAGGCCGGCCTCACGCGCGACCCAAAGTACCGCGTGCGGACCGGAGACCGCCGAATAGCCTGACATAACACGCGTTGCCGGTTGCGCAGCGACGTCGTGTATCGTAGAAAGAACAAACAACACACACAGTCCGTAACGGTACATAAAAACTCCTCCTCGGCTTGATTCCAAGCGCTGCGAGGCAGTATAGGAGCAAGCGGGAAGAGACGTCAACCGAGTTTTCTTTGATCGTGAGAAAGGAGAAATGTATGAAGGTACACCGTCATCTGTCGAGCCTCATTATTGTTCTCTCTTTGCTGATTCCCATCGGGCACCACGCTTCCGCAGCCCAGATCAATGTCGTCTGGACCAGCGAGGTCGGCCAGTTCGCGCCGCTCTGGGTCACCAAGGAAGCGAAACTGTTTGAGAAGTACGGCAATCAAGTTCAGCTCATCTTTATTCAGGGTGCTACCTCGGCCGCGGCAGCGCTGATTTCCGGCGACGCTCAAGTCGGCATGTTTTCTCCCCAAGTGGTGATTGAGACGTCCCTGAAAGGGCTGGATCTCACGATGTTCGGCCGGCTCGGCAATAGCATGGATAACCGGATATTCGGCCGCAAGGGGATAAAAAGCCTCAAGGAAGTAAGAAGCCTCGCGATCAGCCGCTTTGGCAGCAATGCCGATTTCGCCGCCCGTTATCTCCTGCAGCGCGAAGGACTTCGACCGGAGACCGATGTTGCCCTCCTGCAGGTGGGCAATCAGTCCAACCGCATTGCCGCCGTCCAAACCAGTAACGCCGACGCCGCCATTCTCACCCCGCCGATGACGCTGCAAGCCCGAAAATTGGGCTATTCCTTGTTGATCGACGCGTCGAAGTTGGGAATCCCTTACTCGAGTCTTTTTTTCGTATCGCGCAAACCCTACCTGGCCAAGAGCCGCGCGGATATGGTCAACTTCACCAAGGCGATGATCGAAGGAGTTCACTTTTACAAGGCCAACCATGAGTTCAGCCTCAAAGTGCTGTCCAAGTATATGAAGGTCAGCGATCGCGAAGTGCTGGAGGAAAATTTCCGCGAGTATGACTTTCCTTTGAAGCCTTATCCGGCCAAGGAGTACTTCGAGCTGCCGATTCAGGAAGTCGGCAAAAAACATCCTAACGTGCTCGCGGAAAATCCCGAACGTTTCATCGACATGTCGCTGGTGAAAGAGCTCGACGCGAACGGTTTTATCGATAAACTCACGCAAGAATACAAGGTAAAGTGACGGAATCTTTAGATTCCGTCATCCTGAGCGAAGCGAAGGATCTAAGCGAAGGAGACGATATGACCGGCACCAGCAGAGGAGCAACCCTATTAGGACCCGACAAACTCGAGGTACGCGAATACCCGCTTCCTGATATTCCTCCCGACGGCGGCCTCGTCAAGGTCGAGATGGGCGGCGTCTGCGGCACCGACGTAAAATATCTGCATGGCAAGATCAAAGTCGATTATCCGATCATTCTCGGCCACGAGATTCTCGGCCGCGTCGAAAAGCTCGGCAAAAATGCCGCGGCGATTCACCACGTAAAAGAAGGCGATCGAATTATTCTGAAAGGCGCGCTCGGTTGCGGCCGCTGCGCGGATTGCCGGCGCAACAACCAGCGCTTCTGCCGGCAGCGTACGAACTACGGTGGTCGAACCAAATGCGATCAACCGCCGCACCTCTTCGGCGGTTTCGCGGACTATATTTACCTGGCTCCCGATGTGCTCGCGACCAAGGTGAGCGATGCTCTTCCGGCGGAAGCCGCGGCGCTCATCGGCTCCGTGATGGCCAACGGCTTTCAGTGGACGATTCGCCGCGGCGGCGTAAAAATGGGCGACTACGTTCTGATCCAAGGTCCCGGGCAACAAGGGCTCGCCTGCACGTTCGCCGCGCGCCATGCTGGCGCGGCTAAGATCTTTATCACCGGGATCGGACGCGACCAGCCGCGCCTGGAACTGGCGAAGAAGTTCGGCGCGCACCGCACGATCAATGTCGAAGAAGAAGATGTTGTTGAGGTGATCCGCAAAGAAACCCACGGTGAGATGTGCGACGTAGTTGTGGATGTCTCGGGCAACCCGAACGCCATCGTGAAGTCCGTCGATTGTCTGCATCGGCAAGCTACGATGGTGCTGGGGGGGTTGACCGGCGACGCCACGGTGACACCGATGCTCATGGACAAGCTGGTGTGGAACGAAATCAAGCTGCAGGGTTGTTTTACCGCCGATAACGACGCCACCGAGGCCGTGCTGCGGCTCATTGAAGAGAGCAAGTTCCCGGTGCAAGAAATGGTCAGTCATACGTTTCCATTAAAGGATATCGAGAAGTGCATTCGCGCCGTCGGCGGCGAAATTCCAGAGATGTTTCCGACAAAAGCGTTGGTCAATCCAGCGTTGGGATAACGGAAATGGAGTGTTGGAGTGGTGGAGTAATGGTCCAGACCCAACACTCCAGTACTCCTATACTCCAACGATGTGGCTTCATGATCGAAGGACTGAAACAAAAAGTCGTCATCGTCACCGGCGGCGGCCACGGGATCGGCAAGGCTTACTGTTTAGCTTTCGCTCGAGCCGGCTCGCGCGTCGTCGTGGCGGATATTGACGGAGCCGCAGCCGTCGCCCGCCAAATCAACGAAGAATCAAGAGCTGAATCTCTCGCTGTCCAGGTCGATGTCGCCGATGAAAGCGCGACGAAAAATATGGCCGCGCAAACGCTCGCGCGCTTCGGCCGCATCGATGTCCTCGTTAACAACGCGGCGATCTTCGCGACGATACCAATGAACCGCGGCCGGATCGAAACGATTACGCCGGAGGAATGGGACCGGCTGATGGCCGTCAACTTGAAGGGCCTGTTTTTTTGTTGCCGCGCCGTGCTCCCGACAATGCGCGCGCAGGAGTCCGGTAAAATCATCAATATCGCGTCGGGAACCGTTTTCGCCGGCAGTCCCGGAAGAATCCATTACGTTACCTCGAAGGCCGCAACCATCGGCTTTACGCGAACTCTGGCGCGCGAGGTCGGTAGTGATAACATAAACGTGAACGTTTTGGCTCCGGGAAATACGTTGTCCGAGGAGAATCCGACGGAGGAAACGGTTCGCTTTCGCCAAGCATCGATCGGCCTGCGCGCGCTGAAGCGCCTTCAAGTACCGCAGGACGTCGTCGGCGCCATGCTGTTTCTCGCCTCACCGCTAAGCGACTTTATGACGGGACAAACGATCAACGTGGACGGCGGCATCGCGTTCCTGTGAAATGGAGTGATGGAGCAAAAGCAAATGGAGTGGTGGAGTAATGGAGTGATGGTCCAGACCCAACACTCCAGTACTCCTATACTCCAATACTCCGCCGCAAGGAGCCTCTTATGAACCTGAATTATCCGATCATCGATGCCGACGGCCATGTAATGGAGCGGGATGCCGAACTGCGGGAGTTTCTCGATGGCCGCTACCGTCAGGGTCCGCATTTCCAAACGTATAGTTATTTTCCTTCCCTGGACGGATGGAATCGCGGTTTTGGCGTCCCAGGGAAAGTGCATGAGACTCCGGCATCGAAATGGCTTGAATTTCTTGACGAGCTGGGCGTTCATACCACGGTTCTCTATCCTACCGGTGGTCTCTCGCTCGGCTTGATTCAAAATCCCGAGTGGGCTTGCGTCCTCTCGCGCGCCTACAATTCATGGATCGCGGAACGCTTTTCGAAGCAAAGCCCGCGCCTCAAGGGAGTCGCGTTGCTGCCGGTTCACGAGCCCATCGAAGCCGCCAAGGAATTGGAGCGTGCCAAGGGGCTGGGACTCGTCGCCGGCCTCCTGCCGGCCGTGACGGTTCTGAGCAAAGGCTACGGCCACATCGATTTCGATCCAATCTACGAGGCGGCGCAAAAATTGGACATGCCGCTCGCGGTTCATGGCGCGCCGAGCCGCGGCATGGGCTTTGACTTTTTTAATAAGTTTTTGCACGTGCACACGCTGGAACATCCGTTCGCCATTTTGATTCAATTTACGCACATGGTTTTCGAAGGGGTTTTCGCGCGTTTTCCTAAATTGAAAGTTGCGTTTCTCGAAGCGGGCAGCGGCTGGCTGCCCTATATGATGGATCGCATGGACGAAGAAATGGAAAAGCCTTACCGATTTCAAGCGCCGCTGCTTAAGAAAAAACCCAGCGAGGTCATCCGCTCGGGACAGGTTTGGGCCACGTGCGAGGTCGAAGAGCAGGCGCTCGTGCAAGTGCTTAAACAATTCAATCCGCGCTGTCTCATGTGGCCGTCGGACTATCCCCACGAGCGGCTGCCGGATATGTTCAAGCGCGACATTCCGGAGTTCTTAGAACGCGGCGACATCAACGCCGAAACCAAGAAGATGATCCTTTACGACAATCCGAAGCAGTTCTACAACCTAAGTATCTGAACACAACAACGGAGGTGAGCATTATGCGCCTGCAAAACAAAGTCGCGATCGTAACCGGCGGCGGAGTAGGCATCGGCAAAGCTTATGCACAAAGTCTCGCTAAGGAAGGCGCCAAAGTTGTGGTCGCCGATATTCAGGAGGCGGAGGCAAGAAAAGTCGCGATGGATATCCAACAAGCCGGCGGCGAAGCCATCGCCGTCGCCGTGGACGTGACCTCGGCGGAAAAAACCCGGGCGATGGCCGATGCCGCCCTCAAGCAATACGGCCGCATCGACATTCTCGTCAATAACGCTGGCCTCTATTCGGCGCTGAAGAAAAAGATTTTTATGGAGATTGAACCGGATGAGTGGGACAGAGTGATGGCGGTCAATTTAAAGGGTTTGTTTTTATGCGTAAAGGCGGTTTATCCTGCGATGAAACAACAGCGCAAGGGCAAAATCATCAACATTTCCTCGGGAACAGCCTTGAGCGGTTCGCCCCTGTTTCTCCATTATGTCTCATCCAAGGCAGGGGTTCTCGGCTTCACCCGAGCGCTGGCGCGCGAGGTCGGCGGCGATAACATTTGTGTCAATTCGATCATGCCGGGACTGACCATCTCCGGCTCCAACCAGGAAGGCGTCATGACTCCGGAGCAGTTGGCCGACCGGAGAAAGCGGCGCTGCCTCCAACGCGATCAATATCCGCAGGACCTGGTCGGAACCGTAATTTTCCTTGCATCCGACGACAGCGACTTCATGACCGGGCAGTCCATCGGCGTGGACGGCGGCATGAATATGCATTAGCCAAAACAGGCCAGATCAAATCACGGCCTGGCAGGGGGCCACCTTATTCATCTATGCAAGCGTAACCTTCGCTTCCCCCACACAATTATTAATAGGAGGATGCACCCATGGCGAATTTCGAAGTCATCGATGCGGATGGCCATATTACCGAAGAAGACGGGCAGCTAAAGAAGTATATGGACGCGCGCTACGTGAAGCGCGCGGCGACGCTTACTCCCAGGGACAGCTGGGATCGTTCGTTGAGCGGAACGCTGGGCACGCGGGCGAAGGATGCCAAGAGCTGGCTCGATGCCATGGACAAGGGCAATCTCTCGACCGCCGTTCTCTATCCGACCAATGGGCTGAGCGTCGGTTGGATCCGCGAACCCGACGTGGCGGTCGCCTACTCAAAGGCGTGGAATGATTTCTGTTCGGAAGAATTCCAAAAAGTGAGCCCGCGGCTCAAGTGCGTCGCGCTGGTGCCGTTTCAGGATGTGCCGGAAGCGGTGAAGGAGCTACGCCGCGCGGTAAAGGAATTAAAACTAGTCGGGTTGATGCTGCCGGCGGTAGGTCTGCGACTGCCTTTAGGGCACGAGAGCTTCTGGCCTATTTACGAGGAGGCTGAAAGGCTCGATTGCATGGTCGGCGTTCATGCCACCGTGCGCGGGCCGCATTATTTTGCCGCCGACATGTTCGACCAGTTTATCGAGGTTCATACGCTGTCGCACTCTTTCGCGCAGATGATGCAGTGCACGAGCATGATGTTTCGCGGCGTTTTCGATCGGTTTCCCAAGCTACGCGTCGCCTTCATGGAGGCCGGCTGCAGCTGGGCGCCCTACTGGTTTGGGCGGATGAACGAGGAGTGGGAAAAGCGCGGCGCCGTGGAAGCGCCGAAATGCAAGAAAAAGCCCACTGAATACTTCAAGGAAGGGCGGATTTATTTTCATGCGGAAGACTACGAGCCGCTGATCGGCGCAACCACCGATGTCATAAGCCACAAGGTCATCTACTATGCTTCGGATTATCCGCACTGGGATACCGAATTTCCGGAAAACATCGAGCACCTCGCCAGACGGAAAGATTTGAACGACGAAGCGAAGCAGTGGCTGCTCGCCGAGACGGCGAAAAAACTCTACAACCTGAAGTGAGATAAAATCGTGACAAAGGACGGAAAATCTGCTTCTCAGGGTCCCGTGTTCCCGCACCGGTCGAGACGGAAAGTTCTAACGGCTATGCCGACCGTAGCGTCCAACGTTGGCCGGTGATCAAGGCTATAACGCCGGCCCATCATCTCCCCGAGCAAAAAACAATAGCAAAACCTCGGGGCGATGGGTTGACCAATTTTGTCCATAACCGGCGGCTTTAGACCTCCGTTTGAGTCCCGCTTTTCAAGAAATTACCAGAAGGGTGCGGAATTTACCTGGATAATGGTACGGGAGTTGCTCCCACATCTGCCGAGGCCTTTGAGACAGGTTCAAAGGTGGAGGTAAGTAATGCTCGACGAATCCCTACAATCTGAAATCGCCCGGCTAAAAAGCACTCGAGCCAATTCTGAATTTGGCAACCCCGGCGACGAGCGCCCTCCGGACATTGAATCTCATTTCAATCGTCTTTCGAACCTTTTGAACAAGTTAAGATCGATTACCGATCGAGCTCCTGACATCAATTCTCGTTATTCTAGCCTCTCTCATGACTTTGAATTGCTCGTCATTGCAGCTCTCAGAGAGGCCGAGTGCGCCGATCTTATCGAAAAGAGCATGGAAACTGACCTAACAAGTCTGTGCGGCATAATAAGACAAAAAGATGAAGCTCTTCAGGCGCGAGAGATCGATCTTGCAAGATTGGAAGAGACATCGAAAGCCAAGCTGGCAGAGCTGGAAAGCCGCATTCAAAATCAACCGACCCTGCTCAAGGATCTGGAAAGCGAGCGGCAGCAACTGACGACCGAAAGAGATTACCTTGTGAATCGTTTAAACCAAGCGGAGCTGACCGCCAAGCAAGCCGAAGCTGAAGCGCGCCAATTTAACGAGCGCTTGGAAACGGAGTTTTCCGGTCTCAGGGTTCAAATGGCAAAGCGCGAAGAATCCCTTGCTGCAAGAGAATCCGATCTGCGTCGGGCAGAAACAGATCAGAAAACGCAGATCGAGAATCTCCAACTTCGATTGCAAGATACGGAAGTGAAGTTGGCAAGTCAGGAAAGAGAGCTTAACGAAAAAGATCGTGGAATCCATGCCGCTTCCGCTAGAGAAGCGGGAATAGGCAGGTTGATCCAACGGTTATCATCGGATTGTGAAAAACTCAGTGCGGAACTTTGCGAAAAAAAATTAATGATCTCCCGATTCGAAACTAAGAAACGTTACTCTTTCATCAAAGGCGGCAAGACATGGGAAAAAATCCTTCGCCTAATGCGAATTGGCCGCATTTGTTCCGGCACTAGCAACCGGATCTAGAGCGCAACAGGTGACAATTTTTTGGACGCCGTCGGCTTCTCAAGCCATCGCAAGCACTTCCATTTAGCCCACGCTCACAATCCCGATCTTCTTTGAAGATTAACCACCCCCGATTGCCGCGACACGCCACGTTACACAGGCCGACGACGAGAGGTAGCAGGGTTTTCTCACCGCTAAGAGATCCTTGACCCCAAGGCTTCTTCGGTTATGTTAAGGTGACCTCAAGGGATGCAAAAGCCGGATTTACCGATCTTCGAAATCGAGCAGGCATTGCTCGAAACCCTGACCACGCACAAGCGCGTGGTTCTAACCGCGCCCACCGGCTCGGGCAAATCAACCCAGGTGCCCCAGATGCTGCTCGACAGCGGTCTGCTGGGAGGCGGCCAAGTGACGGTCTTGCAGCCGCGACGGCTCCCCACGAGAATGCTCGCGAAGTGGGTTGCGCAAGCTCGCGGCGTAAGGCTCGGCGGCGAAGTGGGCTATCAGATGCGGTTGGATAACCGCGCCTCTGCGGCCACGCGCATCTGTTACGTGACCGAAGGCGTGCTGCTGCGCCGGATGCTGGCGGATTTCCACCTGAACGGTATTAGCGCGATTGTGTTCGACGAATTTCACGAACGGCATCTCTACGGCGACATCACGCTGGCGCGCGCCGTCGAAATCCAGCAATCGACGCGGCCCGATCTCATCATCCTGGTGATGTCGGCCACGTTGGATGTTGCCGCGGTAGAAAAGTATCTGCAGCCTTGCGCGGTGTTGTCGTCGCTAGGCCGCGCTTATCCTGTCGCCATCGAATATCTATCCAAACCTGCGGGTGACGCGCCCGTCTGGAAGCTTGCCATCAAAGAACTCCAACGCCTGGTACATGAGCATCCTCAAGGCGACGCTCTCATTTTTATGCCCGGGGCGTATGAGATCACGCGCACCGTGCAGGCGGCGCGCGACACGCTCGGCCAAGAGTTCGTCGTATTGCCATTGCACGGCGAATTGCCGCCGAACGATCAAGATGCGGCGGTCGCCCGATACGACCGGCGCAAAGTCGTAGTCTCCACCAATGTCGCGGAAACTTCGCTCACCATCGACGGTGTTCGCCTGGTGATCGACAGCGGATTGGCGCGTATCCCCCGCTATGACCCGTACCGCGGCATCAACACGTTGCTCATCGAAAAAATCAGCCGCGCCGCCGCCGACCAGCGGGCAGGTCGCGCAGGACGCACCGCGCCCGGACACTGCTTGCGCCTATGGACAGAGCATGAACACGCAGGGCGTCCCGCCCAGGAACTTTCCGAAGTGAAACGTTTGGATCTCTCGGAGGTGCTCCTGACGCTCAAGGCGAGCAGCGTGAACGATGTGAGATCATTCCGCTGGCTAGAGGCCCCCGACGCTCCCGCGCTCGAACGCGCCGAGATGCTGCTGAGCGATTTGGGCGCCATTGGCGACACGACGGGCGCCATCACCCCGCTCGGACGACGCATGCTCGCGTTTCCGGCCCATCCACGCTACGCGCGCATGCTGCTGGCCGCCCACGACTATGGTTGTGTGCGGCCCGTCGCCTTGATCGCCGCCCTGACACAAGGGCGGGACTTGCTCGTGCGCCAGCAAGGAAAACCATTTGAAGACGCGCGCGACGATCTGTTCGGGGAAGAAACGGAGTCGGATTTTTTTGTGCTGATGCGCGCGTGGCGCTACGCGGAGCGCAATGGCTATGACGTCGACCTCTGCCACCGTATGGGCATTCACGCGCAGGCCGCGCGTCAGATTGGCTCCTTGTTCGAACAGTTCTTGAGCATCGCCGCCGCCGAGGGATTGGACATCAGTAACAAGCCCGTCGCCAACGACGCCATCCAGCGTTGCGTGCTGGTTGGCTTTTCCGACCATCTCGCCAAGCGTCTCGGCGCCGGCACGCTGCGTTGCGAGCTGGTCCATGGCCGGCGCGGTGTTTTGGCCCGTGAGAGCGTAGTCCACAAAGCTTCTCTCTTCGTCGTCTCCGAGGTGCGCGAGGTGGAAAGCGGCAGAGGCAGAGAACGAGCCTTGAATGTCGTGCTGAATCTGGCGACGGCGATCAAGGAGGCATGGTTGCGCGAACTTTTTCCGGACGACTTCAAGGAAGTCCGTGCCGTTGTTTACGACCCGGCATCGCGGCGCGTTATTATCCGGGAGGAGAATCGATTCCGAGATCTGGTTCTGGAAGAAAAACTCTCCGACAATCCGCCGGCTGAGGAAGCGGCCAGGATTCTGGCGCTCGAAGTTGCGGCCGGACGCTGCGCTCTCGAAAACTGGAACGATGCGGTTGAACAATGGATCCTGCGCGCCAATCGTTTGCGCGAATGGATGCCGGAGCTGGCATTGCCCGCGATCGGACCAGGGGACCGGGACGCCATGCTCGAGCACATTTGCCACGGTGCATTCAGCCACAAACAAATCAAAGATCGCCCTGTTTTGCCCATCGTCAAGTCATGGCTGTCCCGGCAGCAACAGGCGTTTATAGAAGATTATGCGCCCGAGCGGTTTAAGTTGCCGAACGGCCGCACCGTGAAGGTCCTCTATTCCGTCGACGCGGCGCCGACGATCGCGGCGCGCATCCAGGATCTTTACGGCGTCAAAGAAGCGCTCTGGATTGCCGGCCGTCGCGTTCGGGTTCGCATTCAAGTGCTCGCGCCGAATAACCGCCCCGTGCAGGTTACTGAGAACTTGTCCGGTTTCTGGCGTGAAACCTATCCGAAAATAAAACAAGAACTGCAGCGCAAATATCCGAAGCATGA
>JBGPIK010000187.1:0-12259 GCA_041484845.1 Binatia bacterium | reverse complement strand
TTGACGAGGCGTCCCTCGCCGAGCAGATAAATCTTACGGCCACCGGGCAAGGTATAGGCGTCAACATAATTGCGGACGTTTTTCTCTTCCTTCACCGCAAGCTTCTTCAAGGACTTTAAATCGATTTCGATATCAAAGTGACCCGAATTACAGATGACGGCGCCGTTTTTCATGAGTTGGAGATGCTCTTTGGCGATGACATGCATATCGCCGGTGAGCGTGATAAAGAGGTCGCCGATTTTCGCCGCCTCTTTCATGGTCATGACCTCAAGCCCATCCATCGCCGCTTCAAGGGCGCGAATGGGATCAACTTCGGTGACAATCACTTTGGCACCCATGCCGCGCGCCCGAGACGCAACTCCCTTGCCGCACCAGCCATAGCCGGCAACGACGATGCGTTTGCCGGCGATCAGCATATCCGTCGCGCGAATGACGCCATCGATGGTCGACTGTCCCGTGCCATAGCGGTTATCGAAAAGATGCTTGGTCGCGGCATCATTCACGGCGATAACCGGAATTTTAAGCGCCCCATCTCTTTCCAGCGCTCTAAGCCGGATGACACCCGTGGTCGTCTCCTCCATGCTGGCGATCAAATTGGACGCGAGATGGGAGTAATCGGTGTGCAACAGCGAAACCAGATCGGCCCCATCGTCCATGGTGATGACGGGTTTATGATCCAGAGCCGCGCGCAGGTGGCGATAATAAGTTTTGTTGTCTTCTCCCTTGATCGCGTAAACCGGAATACGATCGTGTTGCACAAGCGACGCCGCAACGTCATCTTGCGTCGATAATGGATTGGAAGCGCAGAGAACGACGTTGGCGCCCCCCGCTTTTAGCGTCTGAACTAAATTAGCCGTTTCGGCAGTAACATGGAGGCAAGCCGAGAAGCGCATGCCTTGTAACGGCTTCTCCTTGCTAAAACGCTCACGAACTCGCTGCAAAACCGGCATATCCTGACCCGCCCAGATGATACGCTTGCGCCCGTTTTGAGCTAAACGAAAATCTTTAACGTCGTATTTCTTCGCTGCCATGTTGAAACCACTCCCCAACCGCGCGGCGGCTAAGCGCGCGCTGCCAATTTCTTTAGATCCGCCGCCCGATCGGTCTTTTCCCAGGTGAATAGGCCGTCTTCAGGCGTGCGCCCGAAATGACCGTAGGAGGCGGTGGCACGGTAGATCGGCCGTTTGAGATCAAGAGTTTGAATTATCCCCTTCGGACTAAGATCAAAGTTCTCCCGGACGATCTTGGAGATCTTCGCCTCGGGAATAACACCGGTGCCGAAGGTGTCGACGAGGACCGACACGGGCTGCGCCACGCCGATGACATAGGCGAGCTGCACTTCGCATCTCGCCGCTAGCTCGGCGGCGACGATGTTTTTGGCCACGTAGCGCGCCATATACGCCGCGCTGCGATCCACTTTCGACGGATCCTTGCCTGAGAACGCCCCGCCGCCGTGGCGCCCCATGCCGCCGTAGGTATCGACGATGATTTTACGCCCGGTAAGACCACAATCTCCTTGAGGCCCGCCGACCACGAAGCGGCCGGTCGGATTGACGTGATAGACCGTGTCTTTGTCGAGGTACTCTACGGGAATGACGGCTTTAATGACGCCGTCGATGATCGTTTCTCTCAATTTGTGGTATTCGACGTCGGCACTGTGTTGAGTGGAGATAACGACGTTTTTGACTTTCACCGGCCTACCGTCGCGGTATTCAACGGTGACTTGGGATTTGCTGTCCGGCCTGAGAAAATAGGCCTCTCCGCCCTTACGAATTTTGGCAAGGTATTTGACCAAGCTATGCGCCATTTGGATGGGGAAGGGCATGAGTTCGGGAGTTTCATCGCAGGCGTAACCGAACATCATTCCCTGATCACCGGCGCCCTGCTCTTTATGCAAGCCTTCGCCTTCGGTGACGCCTTGCGAAATATCCGGAGACTGTTGTTCAATCGCGGTAAGGATCGCGCAGGTATTCCCATCAAAACCCATGGAAGAATCGATATAGCCGATATCGCGCACCACCTCTCGAACAACATCCGCATAGCTGACGTTGGCTTTGCTGGTAATTTCTCCAGCGACGACAACCATTCCGGTTTTGGCGAGGCTTTCACAAGCAACCCGGCTGTCCGGATCCCCCGCCAGGTGAGCGTCTAGGATCGCGTCCGAAATTTGGTCGCAGAGTTTATCCGGGTGGCCTTCAGAAACCGATTCCGACGTAAATAAAAAATCTTTCCCTGCCATGAAAAGCACCTCCAGGGACTCATCAGTCAAAAATGAATCAATCTTCTATAGCGAATAAGAGGGGGGGATTCAACCTTACTCGCTTTCGTTAAATCTTCTGTCGATCAATCTTTCGATGGCCCTGACCGCCTGCTCGGCGTCATCGCCGCTGGCTTCGACCTGGATTTTACTGCCTTGAGTGGCGGCTAGCGTCAACACGCCCATGATGCTGCGGCCATTGGCGATTTGACCGTCCTTCGAGAATGAGACTTCTGCGGAAAATTTGTTCACCGTTTGCACCAATAAAGCCGCTGCGCGCGCGTGCACGCCCAGTTTGTTTTTGATTTCGATTTTCTTGATGATTTTTTCCACGCGCTACTTATCGATGTCGCGATGCTTTATCTGAAGCCGGAATCTTTTTGCATCTAGTCTCTTGCGTAATTCCTCGACGAGTACCACGGAGCGATGTTTACCGCCGGTGCACCCGAGCGCGATCGTAAGACTCCTTTTGCCTTCCTTCTCATACAACGGCAGAGTAAAATCCAGAAGCGAATCAAGTCGCCTGAAAAAGGCTTTGGTTTCCTCTCGTTTCAGAACATATTCGGCTACGTCGCATTCTAATCCGCTTTTATTGCGCAGCTCATCGACAAAAAAAGGATTGGGCAAAAACCGCACGTCCAACATGATGTCGGCGTCGTGCGGCGTCCCGTACTTGTAACCGAATGAGGTCAGAAAAACGTTCATGTCGCGAGCGCCCGACGGGGAACAAAAACGTTGCTCCATTTCGCGCTTCAACTCGTGCACGTTGAACTCGGACGTGTCGATGACCGCGTCGGCGAGGCCGCGCATGCTTTCCAGCGCTTTACGTTCGCGGGCGATCCCTTCGTGGACCGAGCCTGAAGCCGCTAGCGGGTGTGGCCGTCGCGTCTCGTTAAATCTTCGCAGCAACACCTCATCCGAGGCATCAAAGAAAAGAATCTGCACGTCGTGGCCCGCGGCCCGCATTTCGCTCAGAATATCCGGCCAATTTTGCAGAAATTGCCCGCCGCGCAAATCGACACCGAGCGCCACGCGCCCGATCTCGCCGCGATAGCCGTGACAAAGCTCGATAAATTTTGGGATCAGAACGGCAGGTAAATTATCGATGCAGAAAAACTTGTTATCTTCGAGCGCACGAATGGCAACACTTTTTCCCGAACCAGACATACCGGTGATAATAACGATGTCGAGACCCACAGCCATAGGGAATCAAAACTTCTGGTCCTCTTCGGAGATGATTTGAAATATTTCTTCCCTGGTCCGACCTTTCATCAGCCGGGATCGAAATGCCGCATCTTTCAATAAGCGCGATATTCGCGCCAGCGCCTTAAGGTGATCAGCCGCGGCATCCTCGGGAGCCAATAAAACAAAAAACAAGTGAGTGGGCGCGCCGTCCAGAGAAGCAAAATCAACACCCCATGGGCTGCGCGCAAACACGCCGATCACCCGTTCAATCCCGGCAAGCTTCCCATGGGGAATGGCTACGCCTTCACCGATGGCTGTCGTACTGATTCTCTCACGTTCCCAAAGAACCTGCAGCACCTGATCCGCACTTAACGACTCGCGCTGAGCCGCCAGCCCTTGGGCCATTTCCTGCAACACGGCGCTCTTTTCCCGCGCGGCAAGCTCTGGGATCACGCCTTGGGCGGTGAGAAAATCCGTAATTTTCACTTTTTCGCCCTTCTGCGGTTAAACTGGCTTTCCCCCTTGAGCTTCTTCACCTGCCGCTCGACTTTGTTCACGACCCGATTGATAGTGGAATAAGTTTTCGGTTTCCGTCCCAGCCTCTACTTGCGAAAGTAGGGCTGCCGGCGCTTTGAAGACGGGAGAATACCCATCGCTTCCCGGTATTTCGCCACCGTGCGCCGCGCAATATCGATGGAAGCGTTAGACAACATGGCTGCGATATACTGATCGCTGTACGGCTTGCGCGGATCCTCGCCAGCAATGATGCCGCGAATCTTTTCTTTCACGCTCTCGCTTGCGACATCCTCGCCATTGCCTCCTCTGAGCCCGCTTTGAAAAAAGAACTTCAGCTCGAAGAGTCCTTGGGGTGTATGAACGTATTTATTGGCTGTGGCCCGGCTGACGGTAGATTCGTGCATGTGAATATCCTCAGCGACATCGCGCAGCACCATGGGCCTCAAGCGGCTGACCCCGTGGTCGAGGAATTCCCGCTGGAATTTAAAAATACTTTGCGTCACGCGATAAAGGGTTTGCTGGCGCTGCTGAATGCTTTTGATAAGCCAGGTGGCCGCGCGCACTTTCTCTTGCAGGTATTGCCGCGCTTGTTCTTCGGCTTCGCCTTGCTGACCTACGATGCGCCGATAAAGAGAACTAACCCGCAGACGCGGCACGCCGTCGTCGTTGAGATAAATAACATAGTCATTGCTGATCTTTTCGACAAAAACGTCGGGCAAAACGGTACGGACGTCCTCCTGCTCGAAACCGCGCGACGGCTTGGGTTCGAGAGAAGCAATAACATGGGCGGCATCGGCGATTTCGTCAATCGTGACGCCCAGCTCGCGCGCCAGTTTTTCATACCGTTTTGATTCTAAATAACTGATGTAATCGGCAACGATCCGCGCCGCTAAGCTACCTTCCAGTCCAAGGTTTGCCAGTTGGGTAAGCAAACATTCCCGCAAATTTCTTGCGGCGACTCCCACCGGATCAAAAAAGAGGATGCGCTTGAGCACGGCTTCGGTTTCCTCAACCGTACTTTCAGTCGCGCGGGAGACATCCTCCAACGACAGCGTAAGGTACCCGCTCTCGTCGAGATTGCAGATAATATAAAACCCGATGGACTCCTCTTTTTCCGTCATTTTCGAAAGACGGAGCTGCCAGATCAGATGATCTTCCAGAGAGGTTTTCTTGGTTATGCTGTTTTCCCAGGACGGGGGTGCATCGCCATCGTCCGCCGTGGCCTCAGCGGTCAGGGAACCATGAATCGAATTGGAGTGGCTGTCGAGATATTCTTGCCAGTCAAGCGTTCCGATTTTGTCGACGGCGGAAAGTTCCCGGTTGGGAATCACCGGCTCCAATACCGGCCCCGGGTTTTCGGGCGGCGCTTCGGCTCGCGGCTGCTCCCCGGTTTCGGCATCTTCGGTAGACCCTTCTTCGAGAACCGGATTCTCCTGCAATTCTTTCGAAATCATTTCTTGCAGTTCGACGCGAGAAAGCTGCAGCAGCTTGATGGCCTGCTGGAGTTGAGGCGTCATAACTAACTGCTGCGCGAGTCTTTGAACTTGGCGAATCTCAAGAGCCATTGTTAGAACTTAAAACCTTCTCCTAAATAGAATTTCCGCGCTTGCGCGCTCGAGGCAATTTTGTCCGGCGTCCCCTCTTCCAAAATGTTCCCTTCGTTCACGATGTACGCCCGGTCACAGATTCCCAAGGTCTCACGCACGTTATGATCCGTGATTAAAACCCCAATTCCGCTCTTGACCAGCCTCCGAACGATCTTCTGGATCTCGGCGACGGCAATCGGGTCCACGCCGGTAAAAGGCTCATCCAGCAAAAGAAAATAAGGTGAGAGAACCAGAGCTCGAGCGATTTCCACCCGCCGCCGTTCGCCGCCGGAAAGAGTAAAAGCCATATGATCGGCTAAATGGCTGATGCCAAGCATATTCATCAGCGATTGGGCTCGCTCTTTTTGCTCTTCGGTGCTCAAATCCAGAGTCTGTAAGATCGCGAACAGATTATTCGCCACGGTCAGGCGACGAAACACGGATGATTCCTGGGGCAAATAGCTAATGCCGGCGCGCGCTCTTTTATAAATAGGCGCGCTGGTCAGGTCTTCACCGTTTAAAATCACCTTCCCTTGTTCCGGTTGAACCAATCCCACCATCATATAAAATGTGGTCGTTTTTCCAGCACCGTTCGGACCGAGCAAACCGACGATTTCCCCGCCTGTAACTTCCACGTCAATGCCATTGACGACGCGACGACCATTATACGACTTTGCAACCCCCACCACCTTGAGAACGCTCATCTTCTATTTGACCGCGGCGCTGTCTTCCTTGTTTTGGTTCTGCAGATCTTCCGGAAAAATGGTCGCTTTGACGCGGACTTTACCGTCGCTTTCGGCAATCGCCCGATCCTGGTCCATGTAATAGATTACCCGAGTACCTGATACTTGGCTATTGCCTTGCCGCATCACCGGGTTGCCGGTCAGAGTTACCGTCTTGGTTTTGTCGTCGAAAACCGCTTTTTCGCCCGTTGCGACGCGATTACCTTGAGTGGCATTTACTTTCCCCTCGGCGATGATTTGTTTCATTTGCTTCATTTCCGGATCGTAGTATGCCACTAACGTTTCGCTCCTCATGGTCATTTCGGCCTGGACGGTCACCACCCGACCTTTATAGGTTATGGTGTTTTTTTTTTGGTCGACCTCCATCCAGTCAGCCGTTATATATATCGGATCCTTCTTATTGAACTCAAAGGTCGATGCGCCACCGGCCTTTTTCGCCTCTCCCTTTGCCGCCAAATCATTATCGGCAGCGAAAACGCCCCGCCCCCCAATCACGATAGAAACGATTAGAACTAGCAGGGCCAGTACTGAATTGTGCATTTATCCCCCGACGACCTGGCTCGGTTTAGACGTTTTTTCTTTTTTTGCAAGCTTTTCGGGTTCGAGCTTCGTCTTAACATTGCGCAGCAAGCGAACTTTCTTATCTTGCAACTCAACCTCCATACTCGACCCTTCCAATTCGATACCTTCACTAATTAAAACCGCTCTGCTCGGTAGCACGATCTGATCTTTGGCGGCCAAATAAATGGCTTCTTCAGATTTCAAAACATAACCCTGAAATTTGACCTGGATGCCCCCTTGAATCTCCATTTTGTCGAGCTCTTTTTCATTGAGGTAAATGCGCGCCACCTCGCCGGTTATTTCAGCGGTCTCGTCCTTCTTATCGTAAAAATAAAAGCGCGGTTTCTTAACGACAGCTTCCTTTTGTTCTTTGTAATAATTAGCCTCATCGCCGAAAATTTCCCAAACCTTTCGCCCATCCTCTATCTTTGCCCGATGAAAGTCCTTAATATGCAGCGCTGATTCCGGAAGATAGTCCAATAGCTCGAGGGGATTCCTTCTAATCGCCCTCATTTTATTGGCAATTACCGTTTCAGCTACTTTGTACCCCACCCCACCCAGGGAAAGAACAATAGCCAGCAATAGTATAAGTCTTCTAGCTTTGCGCATATTGTCTATCGTTAAGCTGCAAAAGTACCACTCTTTACAGACTATGTAAAGAAAATAGGCATGAAAATTGCTCTATGGGCGTATCGCGCTGGCTAAGTTAATGCGAATTAACAAGGCTTTGTGAGATCTTTCCACAAATTTTGAGCCTTTAATAAAAGCTCGCAAACCTCTCTGACCGCCCCCCGACCGCCGTCAGCTTGAGCGACATAGTCAGCGTACGGCCTAACCCCATCCCATGCGTCTCGCACGACGATCGCCAGCCCGGCTCGTCGCAGAATCGGAACATCGGCAATGTCATCTCCGACATACGCTACGGATTCATCCTCAAGGCGGTTCTTTTGCTTGATACGTCGGTACGCCTCGGCCTTATTCCGTACCCCTTGATGGATGATGCGCACGCCCAATTCTCTGGCGCGGACGCGCACTATGTTTGAGGACCGGCCAGTCATAAATCCGACTTCAATGCCGGCCCGTCGCAGCAGTGTAATTCCTTGGCCGTCACGCACGTCGAAACGCTTGGTCTCAATGCCGCGATCGTCGATATAGATGCCGCCGTCGGTAAGCACGCCATCTACGTCGAGCAACAGGAATTTAATTTTTCGGGCCTTCTTGCGTAAGGCCGCCGAGATGACTTTCACGGAAAGATCAAAAAATGCCCGCTTTCACCAGGTCATGAAGATGGACGACACCCAACGGTTTTCGCCCGCCATTCTCCAAAACAAATAGCGATGTGATGGTATGCTGTTTCATGATCGCGACCGCTTCCGCTGCCAACCTATCGGCAGTGATGGTCTTCGGATCACGGGTCATCAAGTCTTTCGCCTGAAGCCTAAAAATATCTCCCTGACGCTCCAGGCCTCGCCTCAAATCGCCGTCGGTAATAATACCCGTGAGATCGCCTTTGGCATCGATGACGCCGGTTACTCCTAATCGTTTCGAGGTAATTTCGAAAAGCGCTTCTTTCATCGGAACCTCTTCGCCAACCAGCGGAAGCCGATCACCGCCATGCAGCAAGTCTTCTACCCGCAGCAAGAGTTTTCGGCCCAAAACTCCGCCCGGATGACGAATCGCGAAGTCTTCTTCCTTAAACCCTTTCTTCTCGAGTAGAACAACCGCCAAGGCATCCCCGATGACCAAGGCCGCCGTCGTGCTTGCGGTTGGCGCTAAACCGAGCGGGCAGGCTTCCTCTGCGACGCCTACGTTCAAGACTACGTCACCGGCTTTTGCCAGAGTCGAATCCGGCTTTCCCGTCATGACGATCAACTTGAGACTATGCAATTTGAAATGGGGTAGCAGCTTCAAAAGTTCCTCGGTCTCCCCGCTATTGGAAACGGCCAGGACGATATCGTCTCTCACGACCATTCCAAGGTCCCCGTGGATCCCGTCCGCCGGGTGAAGAAAGAACGCGGGCGTGCCAGTGCTGGATAAGGTTGCGGCAATTTTACGGCAGATCAATCCCGACTTCCCCAACCCGGTGACCACAATCTTGCCGCGGCAATGATGGATCAATTCCACGGCTCGGATAAAATTTTCATCGAGCCGCTCGATCAGCGCGGAGACGCCCTTGATTTCGATATTCAGAACGTCCCGTGCACGCTGTAGAATGCTCATTTCACTCACTGCTGAATTACCTCTTCACAATCGCGTCGATGTCCTTGACGATTCGGAGTAATCCTTCGAATTCTTTCAGCGCCAAAGAGTTCGGACCGTCGCTCAGGGCATGATCCGGATCTTCGTGGACCTCCATAAAAAGCGCATCGATTCCCGCAGCCACGCCGGCGCGCGCCAGCGCGGGGATGTACTCGCGCTCGCCACCGGAAGCATGGCCGAGTCCTCCCGGCAATTGCAAGCTGTGGGTGGCATCAAACACCACCGGAAACCCTAGCTCCCGCATGATCACCAGCGAGCGCATATCGGCAACGAGATTGTTGTAGCCAAAAGAAACCCCGCGCTCGGTTAGAAGCACCTGATCGTTTCCTGTGGAGAGAATCTTCTCTACGACGTTGCGCATGTCCCAGGGCGCGAGGAATTGGCCCTTTTTGACGTTAACGACTTTGCCTGATTTCGCTACGGCGATCACAAAATCGGTTTGTCGGCACAGAAATGCCGGGATCTGTAAAATATCGGCGACTTCGGCCACGGCTGGCACCTGGTCGGATTCATGCACGTCGGTAAGAATGTATACGCCAACTTTTTTCTTGACCTCGGCGAGAATTTCCAGCCCCTTATCCAGGCCCGGCCCGCGATAGGAATGAATAGCCGAGCGGTTGGCTTTGTCATAGGATGCTTTGAAGATGTAGGGCGCGCCGACTCGATCCGTGATTTCCTTGAGTCGTTCGGCGTGTCTCAATGCCGCTTCCCGGCTTTCAATCACACAGGGGCCGGCAATCACCGCTAGCGGTTTTCCCGCGCCGATTTCAATGCTGCCAAGCGTGACTTTCCTGGTCGCCATCTTAACGGAAAAAACCTTATGTCCGCGCGACTTTGATCCGTGGAACTTCCTTGAGCGTTTGCCGATTTTGCAACGCCGCTTTGATAAACCCTTTAAATAGCGGATGGCAATCCATCGGGCGCGATTTGAATTCCGGGTGGAACTGGCAGCCGAGAAACCACGGGTGATTTTTCAGTTCGATAATCTCCACAAGGTTTCCATCGGGTGACATTCCGCTTAGAACCACGCCGCTTTGCGTTAACCGGCCCACGTAGTCGTTGTTAAACTCGTATCGATGGCGATGACGCTCCGAAATCTTCTTTCGTCCGTAAAGCTTCAGAGCCAACGAGTCGTCTTGCAACACACAGGGATAGGCCCCCAGCCGCATCGTTCCGCCCTTGGTGTCGATGTCTTTCTGGGTTTCCATCAGATGAATCACCGGATGAGGACTGTTCGGATCAAACTCGGTCGAATTGGCCCCTGCCAATCCGCAAACGTTGCGCGCAAATTCAACAACCGCCATCTGCATGCCCAGACATATACCGAAGAACGGCACTTGACGTTCGCGGGCATACCGAACCGCCTCAATTTTTCCTTCGCTGCCGCGGTCGCCGAAGCCGCCCGGCACCAGAATCCCGTCCACCGAACTCAGTAAGGCTTCACTGCCGATCTCTTCGACCTTTTCCGCTTCGATACACTCAAGTTCGACTTTGGCTTCATTGGCTATGCCGCCGTGCGTTAGGGCCTCGAATAAGCTCTTGTAGGATTCCTTGAGGCTCATATATTTGCCGACCACGCCGATTTTGACCGTCGCTTTGGGATTGTGCAGCACTTGAACGGTCTTCTGCCACCTTTGCAGATTGGGCGCGCCCGTCCACATATGGAGCTTTTCGACGATTTGAGCGTCGAGTCCTTCCTCATGAAAAACCAGCGGCACTTCGTAGATCCATTCAACGTCCTTGGCGGTGATCACCGACTCCTCTTTTACGTTGCAGAAATGCGCAATCTTCGTTTTGATTTTTCTGTCGAGGAAGCGATCGGTGCGACACAGAAGAACATCAGGCTGTATTCCCAAACCGGTGAGCTCTTTCACGCTGTGTTGCGTCGGTTTGGTTTTTAACTCTCCGCCTCCGACAATGTACGGCACTAAAGTCAAATGCACATATAGCACATTTTCTCTGCCCCGGTCCCAGGCGAATTGGCGAATCGCTTCCAGAAACGGCAGCCCCTCGATATCACCCACGGTGCCGCCGACTTCACCAATGGCGATATCGTAACCTTCGGAGGCGGCACTGATGCGTCGCTTGATTTCATCGGTTATGTGCGGAATCACCTGCACGGTTCCGCCGAGGTAATCGCCACGCCGTTCCTTGGCAATGACGGTTTCGTAGATCTGACCGGTCGTGCAGTTGTTTATCTTCGTCATGGTGGTGGAAACGTAACGTTCATAATGTCCTAAATCCAAATCGCTCTCGGCACCGTCGTCGGTTACGTAAACTTCGCCATGCTGAAATGGACTCATGGTACCGGGATCAACATTGATATAGGGATCCATCTTGAGCAGCGTTACTTTCAAGCCCCGGCTCTCCATCAAGGCCCCGATCGAGGCTGAGGCCAGTCCCTTCCCCAAGGATGACACCACACCACCCGTGACAAAAATGAATTTAGTCTTTATGCCCGCCATGGCTTCCTCTCAGTTTTCGGTCCGCCTTAGAAATTCTTCCGCTTTCGCCAGATCCTCAGGAGTGTCGACTTCAATCGACCGCTCATCAACATGCGCCACGAAAACACGGTAGCCATAGGCCAACGCTCGCAACTGCTCCAGGCTTTCGATTTGCTCCAAGGCCGTAGGTCGCAAGCGCGCGAACTTGAGCAGAAAATCGCGGCGATAAACGTATAGGCCCAAATGACGAAACCCCCAGTGCCGAGTTCTGGAACGGGGCGACAGTTGGGTTCCGCTCAGATCTACGGTGTCCGTGCGCGCGTAAGGAATAGGCGAACGGGAAAAATAGAGAGCGAACCCCCGATGATCGGCGATGACCTTGACGACATTGGGGTTGCGCCACTCTTCCTCTTCATAGATCCGCGTACACACAGTTCCCATGGGAAGCGAACGATCACGCCGTAGCGGCTGCACCGCCCGCGTGATGGTTTGCGCGCGAATAAACGGCAAATCGCCTTGGACGTTCACGATCCAATCCGCTTTGATTTTGCGCGCCACTTCCGCCAAACGATCCGTTCCACTGGCGTGCTTTTTGGATGTCATCATGACTTCGCCGCCAAAACCGCGTACGGTTTCTTCGACACGCCGGTCGTCGGTCGCGACTAAAACTCGATCTAGCACGCTTGCCCGCGCAGCACTTTCGTACAC
>JBGPIK010000186.1:0-12310 GCA_041484845.1 Binatia bacterium | reverse complement strand
CTTTTTGAGATTGCGAAAAATGCCCATGGGCCAGCGGCCCTTAGGCGACGCGCCGACAATGGCGACCTAACGGGCGCGAAGAAGATTTTCAACCGGTTTGCGAGTGAATGGTGTCATGAAAAATTTCCTTATCGTTGGAAGCTATTTTTCCTATGTCACAGACCCGGAGGGACTGCAAGGTTGGATAAGCCCGCAGCAAGCTGTGGGGTATCAGAACTCGCGATGAGATTTGTCTTAAAGGCGTCACCCCCGAATGTCTTTATCGGGGGTCCAGTTCCGAACTCGCCTGTGGTGAGCACAGTCGAACCACCGCTTAGAGCATGCGGGAATGACGGACTTCGGATAGGAACGTAGGGTGCGCTTGCGCACCACGCACAAGATTTCTTCGACTCGGCAAAGAGGAACGAAGGGCGACTATTCTCGTCCGTGGCATGCAGTAAATTCAAGAGCCCGTATTGAATCATCGACGCGCCCGCGGTGCGCGAGCGCACCCTACAAAGACTACAGGTTTAAAACTCTGGCCCGCTTGCGGGAGAGCGCTAGCGAGAGGGCCGGTCACGGAAACACGTGCCAGCGATGGACGGGCAGCTCGACGGTGGTGCGCTCGCCTACAGAGAACTGCGTATCGCCGGCAAGCTTGGCCATCAAGGTAACGCCATTGACTTCGATTTCGATTAGCGCTGAATCGCCGAGATAGTTCTTGCTCGCAATCGTTCCCTCCAGCGCTATAGAAGAACCGTTGTTTGCATTGAGCTTGACGTGCTCAGGGCGAATCGCCAAAGTGACCGGCGCGCCGACCCTCACGCCTTCAGGCACGGACACAGAGATAGGACCGAGCAAGGATTCCACCTGTCCCGCTCCCGTTACTGTTGCTTTTACAAAATTCATTTCGCCGACAAATTGCGCGACGAAAAGGTTGGCCGGTTTAGCGTAGACTTCATGAGGCGGCGCCGTTTGAATAATTTCGCCGTCATGCATGACGCAGACCTTGTCACCGAGACTCAGGGCCTCCGCTTGATCGTGCGTAACGTAGAGCGTGGTGACACCCACAGCTTTGGTTATCTTTTTTAGCTCGACGCGCATCTGTTCGCGCAGGCGCGCATCGAGGTTGCTGAGCGGTTCGTCCATCAGCAATATTTTCGGTTCCGTGACGATCGCCCGCGCCATGGCCACGCGTTGCTGTTGCCCTCCGCTTAAATCGGTGGCCGGCCGATCCTCAAGCCCTTCCAGTTGCACAAGCTTGAGCGCGTCACGGACTTTATCGGCGATACGGTCTCTGGGTATCTTTTTTCGCCCTTTGATCAATGGAAAAGCGATATTATTAAAGACATTCATGTGCGGCCAAATCGCGTACGACTGAAACACCATGCCGATGTCGCGTTTCTCCGTTGGAACGTAAATTCCTTTACTTGGCGAATTCACGACCGTGCCGGCGATTTCCAGCTCGCCCACGTCGGGTTTCTCCAATCCGGCGACGCTGCGTAGGGTCGTTGTCTTACCGCAACCGCTCGGGCCGAGCAGGACACAGAATTCTTTCTCAGCCACCTCGAGATCGATCCCGCGCAGCGCTTCCACCCGCCCGCGACGGCTATCAAACCATTTTCGCAACCCACGAATTCTGATCAATGTAGAACCTCAAGAAGATCCAATGATTGGAGTACTGGAGTGGTGGAGTGATGGGTCCAATACTCCAGTACTCCAGTACTCCAACACTCCATTACTCCATTTCCCTTAGTTCCCCGAACTGAACTCACCGACACGTGAAAAAGCGAATTTCAAACCGCCCACAATCAAGACCGCAAACAGAACCAGCAATACGCCCAACGCAGCTACTTGCGGCACCCAGCCATTACCCCAGAATTGCCAGACGATCGTGGAAATGACGAGGTTCTTGCGCGTACCCAGCGCCAGGGCCATCGTGACCTCGCGATAGGACAGCATACTGATCCAGATCCAACTGTTGAAAATTCCCGCAGCCACCAGCGGCAGCACGATGCGGCCAAACACCCGCGGCGTGGAAGCGCCGGCAACCTTTCCCGCCTCTTCCAACTCACGGTGCAGTTGAATCATCACGCCATTCGTCGTGCGTGTTCCATAAGCGATCCAGGAGATTGTATGAGCGATGGCGATAATAATAATGGTCCCGTACACCGGAAAATAATTGCGATAAGCCAAGCCCAAATAACCCAGGCCGACGCCGAGCAGGATGCTGGGGATGGCATGCGGTAAAAACGCCAGCGTATCGAGGGAGCCGCGAAAACTTATCTGCGTGCGCACCACGATCCAGGAAACGAGCACGCTCAAAAACATCGTCACGGTCGGAACCGTGATCATGAGAATGGCCGTGTTGATAAATGGAAGCGCATCGACATAGTCGAAAATGGTCTTAAAATTAGCGAGCGAGACCTGTGACAGAGCCTCGGCCGAAGGAAGCTGAAGGTGCGGCAACAATGACGCCCACAGCAGCACCAGGAAAGGAATGAACACTTCCATCGAAAGATATAACAGGGCGAACGCTAACGCCGCCCATTTCCATTTTCCCAGTGCAATTTGCCGCGGCCGGTAACCGCGCCCGGTAATCACCGTATATTTTTTTCCATGCTGCACCAGGCGCACGTAAAAATAAGCGAGGATCAAACCTGCCGCGAGCATGACCGCGCCGTAAGCGCCCGCGATGCCGTAGTTAGGCAAACCCGTCGGCGGATTGGTCGAGGTGAAAATCGACGCGCTCAGCACAAGAATCCTTGCCGGGAATCCGATGATCGCGGGCACCTCGAAAACAGCGATCGCAGACATGAAGAGATAGACCATCACGCCGGCAATGGCCGGCCAAGTAATGGGAATATTAATCCGAAGGAAGGTCTGCAATTTGCTCACTCCCGACGTATAGGCGGCCTCCTCGAGCGAGGGATCCATGGTGTGATAAGCCGCCGCCAGCATGAAAAACGCCGAAGGAACAAAAGAGACGCCCTGGATAAACGCCATGCCAGGAATGTTGTACAGACTGACCAACGGGTGATCGAGGCCGAACAACTGCGCGGCCCATTGATTGATCAATCCGATGCGCGGGCTGAGGAGTAGAATCCACGCGATGGTGCGAAGAAAAACCGGGATAAGAATGCCGACGGTCATCAGCACATAGATCGTGCTTTTGAACGGAATATCAGTGCGGCTAAGGAGCCACACTAGTGGTACGGCAAAAACCAACGCGACCAAGACCGTCCCCGAAGCGAATAGCAGCGTGTTGAGCAGAATTTTGTAGGTGCCGGCAGAACTGTAGACGGCGATAAAATTGGCCAGTGTGAGAGGCCCGCCTTCGCCCGGAAATCCGGTGCGCAGGCTCATCAAAACCACCATCAACAGCGGCACACCGACCAGAAGCAGCAGCAGCGCAGTCAACCCGCCGGCGAATAGCCCAAGCCCGTTCACTTTAAGATCCACGATGCGGCTTACCGCGGCGGGAGTCGTTGCCGCGCTCACGCGAGTCTCGCACGAAGATTGGAGTGTTGGAGTAGTGGAGTATTGGAGTGTTGGTTTCGCCCCACCCACGTTGATATTGCCGTACTCCAGTACTCCATCACTCCATTACTCCAATTTTCTTACAGCCCGGTGAAACCAAAAATCTTCCCGTACTCTCGCGAGAGCCGGTCGATCGTGGCGGCTTGGTCCTGGTGCATATACACAACCTGCTTATTTTGCACATACTTGTAGGCCGTCGTTCCGGGAATTAATGCCGAGCTTTGGCCGGCGTACTTCTCCCAAATCTTCTGCGCTTCAGCGGTCGTTAGATAGGCCGCCAGGAGATGCGCTGTTTTCGGATGTGCAGCGTTCTTAGGAACCCCCGCGTCATACGCGGGCGCAATCAGCGGCGATACCGATTCGGCGTGCACAACCGGCGCGGTTTTGTGCTTGTCCGATTTAATTTCGCTGTCGCTCAGAGACACCGCGATCACGATTTCACCTAGAAGCAGCCGGTTATAAATCTCGCCCAATCTTCCAAGGATCAATTCCTGCTTGGTGAGGGCTTTGACAAAGTTCGTCGTCCTTTCTTCACCCCAAGGTCCCGCCGCCAATCGCGCCATGTGGTGCGTTGCGCTGGATACGCCGATCTTGCCCTTCCACTTGGGATTCAAAAGATCATCCCAACTCTTGGGGGCATCCTTGGCCGCGACCAACTGCCGGTTGTAAGCCGGAAGCACAAACTGGTTGGCGAAACTGACCGCGCCGTTATCGTATTGAATCGCTTTGGCCTCCACGCCGATGCTGTTGTAGTCAAACGCCTGGTGCATTTTCTTGACCCATAGGGTCGCGTGGTGCGCGTCCGTCACCACCATCAAATCCCATTCCGGCGGCACGCCGCTGGCGCCCAAGCCGACGACTTTACCGACATCTCGAGTCATATTGCCGGAAGGGCTGTATTGCAGCTTGACGTTGAGGCCGTATTTCTTGTTGAAGGCGGCCGCCAGGGCTTGCGCCCCTTGCGGCGTCAATGTCGACGGCGCGTAAAATTCAATCGTCCCTTCCTGCTTGGCCCCTTTGATGAGGTCGTCGATCGGCGCCGCGACCGTAAGTTTCGTCACGGCGGTTACGATGATGAGCACCAAAAAGTCAATTGACAGTTTCTGTAGGGGCTTCATGGTCTTCCTCCTTCAGGTTTCTGGGAACACTTATCAGTCGCCCGCCTCTCGGTAAAAGCTATCGTCGTAGTATTTGAGCAGATCTTTCCCCACGAGTGGAGTCAGTCCAAACATGACACGCAGATCGAGCACGCATCGCAATCCCGGTAGGTTGAGCCGACCGTTGGGCGGTAATTGGGCGAGCTTGCGTGCCGCGACTTTTTCATCGGTCTTTTCCTCGAGCGCAAGAATCTTTAAGACTTCGCCGCGGTTCTTCTGTTCGTGGGCCCAGCGCAGAGCTTGGTTCCAGGCACGAAGAAATCTGCGCAGCAAGTCGCGACTGGCGGCGGCCCAGGGGCGGCTGACGGCGTAAACGCCGCCCGGGTAATCGGGCAGAACCTCGCGGTGATCGGCAAAACGGATCATGCCGGCCGCTGCGGCTTTAGCATCCCATGGCGGGTTTAAAACGCCAGCGAACGTTTCTCCCTGAATCATCGATTCCAAACGATGCCCCGTCGCGCCTTTGGCGATAAGGCTGTAATCGCCGCGCTCCATTTTCAAGCCATGGGCCAACAGCACGCGACGTAACACAAGAGCGTACGCCGTATCGACGGCATCAACCGCTAGCGGTTTGCCTCGAAGCTCTTCCCATCTGTTTATTTCCGGCCTGACATAGATCGGCAACGTGATCCCCTGGGCCACTTGTGCTATTGCGATGATCTCGGCGCCTTCTCGACCGGACCAGCCCAGCACGTTATCAAAAGCGGTTGAGACAATCTGCCAGGAGCCTCTGCTCAGACCGCGCATCTGATCGGTTGAGTTCGGCGTTGTCATAACTTCCACGTCGAGGCCTTCGGCTACGAAGATTCCGCGGGCGCGCGCGACGATAATGGCGGCGTCGAAATTGAAAACGTTGACGAGCAAGGAATCAGCCATATGCGTTCGTTCCTCGGTTCTCTTTCAGAAACTACTGAATCTTGGGCCCGGTGTATTCCAAAATATACAAACCCCCAGTGATCCGGTCGGTTACATAAATTAAGCCGTCGCTATCGACGTACAGATCATTAAACATCGGCGCTTTCTGGCCCGCGGGCGGCGGCGGAATGAAGAAGCCTACTTCCTCCGGGCGAAATTGATTTCTTATATCAAAAACTCGCAAGCCGGCGTTGTAATAAGTAATAAAAATGATGTTCTCGCTTTGAAACGAGCCGGGCCTATTCTCGTGCACGTTGTGCGGTCCGAAGCGCAGTCCGCGCTTGCAAAAATCACCCTGGGGCACCGGGCAGGTGCTGATGATCACGGGATTTCTTTCTTCGCGAATATCGATGATCCAAACCCTTTTCTCGCCTTCGTTACAATCGTACTTCACCGATTCGTCGACAGCCACAACGAGTTTTCTTCCGGGAAGCGGCAACGTGGTGTGCGCATAGCCGCCGTACGGAGGGCTCCAGTCGAGGCGGCTGATCGTTTTGGGTTTGGCGATATCGGAAATATCGAGGATCGCCATCCCCGCATCGACCAAGGCGACATAGGAGCGATTGCCGTGCGGGATAGCGGCGTGCACATGAAAGTGCTCGCCTGGGAAGGGCGCCCAGTCCGATGGCGTTTCCTCCCCCTCTTTGGTTCCCGGGATCCACCACACGCCCGCCCGCTTTGGATTTGCCGGATCCGAAATATCCGCAATCAAGTAAGCTCGCTCTTTGATGCCCGGCAACATCGCGCCGACGTGAGCGTATTTCCCGTCCGTAAACCACATGCGGTGAACGCCTTTGCCTGGGATTTTCATGTAACCCACTTCGCGCGGCTCGGTCGGATTTGCAATGTCATAAATGCGGATGCCGGCCTCGTTCTGTACAGTCGCCGCGATAGATTTATCGAAGTAAGGACGCTCTTGGTTTTGGACCAAAATATCGCCGGCGATCTGCACTTTGTGGGCGTGCGTGTTGTTCGGATGAGGCATCTGTTTAACGACCCGCGGGTCGGCAGGGTCGGCGGCATCGACGATCGTTAGCGCCATCGGCGATGTGCCCAGATGGGCGATGTACACGTAGCGACCGTTCTTGAGCAACTGCATGCCGTCGCCGTGACCGTTTAGATCATGATGACCGATCAACCTGACATTGAAGCTCTCGCTTTTTGCCTGAATCTCAGCGACATTCATAGCCACCCCCGATGTCCATCGGACAACGCGTTTTGTATTGCGCCTGGTGATATAACGCTAATATGGTAATGTCAACGACTCGGCAGCCGGTTGGCGCTATTCGGTTTCTGTGTTAAGAGCCCTCTGATAAATTTCTCGCTCGTTGTGAAACAAAGGAGGTTTGGATCATGGACAAAATGTGGATTCTGTCATCCTTGTCATTCCTGATTTTCCTATCACCCCCAGTTCACGCTCAGACCAAGCGGATCGCCGTGGCCTACAGCGCCATCAGCGCCACGCAGACTTCCTTCTATATGGCCAAGGAAGGCGGATACTTCGAGAAAAACGGACTGTTCGTCGATCCGGTCTATGTCGCCAGCGGCACCAAAGTGGCACAATCCGTGATCGCCGGAGAATTTCCCGTCTCTTTAGCCGGCGGCATCATTGTCAGCGCGAACCTCGCCGGCGGCGACATCGCTTTCATCGGTGGAGTGGTCAACGTTCCGTCCTTCTACGTGATCGTTCATCCTTCCATCAAAAAACCGGAAGATTTAAAAGGCAAAGCCATCGGCATCACCCGCTACGGTTCCTCGACGGATTTTTCGGTTCGGTATCTGATCAAAAAATGGGGCATGGAACCGGACAAAGATATCAAGATTCTGCAAATGGGCGGACAGCCGGAGATCCTCGCAGGGCTGCAGGCCGGCGCCATTCAAGGCGGAATTTTATCATCCCCGGGGGACTTCAAAGCGAAAAAAGCGGGATTCCAACTGCTCATCGACTTCAAGAACGTCGGCCTCGACTATCCGACGGTGAGTCTGATCTCAGCACGCTCCTTCATCAAGAAAGATCCACAAACGGTAAGACGCTTCTTGATGGCTTACAGTGAAGCAACCGAGCGGCTCTATCGCGATAAAGAATATGCCATGAAGGTGCTCGGCAAATACACCCGGACGGAAGACCGCGAGGCGCTCGAATCGGCATACACGTACGCTACGACTTTTATCGAGCGCACGCCGCGATTGCCGTACAAGGCCATCGAGACCATTCTCGCGCAAACGGCGCTGACCGATCCCAGAGCGAAAGATCACAAACCCGAGGACTTTATCGATCCGACTTTTTACAACGAATTGGAAAAAAGCGGTTTCTTTAAGAACTTGGCCCGATAACATTGCCTTACGGCATTGCCAGACTTGTTCGCGTCACAGCGCGCTCACGACACGCGTCTAAGGACCCATTTCGCTTGGATGCCCCGAAAAACCCGAGCGACGCGCGCGGGTGGTGAAGGAGTCGGCCATGGCAAGGCTCGAAAGTATACCTGTATTGCTCTTACCCGTCCTGATCACGTTGTTTCTTTTTACTCCGGTGCCGGCCGCCGAGACCAACCTGACAACCGTGCGCTTCGCCGTCAGCGGCCGGACCGCATCGGATTGGCCGCTGCTGGTCGGCAAAGAAAAAAAACTATTTCAGAAAAACGGCGTTTATCTGGAAGACATCGTCATCCCGGGCGGGCCCAATATGGTGCGCGCCGTAATCAGCAACTCCGTGCCCATGGGTCGCATCAATCCGGATCGCACGATCGAAGCTGCCGAACGCGGCGCCAAGGTCAAAATCATCTCTGGAGATATGCAAAAGATTCCGTACGATTTAATGGCGCGTCCCGAAATTAAATCGGGCGCCGAGCTTCGCGGCAAACTCATCGGCGTCGACTCGCTCACCGGCGGGACTACCTTTATGCTCCAAGAGGTCGCGCAAAAAGCCTATGGCCTCTCGGACAAGGACTATAAACTCCTGGTGGTCGGAACTTCGCCGGAACGCTTTGCCGCGCTCAAGGGCGGTTCGGTGCAAGCAACTTTTATGGGGCCTCCCTTCAATCTGCGCGCGCGCAAAGACGGCTTCACTAAGCTCACGACTTTTCATGAGCATCTCGGGCCGGTTCAATTCGTCGCTACATTCGCCCATGAGGATTACATCAAGTCGAACCGACGCGATGTCGTGAAGTTCGTCACAGCGATGATTGAATCGACCCGCTGGCTTTACGATGTGAAAAATAAGGAAGAGGCATTGGCTATTTACATGAAATACCTGAAAGCGACGCGGGACGCCGCCGAGACGGATTACCGCTATCTGGTTGAAGAATTCAAACCGTGGCCGAATGACGGCGCGATCAATAAACAAGCCATCGCCAAAACCATGGATTTGCGCGTCAGAGCGGGCAAATACGAGCCTAATAAAATTGCGTCTTACGCGCAGTTCGTCGATTTCACCATTGTCGAAGAGGCGCAAAGGCAGTTGGGGGCGAGGTAGCTACTGGGACTGCATGATGATGTGCTCACCGGCCTCAAAAAAATCCCGGGTCTCTTATTTTGGCGAGCCAGACAACGCAAGCTTTTGACATTCTCAGAGCGGCTCTGTGGCGACTCGATTCCAAAACTCGCTGCATTCAAGAACCGCGCGAATCACAGAGTGATCCCCTCAGCCTAATGCCTGCTCAAAAGATAACTGCCCGAGACGTCCATCTTACAAGTAAAGTTTTTCGGAATGACCACGGTAGTTGCCTTAGCTTCAATGATAGCGGGGCCGCGAAAAATCTGTCCCGCGAGCACTCGCTCTCCGTCATAGCACGGAGTTTCCACCCATTCCTTGCCGAACCAGCAGCGCCGCGTGCGTTTGAAAGCTGCTTGGGGATCCGCCGTGCCTTGCGCCAGCGGTAAGACCTGCAGCCCGCCGTCTCGAGGCGTCGTCGCCTTCAGCCGAAACGTTAAAAACTCCGTGCCGCGAAAAGGCAAATCAAAAGTGTAAAGTTCCTTGTGGCGCGCGTGAAACGCTTTGACCACTTCGTCGACGTCGGCCGCAGATCGAAACGTGCTCGGCAGCGGCAGCTCAATCTCATGGAACTGTCCGGCATAGCGCATATGCACCGTGCGGGTAAGAATCATTTCGCTGGGATCCATGTGGCTTTCGTTAAAATCGGAAACCGCCGCCTGAGTAAGGTCATGATAGAGGGCTTCAACCTGATCGAAATTCAATTCGTCGGTTCGGGCGATATGCGTGCGCGAATATTCACGTCCGACATCCATGGCAAACATCCCGAAAGCGCTGTACAAGGCCGCGTATTTCGGAATGATCACGCTCGGGATTCCGAGCAGCTCAGCAACGGCGGCGGCATGAACCGCGCCCGCGCCGCCGCCGACGACGAGTGCGAAATCGCGCAGATCAAACCCCCGTTTGGTGGAGAGCTCAATGATTTGATCCGCCATGAGCGAATTGACGGTTTGAAAGATCGCCTGCGCAGCTTCGATTTCCGTTAGCCCGAGCGGCGCACCCACGGTGTCGATCGCCTTTCGGGAGCGCTCGGGATCGAGGGGAATTTCGCCGCCGAGAAAATAATCCGCCGGCACATAGCCGAGCACCACATCCGCGTCTGTGACCGCGGGCCGCTCGCCGCCACGACCGTAGCAAGCCGGACCCGGATCCGCGCCTGCGCTTTGCGGTCCGACTCGCAAGAGTCCTAGCGAGTCGATCCACGCCAGACTTCCGCCGC
This sequence comes from Binatia bacterium, assembly GCA_041484845.1. Classification (GTDB taxonomy): domain Bacteria; phylum Desulfobacterota; class Binatia; order UBA9968; family UBA9968; genus JBGPIK01. The sequence continues at coordinate 2,010 of JBGPIK010000186.1, read as the reverse complement.
CGGCGCCGATCGAATGAATGTCGACCATTTTGATGGCGATCCGTTCGTCACCTGCCCAACTCTCGGTCGTGGTCGGAATCTCTCCTCCGCGAATCAGGCAAACATCCAGGCTCGTTCCCCCCATGTCAATAGAGATAAGGTTTTGATCTCCCGTGGACCGGCTGAAGAAAAGAGCTGCGGAAGGCGCCGCTGCGGGGCCGGAATTGATCAACGACACGGCTTGGCGGCGGGAATGAGTCGCAGATTGAACGAGTCCGTCGCCGCGGACCATGAGTAAGCTCCCCTTAAAACCCACGTCGGCGAGTCTCTTTTCCAGCGAAAGGAGATAATCGGAAACGATCGGGCCGATGTAAGCGCTCACCAGAGTGGTGCTGAAGCGTTCATACTCCTGCCACACCGGGAGAATCTCGTGTGACGTGGTGATATATACGTTCCCATCAAATGCCTGACGGCAAATTTCCGCGGCCACTCGCTCATTTTCCGGGTTGGCGTAAGAATGCAAGAAACAAACCGCAACCGACTGTACCCCTTCGTTGCGGCATTTTTCCACGGCCGCCTCGACCGTGGACACGTCCACTGGAGTTTCAATCTCTCCTGTAAAAAGCGTCCTTTCTCGGATCGGCAACCGCAGATAACGCGGCACCAGCGGCTTGTATGGCGGCACCAGTAAGTTGTACATGGAGGTGCGGATATTCTTGAAACCGCGTCGAATCTCCACCTCGTCACGGAAGCCTTGGGTTGTCAGCATGGCAATTTTTGCGCCCCGTTCCGTGAGTAGCGCGTTGGTGGCCAGAGTCGTGCCGTGGATGATGAATTCCAGGCTTTCGGCAAAAGTGCGCAAATTCTTACCTTCAGACCGGGCTGCCTTTTCAAGGCATTCCATGAGGCCCTGGCTCGCGTCTTGCGGAGTCGTTAGGGCCTTGAACTCGCGCAGCGTTCCGCGTTGATCCAGCACCAGGCAATCCGTAAATGTTCCGCCCACGTCGATGGCAACTCGTGTCATTTCTCAATTCCTTTTGACGAGCTATCTGTATTCACAGCCGCGCGCATGGTTTTGGTTTTCTCCCAGTCAATCTTCCCGCTGCTGGCATCGATGACGACTTTGTAAACATCCCGTGCCCCTTCGATCGTCACCAATTCATGAATGTAGACATCGTCCCACACCGCTTGTGGATCTCTTTCCTCGGGCCGACCGATTCCTCCACCTCCACCCGTATCCTTGACTATGTGATCACCGCCTTTGAGCTGATGCAGTCGGTGGACCTTGGCGCGAATCCGCTCGCCGTTGCGCACGATATGACAGATATTGGGCGGCGTCGGCTTTCCTCCCAGTGCGCCATGGCTGAAGGTGGTCTCGCCGTGTCCCGCTCCCGTATGCATCCCCGCCTCGCCCCCTAGATTGACAGCCTCCCAGTGAAATCCGGGCCCTCCGCGCCATTTTCCCGCTCCTGAAGAATCTTTGCGAAACTCGCGGCTGATCACTTTCCAGGGGTATCGGATCTCAACATCTTCCGTGTTCGGCCGCGATATCTCACCCAACGTGCCGATCGAGGCCGAGCCCTTGTAACCGTCATACCCGGCTACAGCGCCCGCCCCTCCTTCCGCGTGATAGCCCGGGAAAACGTAGAGCCCGCCGGTGCGTGGATTCGTGCCGTAAATATACTGGCCGTAGCGCCGCCCCCAGCCGGCTGCAGCGCGGCTCGGCACCGCCTCCGACATCGCCATCATCACCGCCTCGAGGATGTTTCCTCCCATATTGACGGGCGCACCGCCCATCGGCGCTGGATAGTTCGCGTTCACCACCAGACCTTGCGGCGCTATCACCTCGATCGGACGCATCGTTCCCTCGTTGTGATAATCCGCCAGAGCGGGATCAAAAAATAAGATACTCGCGGCAACGCCATTACTATAGGTGCTTGGATAACTACAGTTCACGAAGCCGCGCCGCTGCTTGTCGCTCTTGGAAAAATCAATGATCAGCCGGTCGCCCTTGACGGTGATCTCGCAGCG
>JBGPIK010000185.1:0-12323 GCA_041484845.1 Binatia bacterium | reverse complement strand
AGTCCAGATCGCGTCCTGAATAAACCGTCGAAGTGACGCCGACGTCCGTTGAGCCGCCGGAAATAATCAACGTATCGATGCGGCGGGAGCGCAGCGCCAAATCCAGATAGGTTTGAAAAAAAGCGCTCCAGCGATACTTTGGGATGTAATAATCATTGAGGCCCGGTTCGAGCTCAGGAATAGGATCCGCGCTCTTGTCGCCGCCGATGACGTGCATCTTACCTTTGGTCACTTGCCCGTTAGGCCAGGGTTTTAACGAATTATCGGTATCGGTCAGGATCAGCGCCGAAGTCAGGTTGTCCGGCCGATGATTGCCTTTGGCAAAAAAAATCGGCAGGCCCGCCTGCCGGCCTGCTTTCATGAGACGCACGGCATTATCGACCCACGGCTTCATGCGCGCTTGGGCGGCGGCGTTTCCGGAATGATAGTAGCCGTTAAGAATGTCAAAAAACAGCAGCGCGGTTTTTTTAATTTCGACGTCATTCAGTCCCATCCTTTTACCTCCCTTGTTGGCGATAAACCTGATCAATGAATCCGCTTCGTTCCAGTTCCGCAATGAAGGAATTATTGATGAACTGCCCCGCTTTTGCCGTCTTCGCGGCCGGGTTTTGAGAAAAATCGAGCAGAGTCTGAATTACAGCCGGCGACATGGACGGCACTCTTTCCCATGCAACTTCGAAAGCGCGGTAGCTTTCGTCGAGATCCTCCTGGCTACTAGTGTTGGTATACTTGGCGATCACCTTTTTCGTTCTTGCAGGCTCGCTGCGAATAAACCGTAAAGCTTCGATATAGGCTTGCAAGTAGCGCTTTACCGCATCGGGTCTTTTCTTGATGAAACCGCCGGTGGTTCCCACGCTCGCCTGGATAGAGGGAATATTTTTTTCCGTGATGTTGACCAGCTCTTTAAGACCGGCCTGGCGCGCCTTGAGCGTCGTCGGAGGCGACAGCACTCCGGCCGCCACCGTACCCTGAAGAATCGCGGCAAGAATCTCCGGCACGCCTTTGACGTAGAGAATGTTTACGTCTTTTCCGGGGACAAGGCCCGCTTCTTTGAGCAGAATGCGCACGGCGAAATCGGTTGATGAATTGGGCTGCGTCGCCCCGATCGCTTTGCCTGTGAGATCGCTGAATTTCTGGAGATCGGGCTTGCTGGAAACCGAAAAGACGAAGCGGTTGACCATGCCGGCGATGTAGTACACGTCGCCGCCTTGCAGTCGGGTATCGACGAGCTCGGGACCGCCGTTGATAATGTCCAAACTTCCGCCCAAGAGGGCCTGAACCTCGGTGGCTGCGCCAATGAGCCTCGGATCTGTCTTAAAGCCGTATTTTGCGAAGAACCCCTCCTCGTGAGCGACCCATACCGGCGTATAGGCGGCACTCACAGCTCCATAGTTGATCCTGAGCTCTGAGAGTTCGGCGCTTCGAAGCTCCGAACCGGCGAAAAAAAATAACGCAAGCGAAAGAATCGAGCCGATGCCAAGCGATTTCATTGGTGAATGCCTCCTAGCCGTGATGTTGATGTTTTTCTCTTTGTTCGAGACGCAGCGATAATCGTCCATTTTGAATATGGATCTGGCGCCGCCCGGTGTTCCGCGTAAGCTTCTCGACCATGGCGACCACGGGATGTTTTTCAGCGACGTTCCAATTCGACGGCGCGGCGGCGCGCAACGCCGTCACTTCGTCTGCTCCGGCAAAATAGCTCAGCAACAAGTCGTCATCTGAAGCACCCGGAGCGGCAAATTTCGCTCGCAATTCTTTCAGCGACGTGTCGGGCGGCTCCCATTGCGATATTTCCTTGGCCCGGCGCCTGCCGAGTATCTTATCTTTAACGTTTGGATCTATGGAGGACTGCTCCTCCTCACCCCACAAACCGACCGCGTATTGGATAACTTCGTCGGTAACTTCTTTGTAACGTTCGCCTACGATGATATTAATAGCCGCCTGGCTTCCGACGAATTGCGAATAGGGCGTAACCATAATCGGATAACCCAACTCCGCGCGCACCCGGGCGGTTTCCTCTAAAACTTCGCTTAACCGCTCCGCCATTCCCATGCGGGAAAGCTGAAAGCGAAAATTCGAAATCATGCCTCCCGGCACCTGGTGCAGTGGATGATAGGCATCGTATTCAAGCGGACGGCCGGTCGGCAAGCCGGCTCGTTCGGCAATGGTCGTGAAATGTTTCGCGACGGGTTTGATCGCTTCTTCATCGATCACGGGATCATATCCCAAGGCGCGGGCGTTGGCCGCCACGTTCACCACCGATGGATTCGAGGAGCCGTTGGCCAGAGGAGGGATCGCCGTGTTTATGGACGTGATGCCTAGCTTGATGGCTTCGAGACAGCAGAGCGGCCCGAGTCCCATATTGCAGTGCGTGTGAAACTCGACGGGGATGCCCTGACTGTGGCTCAGCACGGCCGGGACGAGCGTTCGCGTGCGCTCGGGCGTGAGCAGTCCGCCCGGGTCTTTCACGCACAGCCTTTGCACATCGAGCTTTGCGGCCGCGCGCGTTTTCGCCGCGTAATAGTCGTCTGTATGCTTCGGAGAAATGGAATATATGAGATTGACGATTGGGTTCAATCCCGCGGCACGGGCGCTGCGCACGGCCTCTTGCCAGTGGGCGGGGGTGTTCGAGGGATCCGATATGCGCAATTCACGAACCCCATTGGCGGCTAACCTCTGGACCCAGAGATTGGATATGGCACGAGGTGTTATGTGAAATGCGGCCATATGGCGACTCCTAATCGCCCGCAGCGGCGTCTTGGTCATATGCCGCGCAATCGATCGGAGCCGCTCCCAAGGATCATCGCGCAGCTCACGAACGAGTTTCTTGAAGAAAGCCGAAGCGATAATCTCGACCGCCTCAAATCCGGCTTGATCGATAGCGGCGGCCACGGGGAGCATCATCGCCGTGGTCATTCCAGTCGCCCACAGGCTCATCTGGCCGTCGCGCAGCGTCGTGTCGACAAAACGAACTGCCGTCATCTTCGCTTACCTGATCTTTAGCCCTTTGCGCTCTTTGTCCTGCACCACTTTCCAGCCTTTGTCCGCGTACCATTCAATCTGGCGAAACACGCCGGTCAAAATCCGCACGTCCTTTGCCTCCAACGCGGCGCGCCCGAGAATGCGCCGGAACGCCAGCAGCATATGCTCGGGATTTTCCGAGTCCAGGAAACCGATTCTTAGCAGTGAACTCTTTATCCGGTCAAACAGGCGTTCAATCTGATCGGCTGCAGCGCGCTCGATCCGGGAATTATCCGCGGGCGCTAAAGAAGCAAGATAAGTTTCATAGAGGCAAATCACGGCCGCTTGCGCCACATTCAGGGACTGATACTCCGGGTGCGTGGGAATCGCGATCAGGAGCTGACAATGTTCGAGGTCTTTGTTACTGAGGCCGTGGTCCTCGGGACCGAAGATCAGCGCGACCTTTCCGCCGCGCGCGGCCGAAACTATTTGCGGCGCGACTTCTCGCAGTGCTTGGCGATGTCTGCGATAGAGACCGCTGCGACACGTTGTGCCGACAACCAGCGCGCAGTCAGTAATGGCGTCGCGAATAGTCTGGTAAACTCTGGCTTCACTGAGTATGTCGCGCCCATGCACCGCCATGGCTCTGGCCCAGAAGCTGCGTGTCCGAGCAGGGCCGACTATGGCCAATTCCCTGGCGCCCATGTTCTTCATCGCACGCGCGATCGAACCGATATTTCCGGAGCCGCGGGGACGCACGAGAACGATGCGGATGTTCGCTAGCATCGGCAAACACAAACTGGAGTGTTGGAGTAATAGAGTGCTGGAGTATTGAGTTCGAAATCCGTTACTCCATGACTCCAATACTCCATTACTCCATTCTCCCTCGGCCTATTGAGCAAACGGGCAAGACCGGTTGCTCAAAATCACCGCTCTGTTTTTCATATCGAACTCTGTCCGGTAATCGAAGTTCTCGTTCATGATCGAGCCGGGGTCTTGCACGTGTTCGGCGCCGAAAATGTGACCCAATTCGTGGATCAACGCTACCGTATCGTACTCGAGATCACCGTGCGAGCCCGTAAAACGCAAAACGTTATTTGCAGACATGACGATGTAATTTCCCAAGCCCCGCTGACAGTCGCCGATGCGATCGGCACGTGAGCGGCCTTCCAGGGTGTAGCGACTTACCCCTTCCGCCGTAAAGGCGATAATGAGATCGTAGCTTGCTTCTTTTTTTTGGCTGGGAAAATCCTGTTTCAGCTTGGCGATCAATGCCGGGGTGGAACGGATGCGTTCCTCGATCGGCCACGCCGCGGTGCTTTGCGTGACCAGTCGGATAGCAAACTCGCGCTCGAAGTAATCGGATGCCGCTTCGATGCGCCCGCGGATCTCGTCATCCCAGCGCGGGTTTCTCGCGCGAAAACTTGGGTCCGCTAAGGCTTTGACACGGATGATCTGCTGCGCCGGCTCGTTTGACAGAATGCCGCAGGAGGCGACAAAAAACGCGCTAAGGATGAAGCAGGTTATCCGTTGGCGCGTAATCATCCGTCAATACCGGCACGTCTTGATCGTTAGGCGGCCCGTCATAGTAGGCTACGGAGAGGTCTTGGATCGGATCCGGGAACAGACCCTTATCGAGAGACGATGCCCGCTTTACGATTTCTTTGATATCCAGGCGCTGTTTATCCTTGGTGGCGATGACAATGACGTTTTGTATCGTTTCGAGACTCACATTATCCGGCCGGCGCGCCGCAAAAATATAAACCTGGGGGTAAATTTGCCGCTCCGTTTTAGCAAAGGCGCGCGCGATTTTGCCTGAAGAGCCGTTTACCGCGCTGATGAGATTAGCGACGATGATTCCGTTCGGGGTGAGTTTTCGTTGCGCCAACTCGAAAAACTCTCTGGTTGCCAAATGAAAAGGCATGGCGTCCGCGTAGTACGCATCGAGCAAAATGATATCGTATTGATTTTGCGTTCGAGTCAAAAATAGCCGGCCATCTTGAGTATAGAGATGGAGAGTCTTGCTTTCGCGCACGTTGAATTGGCTTTTGGCGATTTGCACGACCTCCGGGTCAATTTCGACCACATCGACCTCCAACGATGGAAATGCCTTTTGCAGTTTTTTTGGGATCGATCCGCCGCCGAGGCCGATGATTAAAATTCTCTTGGCGTCGGGCCGGAAAGCAAAGCCGACCGAAGTGTAACGCGAGTAGATTAAGCGAAGCTCGGTCGGATCTTTGAGATTCATGGCGCTCTGTAAAGTCCGATCGAAATACATGTAACGCGCCTCTTCGTCCTCTTCGACGCGGATCCGGTGGTAGAAGGTGTCTTTCTCCAAAAGCATCCTCATTCTCGCCCACACGGTCGACGGCCAAGTTACATTGAGCGTTCCCAGGATGACCGACAATGTTGTTACCGCGCGCGCCATCGATACCCCACGCAAGCGTACCAGCGGCAGTACGAGCAGCGACAGGCAAACCAAAGTGACGCCAAGGGCATGAATGATATTGCTCACTCCCATCAGCGGTATCAAATAAAACGCGGTCAGCAGCGTGCCGAAAATGCTGCCGCAGGTCGAAACCGCATACAGAGTGCCCGCGGTGCTTCCGACCATCGAAATTCGCGTGGCCACTAAACGAATCACATAAGGGGAAATGGTTCCCAGAAAAATTCCGGGCAGCAAGAAAAAAATGCTGCTGGCAATGAGCGGGTTAAGGCGATTGCCGAAATCTACGCTGGCGACCCACTCGTTGACGATCGGGTAAATGAACGGCAGAAAGAAAATAATAATTCCGGGAATCAGCAGTAGCGTGAGCAATCGAGAATACGAGGGTTCGCGCGCGGAAAGCCAGCCGCCCCAATAATAGCCGATGCTTAACGAGGCCATAATGACGGAGATGAGACTTCCCCAAACGAAGATCGAACTGCCGAAGTAAGGCGCGAGAACCCGACTGCCGATGATTTCCAAAGCCATCAAAACACCGCCGCTCACAAACACAACTACATTCAATAATGCCTTGACCATCGATTATGTCTCCCACCCCCAGTTACGTTCTTCGTCAACGAGCGCCATGGGTTCTAAAAGATCTTCGGAGATGCCTTCGATGAACTGAGACGGGCGCGACAGGATCATCCGCAGGCCGCGGTCAAAGATTTTAATCGGATAGCTGATGAATAGGTTCTCTTTGGCTCGCGTCGCCGCCACATAGAGAAGCCGGCGCTCTTCTTCCAGTTCCTCGTCGGAGTTGATGTTATAAAAGGAGGGGAATCGTCCTTCCAGCGCCCAAATAATAAATACCGTGTGCCATTCCAGTCCTTTGGCCGAATGGATGGTCGATAGAATGACAGGTCCCTCGTCCGGATCGACCGCCAGCACGCCGGCGACGCTGTCATTGGGGGGCTCCAAAGCCATGTCGCTCAAAAGCCGGTCGAGACTGCGATAACGCTCCGTAATCCCATGAAAATGCTCCAGGTCCTTCAGCCGCTTCGGATGATCTTCCGGATGAGTACGCTTCAGGATCGGCACATAGTATTGCAAGAGATATTGCACCTGCTCCGCCGGGTGTTGGGCTTCCGCGGTGACCTGAAGCACTTGCGCGAGAGTCTTGAGGCCGAGGGCGATCTTCCCCTTCGCCTCGAAAGAGCGTAGTCGTTCGGTCGGCTGGTTTCCCTGCACGACCCAACGGACAATCTTTTCGCTCATCTGAGCGCCGATTCCCTCCAAGAGCAGCAAAACCCGGTTCCATGAAATCACATCCTGCGGATTGGCAAGAATCCTCAAATGCGCTAGCACGTCCTTGATGTGCGTCGTTTCCATGAACTGAAAGCCGCCGCGCTTGATAAACGGTATATTATGGCGCGCCAATTCCAGCTCGAGATCGAAGGAATGAAAACTCGAGCGAAACAATACGGCGATGTCCCAAAGCGGCACGCCTTCTTCGCGAAGCTCCAAAATCTTTTGGCACACAAAGCGCGACTGCATCTGCTCGCTTTCCGCTTGAATTAAGATTGGAGTTTCGCCTTCGCGTTTGCGCGTGTAAAGATCCTTTTCATAGCGTTCCTGGGCGCGATGGATAATCTCATTGGTCAAATTCAGGATTGGCTGCGTGCTGCGATAGTTCTCTTCAAGCTTAATGACGCGCGTGTTCGGAAAATTCTTGGGAAAATCCATGATATTGCGGAAATTGGCGCCGCGGAATGAGTAAATGCTCTGCGCGTCATCGCCGACCACCGCGACGTTGTCGTGTTCCGCGGCGAGCAGGCGAACGATGGCCGATTGCAAATGGTTCGTGTCTTGATACTCGTCGACCATGATAAATTGGTAGATTTGGGAGAGGCGGCGGCGCACCTCTTCGCGATTCGCCAGTAGATCTTTAAGCTTGGTCAGCAGATCATCATAGTCCAGCAGCATCTTGGTGGCTTTGTATTGAACGTAACGCTCATACAACCGCAGCAGGTCATCCAGGGTATCGCAAAGATGGGGATAGTCTGATTCAAGCAGATCCGGGATGGTGATGTGCTTGTTCAGGGCCATGCTAAAGATTTCCGACACCGTCTGTTTGCGTGGGAAGCGTTTGTCTTTGTTGTTGAGCCCCATTTCAGTGCGCAGCAACTGAATGGCGTCTTGGCTGTCCGGACGATCCATGATGGTAAAAGAAGGCGATAAATCTATTTTGCGTCCGAACTCGCGCAGCGCCAGGTTGGCAAAAGAGTGAAACGTGCCGCCGGCGACCTGGCTGCAGCGACTGTCGATCAATACACTGGCCCGTCTAAGCATCTCCGCCGCCGCGCGCCGGGTAAAAGTCAGCAGTAGAATCGAGCGCGGATCGACGCCGATATCAATCAGGTGCGCGACGCGATAGACCAGCGTGCGGGTTTTTCCGGTGCCGGCGCCGGCAATGATCAATAACGGCCCTTCGACCGTAGTCGCCGCCTCATATTGCGCCTCGTTGAGCTCTTTACGATAATCGAGCTTTGATGGCGGCCTCGTTGTCGGATCTGAATTTCTCAGGAAGTATGTCTTTGCCAAGCGGACTCCAGTTGTCGGCTAAATTACCTATTTTCACGTAACGGAGCAAGTCGTGGAAGCTGCCCTCGCAGGAATCGCCGGCAGGTAGGGTTCCGTCGCCGCTGCGGCTATGATACCTTCGCATCCAATGAAAAAACTATTTGCCGATACGTTGGCGAAGAAGAGAGGGCTTGCGTTAGTCGTGTGGCTGTGGGTTTCGTTTTTCATCGCTGGGATGGCGCAAGCGCAAGGGCGCGTGAAGGAATACTGGGACAAAGAGTACGGCTATGAATTTTCTTATCCCGCGGGATGGGCGCTGCAGGAATTTCCAGAGGGCCAGGCAAATCGGGACATGCGCGTTTTGTTACAGGGACCTAACGGCAGCTCCTTTATGGTCGTCGTCGAAAAACTGCCAAAACTTCTAACCCGAGAAGAATTCGACGCCAACCCGGATAAACACGGAACGGTTGAAAAACTGATCCAGCAAAGCATTGCCGACGTCTACGCGACCGTCTCCCGTAATCTCAAAGCCGCGGAGATGAAAGTGGGAACAGTCACGGATTTGTCGACAGAGACAGGGATCAAATACTATATTTCGACGCTTCATATGATGAAAAGCGGACGTCCGATTATCGTGGCAGGTATTCACGCGATTCCGTTCTCCAAAAATTATCGCGTCGATTTCATCATGACCACCTTTTGGGATAAAGCGGCGGAAAAACACAATGACACGTTGAAAGCCGTCTTTAATTCTTTCCATGTGGTCGGGGAAAACGGTACGACCGGCGGTTTTGAAACTCCGGGTAAATAGAGGCCAAGGCGCGTAAGCAGAGTCGTAGCTTCGTCGGCGAATTCCTTCGAAACCGCCCCGCCCGCCTATTTAGAATGCGAATCATGCGACAGCCATTCGTTCACGACGGTGGATCGAAAGAGGGTGCAAGAGAGCGCTCTCGATTAAGATCTGCGCAGCGCGATTTCAGAGCTCTTGAAGATTTTTCTCTAGAGCTCCGCTGACTTTGCGCCGCAAATCGGTGACGTCGAAGGGCTTGCCGATGAGGTCGAACGCGCCGTATTCCAGCGCCTTGGCGGCGAGTTGACGCGTATTCAACGCGGTCAGCATAATGACTTGGCAGTCCGGGTGAATCGCCTTGATCTGCCGCAGCACTTCAATGCCGTCTGTTTTGGGCAAGAGAATGTCCAAGAGGACCACGGCTGGCTTGGCCTCCAGCACTTTCGCGACGGCGGCTTCCAGACAGTCTGCCTCGTGCACGGAGTAGTCCTTGCTAAAGACAATCTTCAGCGATTCTCTTACCCCTAATTCATCATCGACGATAAGGATTGGTATCATAAACTGACGACCACAGTGGCGAAGTGAAATTCCTTATTAATGTAATGTGTCACCTATAGGTCAGGCGCGCAAGAGAATAGGCAATGAGTTTTGCGCAAGGTCCTCACTTCCGGTAGAATTCACTATGAATGGTTACAAGCGCTGAGCGTTAGCGCGCCGCCGTTTTCGTAAGGCGCTGAAATTTCTCGATAAACACCCTGGAGATGTGGCTTAAGCCGTTCTGGCCGTGTGAGGAATTGTTTTCGCTTTCGGCGGGCGCTAAATTCTAGCTGTTCTGATCGTCTAAAGGACTGTCTAGCTATGGGCAAATTAACCAAACGCTTACTTGCGACGTTTTGCTTTATTATTGCGATTCTTGTGATCTCCGCTCCCCAGGCCGGTGAAGCGACGATCAACCCCGAGTCTTTACCCACTTACCAGTCTAAGTTTCATCCATTTGAATCGGGTGAAAAGCATATGTACCGGGCACATTGGAATGGCCTGATTTCTGTCGCCACCGCCGAGATTACCGTGACGCCAACGGTGGTCGAGGGCAAAAAAGTCTATTTTGTAAAAGTGGAGGCGAAATCCTCCAGAGTGCTCGATCTGATCTGGAAAATGCGCGACACCATTACCTCGACTTTTGATGCGAAGGCGTTTGCTCCTTCCCGCTTTACCTTTCGCCAGCGAGAAAATTCCAAGGCCATCGACACCGAAGCTCGTTACAGCGAGTCGGCTAAACGGTGGGCGGTCAACCGGCAAGAACGCGGGGAAAAGGCCAAGTTCTACGAATTTGATTCCCAGAATACCCTCGATCCGATTACCGCGGTCTACCTTGCCCGCAGCATCGATTTTAAAGTCGGCGATCGGCTTTATTTCAAAGTTTTTGGCGGCAAATATCAGTATCTTCTCGAACTACGGGTTGATGGTAAAGAGCTGGTGAACACGCCTTCCGGTAAGTCAGTCGAAGCCTATAAAATTATTCCATACCTTCAGAATATCACAAAGGACGGTTACGCGAGTCGGTTCAATGAGGCGACCGTTTGGATTTCGGCAGACGAACGACGTTTGCCGGTAAAGCTAAGCAGCAAGATCTTTGTTGGCAGCGTCTACCTGGAGCTTGTTCAAGAGAAGCACGGCATCGAGTCTACCTCCGCCGAATCGCGCCAACCGCCATCTTAGAAGCCCGCTGACGCGCTTCGTCCCGTGGAGATCTTCTATGTCGATCGAAATAAACAAAAATAAACGAATGAACTGGATGAAATATGCCGGCAAATCGTGTGTGACCGGCTTGATCCTTGCCTCTATGGTCCTGTCCGGCTGCGTCCTCGACACGGCTCCTCCTCCGAGTCGCCGTGGGCCCGAGGAACGATCGACCTCGCGTTCGTACGGCCGGGTTGACCCTCGGGGCGCAGACCGGCTGCGCGACGTGATGATCCCTCTTCTGCGCGCGATGGATCATCCATGCCCGACAAGGGAAGTGCGAGTCGGTGTCTCGACCGACAGTGAGGTTAATGCCGCCAACGCGGGAAATTGCCAGTTTCTCGTAACGGCGGGACTTCTCAGGAGAGCTACCGATCAAGAGTTGCGCGGCGTAATGGCGCACGAGATCGCGCATCAAGACTTGGGGCATGTGGCAAAGGCGCAAATCCTCGGTGAGGGACTCAATATAGGCGCAGCCCTGCTGCAACAGTTGTTTCCCGCCAGTGGAGCGCTGACACCGATCGCGGGAAGCTTAATCGCGCGCGGCTATGGCCGTACAGAAGAATACGAAGCTGACCGTCACGGCGTGGATATCCTTCGACGCGCCGGCTATTCCAAAGAGACTATGATCGACGCTTTGAGCTGGGTTCGCCGCGAATCCGGCGCCGGTGGGGGAGGATTCCTTTCTACACATCCGGCTCTGGATGACCGGATCGCTGAATTGAAAAGACTGCGGTAGGCGCCCTCCCGATTTTGCGGCTTTTCTGTCGCTATATATTCCCTTCAGAATCTTGCCCGGTGGCGGCGAGCAAAGCTTGCGCGTAAACAAAGTCTTGGCTCAGTCGTCTAAAGTTCGGGAGGGTGCTTGAGATGAAAATCAATATCGCATCTACAAATGGGGTTGTCGGATTCTTTGCAACGACGGCATTAGTTAGCGCGCTACTGGCGGGCTGCGCTGGCGGGGCCTTGACCACGCGTGAGAAAGGCGCTGGTATCGGCGCACTAGGCGGCGCAGCGGCAGGCGGCATCATCGGTTCCGCTGTGCGTCATCCTGGAGCCGGAGCAGCCATTGGGGGTCTTCTTGGCTTGGGCGCGGGAGCCTTGATCGGCGACCAGATGCAAGGGCGTGAAACTCAAGCGGCCGACCAGGACCAACAAATTCAGAGAAATCAGCGGGAGATTGAAAGGCAGCGAACTGAACTCGACGAGATCAATCGCCGCAGGCCCGAATACTAATAGCTAGTGGTGTGTCTCACGCTGTTTGTACTTTATCCAAGACGGCCTTAGTCGTCATTCCCGCGGACGCGGGAATCCAGGTTTTCTTGGCTTTTCTGGATTCCGGCTCGCGCTAGCTATCGCCAGCTTGGCCGGAATGACGAGCAAATAAATCTCCCGATTTAAGAGACACTACACTAGCAGCCTGCTAGTTTTTCGCGATCATCCGGCGCCTATATTGCCGGTCGTGCGGTCCGTGTCAGTTTTACCGCTGGCGCTCGCCAGCTCTACCGGCAATTGCCGAAATGATCGGTCTATGATGCTGCCCGTTTTTCTTTCGGCGGGCAGTGTCTTAGGTTGACCCCGATCTTCAGGATTTCATTCAATCGCTTCGGGTTTGATTCCCCGCAGCTTGCTGCGTAATGAGCTATTCCAGACCTCTAAGAGTCCGTCATTCCCGAATGCTTCTATCGGGAATCAAGGCGAGACCGAACCTGGACCCCCGATTAAAACATTCGGGGGTGACGCTGTTGGGATAAAATCTCACCGCTTTGTTCTGATACCCCGTCAGCTTGCTGCGGGGCAGTTCATTTTCCATGTCTCATCCCT
>JBGPIK010000184.1:0-12339 GCA_041484845.1 Binatia bacterium | reverse complement strand
CGGGGTGATGTGGTAATCGCCAACCTCGACCCCACCATCGGCGTCGAGATCAAAAAGACCCGGCCGGTGATCGTTCTCTCCAATGACAGCATCAATCAATTCAGCCAGCTCGTAGTGGTCGTCCCACTGACCAAGAACACGGCCCACGTCTCTCCCAGTCATGTGATCATCCCCAAGGGCGTTGCCCGTCTCACGTTCATGTCCAAGGTTGTCACCGAACAGATCAAAGCGGTGGATAAACGCCGTCTTGTTAAACGACTGGGAACTCTGACACCTGCGCTCCTTACCCAGGTCGAGCGCGCCCTTAAGAACACCCTCGCGTTTTCCTGATCCCGCTACCGACACCTTTTTTCTCACTTGATCACCCTGTTCGCCCGCGCCAGCACATTGGGCGGAATCGTGAGTCCGATTTGCTTAGCCGCTTTCAAGTTGATCACCAGTTCGAATTTTGTCGGTTGCTCGACAGGCAGGTCGGCCGGCTTCGTTCCCTTCAGGATCCTATCCACGTAGACTGCGACGCGCCTGTAGCGTTCGGCTTGGTCGGGTCCGTAGGAGATCAAGCCACCGCTGTCGACAAAATCTCCCCGAGTGTATATCGCCGGCAACCGATTTTTTATCGCCAGGTCCGCGATCCGGTTTTGATTAGAAGAAGCCAACGCGCTCGATACCACGAAGAGCGCAGAGCTATGGACTTGAGTTGCCTCCTTGAACGCGCTCTCGAATTGATCGGCGCTGCTGACCTCCATGGAGTGAAGTTGCAGACCCAGTTCTCGTGCCGCCAGTTGGCTTTCTTTCCATTGCTGCGCGGAGCTTGGATCATGCGGATTCCACAACACGGCAACGCGTGAAATCTTGGGAACGGCTTCCTTGACTAACTCCAGCCGTTTACCCGCCAACACTGCCTCTATGCTGCTGAACCCCGTGATGTTTCCCCCAGGCCGCGCCAGGCTATCAACCAGCCCAGCCGCAACGGGATCAGTCACATCTGTAAAAACGATCGGGATCGTTTTGGTAGCTTCCTTGAGGGCTAGGGAGCCAGGGGTCCCAGGCGTGAGGAGAACGTCAACTTTAAGACGAACCAACTCATCGGCCAGAGCGGGGAACCGGGCGAGCTTATTATCCGCATATCGATACTCGTAAGCGATGTTCTTGCCGTCAATATAGCCGAGTTCACGGAGCATACGGACAATTACCTCTTGCCCGCTGTTTGTAGCGGGACGGGCGGAGAGCCACCCAATCTTAGGTATCTTCGCCTGCGGCTGCGCCTGAGTTGAAGAGCAGGGAGCAAAGAGCAGGGAGCATAGAGCAAGGAGAATGATTTTTTTCGTCATTGCTGTCCGTCCTGCTTGTCTGATCTCCGACCTCTGATCTCTGACGGCGTCATTTGATCACCTTGTCCGCCCGCGCCAGCACGTTGGGCGGAATCGTGAGGCCAAGCTCGTGGGCCGTCTTTAAATTAATGAACAGCTCGAACCTGGTCGGCTGTTCCACGGGCAGATCCGCAGGCTTAACGCCCTTGAGGATCTTGTCTACATAGATGGCTGAGCGCCGGTACAACTCAGCGACCCACGGTCCGTACGAGATAAGGCCGCCCGCCTCCACAAATGATCTATCTTCGTACATCGCCGGCAGGCGATTCTTTGCCGCGAATTCCAATATCCGTTTTAGATGAAATCGAGTGAACGGGTCCACCATTACAAGCAGCGCGTCGGGTCGAACCTTACTCAGAGTAGCGAACGTGCTTTCCAGCCCATCGAGATCCGGCACACCGCGGTCTTGAACCGTCACGCCCAACGGCCCGGCCAAGGCTAAAGTCTCTTTCGCCCGCAGCTTCATGCCTGGATTGCTCGAGTTCCAGATCATGGCCAGCCGCGAGACTTTGGGGAAAGCCTCTTTGAGTAGTTCCATGCGCTTTGGCCATAAATCGGATGCCAGACTGGAAAGGCCCGTAGCGTTTCCTCCCGGCCGGGCGAGACTATCCACAATCCCTACACTCACGGGATCGCTACTAACTGGAAAAACGATGGGAATCGTCTTTGTCGCCTGCTTTGCAACGAGGACCGCGGGAGTAGAACTCGTATAAATAATGTCAACCTTGAGACGAATCAAATCAGCTACAAGCACGGGATATTGGTCTTCGCGATTTTCCGCCCACCGGTATTCCAAGATGATGTTCCGGCCTTCCACGTACCCCAGGTTGCGGAGACCCTGAAGGAATGCCTCGAGGTTCGCGTCCGCCGCGGTACTGGGCGCGCTCGGCAACAAGATGCCGACGTGCGGAATTTTCCCGCGCTGTTGCGCAGCAGCCTGGTAGGCAAAAGTCATAACAATTACAGCCGCGACTGAGAGAAGGATTTTTTTATTCATAGAATCTCCCCACCCAATCCAAAATCGGCAAATCCATAATCATCGAATGACTCTATCCGCGCGTGCCAGCACATTGGGCGGAATGGTGAGGCCGATCTGCTTCGCCGCTTTCAGATTGATCACCAACTCAAACTTCGTCGGCTGCTCCACGGGAAGATCGGCGGGCTTAGCGCCTTTCAATATCTTGTCCACGTATGTAGCGGCGCGCCGAAACAAGTCGTTCTGGCTCACGCTGTAGGTCATAAGCCCGCCTTCTTGGACAAATTCTGCAGAGGGGTATGCCGCCGGGAGCCGGTTTTTTACCGCAAGTTCCAGAACCTGTGCTCGGTGAGAGTTGAAGACGGGGCTTTGCAGCACGAGGATTGCGTCAGCACGCTCCTTGGCTGCGGCGCGGAATGCAGTCTCGATGTCCTTGGGACTTAGGACGTCTAGGTACTGAAGCCGCACCTTCAACGCTTTGGCGGCGAGTTCCACCTCGTGTAAATTCGATGCGTTACCCGGCTCCTTCGAACTACCGATAACACCCACTCGCGAGAGCTTAGGAACGATCTCCTTCAAAAGCTCCAATTTTTTTCCGCGTATCTCCCGGGCCAGGCTTGACAATCCGGTGATATTTCCTCCAGGCCGCGCCAGGCTGGCTACGAACCCGCTCCCAACAGGGTCGCCATCATTGCCCATGACAATGGGAATCGTAGTAGTGGCTGCCTTGGCGGCACGGGTCACTGACGGGCCAGCCGAGACAATGATGTCGATCTTGAGACGCACAAGCTCGGCGACAAGCGCGGGGAGGCGATCCTGCTCTCCCTCCGCAGATCGCAACTCAATGACAATGTTCTTCCCCTCCACGTAGCCCAACTCGCGCAAGCCCTGCCGGAACGCTTCGACGCGGGCCGCGTTAGCGGTAAGGGAGGTGGCACCGAGGTATGCGATCCGGGGGATGTTCGTTGGCTGCTGCGCCTCGACCCTTTCCCCGCAGGCCACCAGAGTCACAAAAATTACAAGGAGTCTGATGATGTGTTTCATACCCCGCCTATTTTAGATTTTCGATTTTAGATTGCCGATTGAACGCAGAACTACCGCCGCGCTTGTGAAGAGTCCTAATCGACGCTACCGTCATTGCGATGATTTCATTGGTTTCCTGCAACAATTCCGACAGCCTGGCCTCGGCTACAAGCGCCGATTCAATCAGTAGTTCCATCCAGTACGCTGATTCATCTGCCTCTTCTTCGACGATTCGAAGCTTGGCAATCACATCGGCGGTGGACTTGCCGCGACACGCGGCTCTATAGTTAGCCCCAATCGACGTGCCAGATCGGATCAACTGTCTACCGAGAACGTCTGCGGTCCGGTTCTTTGGCACAACCTCGACGATTTGGATGATGCGTAAGGCTAGCCGCTTTGTCCGTTGTTTGAATAAGTTTTCGTCCATTTGTTGTCTCCCCCAATCGAAAATCGGCAATCGAAAATCTAAAATCACTTGATTACTTTATCCGCCCGGTACAGAACCGACTGCGGAATCGTGAGGCCGATCTGCTTGGCTGCTTTCAGGTTGATCACCAGCTCGAACTTCGTCGGCTGCTCCACGGGAAGATCCGATGGCTTAGCCCCCTTCAGAATCTTATCCACATAGATGGCGGCGCGCCGGTACATCTCGTGAATGCTCGCGCCATAATATGCGAGGCCCCCAGCGTCCACATATTCCCGCCAGTGAGACATCGATGGCAGCCGTTGCCTGGCGGCGAATTCCACGATGTGTTTTTGGTAATCATTCGTGCGAGGCGCCAGAAGCACGATGAGCGCGTTAGGACGACCCTTCTTCAAGGTTGCCAAGGCGCCTTCGATCGCGTTGGGATCGCGGACCTCTGTAGGTTGAACTTCCACAGCCAGCGCCTTTGCGCTGCCCTCCATCTCCTTCAGAAGAACAACCTGAGCCCGCGTGGCCGGCTCGACAAGGACACCCACCCGCGAAGCCTTGGGAACCATCTCTTTGAGCAGCTCTAACCACTTCCCGCTTAACTCCGGGGCCAGGTTGGTCAAGCCTGTGATATTGCCGCCTGGGCGGGCTAGACTGGCAATGAAACCGGATTCAACGGGATCAGAGACAAACGTCATTACCACAGGGATGGTGCTGCTAGCACTCTTGGCCGCCTGGGTCGGGTTCGATCCCGCCGTCAGAATGACTTCGACCTTTTCACGGACTAGCTCGGCAGCGAGGGCGGGGAGCCGCCCTGATTTACCCTCTGTATATCGATACTCGATGACAATGTTTTTTCCCTCCACGTAGCCAAGCTCGCGCAGGCCCCGCCGAAATGTCTCGATGCGGTCCGAGAAAGCGGCGGGAGTGGCGGAAACTAACAAACCTATCCGGAAAAACTTCTGCGGCTGCTGCGCTTCGGCGGAAAAGCAAAGCGCAAAGAGCATGGCGCATAGCGCAAGACAAAGAATTGCTTTGCTGACTACTGACCACGGACTACGGACAACTGCCATAGGATCCCCCCCTTATCAATAGTTCCTCAGTCCTCATAACTGCTCTTGTTTCTTGCTGACCTCTGACCTCTGACTTCTGACCTTTGTCATTTGATCACCCTGTCCGCGCGCGCCAGCACGTTGGGCGGAATCGTCAGCCCGATCTGCTTCGCGATCTTAAGATTGATCACCAGCTCGAACTTCTTGGGCCGCTCCACTGGCAGGTCAGCAGGCTTTGCGCCCTTTAGAATCTTGTCTACGTAAGTTGCGGCCCGGCGGTAAAGAGCCTTCAAATCGATTCGGTAGGACAGAAGAGCGTCAATCTCAACATCAGCGCCACGATGGTGCACCACTGGGACCCAAGGCGTTTTAGTCATACGATAAAGTAAGCTTTTGATCGGACTGCGTAGTTGATATAGACTTCGCCAAGGAGGAGGAAAGCTGATGGCCCGTATAGAGATTGGCAAACATCTGGCAGCCGATACCCGTGTTTGCCGTGGTCGCTTGATCTTTAAAGGCACGCGAATTCTTGTTTCCGATGCGCTTGAATTGACAGCATCGGGATACACCCCCGAGGCAATCGCCCGCCAATATCGCGGAATCATCACGGCGAGAGGGGTGCGGGAGGCGTTAGCGCTTACGCGCCGGGGCATTGTCAGAGAAATCCTGGCGAGAACCAAAACCGCGGCGTGATCGTTCTGGATCACAACATCCCCAAGGACCAGGCAGAACTGCTTCGTCGTCGCCGGGTTCACTTTAGGCAAATCGGGTTTGAAGTGGGGCGACCTGAGTGGGATGATCAACAGGAGATTCTTCGGTTTTTGCATGAGACCAAACAGATAACGTTTTTCACGCGCGACCTGGGGTTCTTCCGCGCGACGTTGCGTCATGCCAACTACTGCCTTGTGACATTGACTGTCCCTGTCTTGGAAACAGCCCGTTATATTTCTAAGTTGCTGCGACACCCTCGTTTCAACACCAGAGCCAAGCGGAATGGGAAAGTCATAAAAGCTTCAACAAAGAAGATAAACTTTTGGGAGATCGGCCGGCAGCGACAAAACAGCGCCCGTTGGTAAGGGGCACCGCTACAGGCATGGAATTCCCCCGGCAATCAAAAATCATTTGATCACTCTATTCGCCCGCGCCAGCACGTTCGGCGGAATCGTGAGACCGATCTGCTTGGCTGTCTTAAGATTGATCACCAGCTCGAACTTCGTCGGCTGCTCGACGGGCAAGTCAGCGGGTTTCGCACCTTTTAGGATCTTGTCGACATAGGCGACTAACCGCCGCAAGGTGACGGAGTCGTTCTCTCCGTAGAACATGAGGCCACCCGCATCGACAAAATCTCTCGAATGGAATATTGCCGGCAGCCGGTTCTTTAATGAAAACGTAACTATGCGATTTCGGTTCTGATGAAACAAAGGATTGGGTAACTCGACCAGAGCATCTAGACGCTCTTTGCTCGCGGACTTAAATGCGGGGTCGAAGTCGCCGGGGCCTTGAACCTCCAAGGGTTGAAGCTTGAGCCCCAATGAAGGAGCTACGTTCTTCATTTCTTGAAACCATTTTTCGTTCGCTGGGTCCGCCGCTCGCGCAAGCACGGCTACCCGGGAAATCCGCGGAAAAGTCTCCTTGAGGAGCTCCAACCGTTTCGCTGTCAACTCGCGAGAGAGCTCGGCAATCCCGGTGAGGTTGCCGCCTGGCCGCGCGAGACTGGTAACAAGCCCGACGGCAACCGGGTCAGCGCCTCCTATATAAACAATAGGGATCGTATCGGTGGTTCGTTTGGCAACCGCCGCTGCCACCCTGCTCGGGGCGACAATAATGTCAACTTTAAGCCGAACCAGTTCGGCGGCAAGATTGGGGAGCCTATCCTCTTTTCCTTCCGCGCCGCGGTACTCAATGATGATATTCTCTCCTTCGAAGTAGCCAAGCTCTCGTAGACCATGCGAGAACTCTTTCGGCGGGAGCATGCCTGTGAACAGATATCCGATTTTGTAGATCTTTGACTGCTGGGCCTGGGCGGGAAGGCAAAGCGCCAAGAGCAAAGCGCATAGCGCAAGACAAAGAATTGCTTTGCTGACTACTGACCACGGACTACGGACAACTGTCATAGGATCGCCCCCTTATCAATCGTTCTTCAGTCCTCATAACTGCTCTTGTTTCTTGCTGACCTCTGACCTCTGTCATTTGATCACCCTGTCCGCCCGCGCCAGCACGCTCGGCGGAATCGTCAGCCCGATCTGCTTCGCCGCTTTGAGATTGATCACCAGCTCGAACTTCTTGGGCCGCTCCACTGGCAGGTCAGCAGGCTTCGTTCCTTTCAGGATCTTATCTACATAGAGCGCGGCGCGCCGGTAAGGGTCGGCGCGATCTGGTCCGTAGGACATCAAGCCGCCGCTGTCGACATAGTCTTCCCGAGTGTATATCGCCGGCAATCGAGTTTTTGTCGCCAGGTCCGCGATCTGTTCTTGATAAGAACCGAAAAACGAGCCTGCCGCCATGACGAGAGCAGTGCTACGCGCCTTAGTCGCCTCTTTAAACGCGCTCTCTAATTTGGCGGGATCGCTCACCTCCATGGAATGAAGCTGTAATCTTAGTTCTCGCGCCGGCAGTTGGCTTTCTTTCCATGACTGTGCAGAGGTTGGATCCCGTGGATTCCACAGCACCGCGACGCGCGAGAGTTTGGGAACGGTTTCCTTCAGTAGCTCCAGTCGTTTTCCAACCAACTCCGCTGTAATGGTAGTGAAACCCGTGATGTTACCCCCAGGCCGCGCCAAGCTGTCGACCAGCCCAGACCCGACAGGATCGGGGACGCTGACAAAAACAATGGGGATTGTGCTAGTAGCTTTCTTTGCGGTTACGGCGTCAATCCCCCCAGGCGCGACAAGCATGTCGACTCTGAGACGGACCAGCTCGTCAGCCAGGGCGGGAAGCCGGTCGATCTTGTTATCAGCGGATCGATACTCGAAAGCTATGTTCTTGCCCTCAACATAGCCGAGTGCACGGAGTTCTCGCCGAAGTATCTCGTAGCCACCGCCTGGATCGGAAGCGGGACGGGTTCCGAGCCAGCCGATCTTTGGGATCTTTGCTTGCTGCTGCGCCTGAGCTGAAGAGCACGGAGCAAGGAGCAGGGAGCATAGAGCAAGGAGAATGATTTTTTTAGTCATTGCCGTCCGTCCTGCTTTTCCGATCTCTGACGTCTGACTTCTGACCTCTGATTTCTGTCATCTGATCACCCGGTCCGCCCGATACAGCACTGATTGCGGAATCGAAAGGCCGATCTGTTTCGCCGCTTTCAGATTTATCACCAGCTCGAACTTCTTCGGCTGCTCCACTGCAAGATTGGCGGGCTTGGCGCCTTTCAAGATCTTGTCTACGTAAGCGGCAGCGCGCCGGAACAGATCGTTAATACTCGGCCCGTAGGTCATGAGCCCGCCGTCTTCGACATATTCTGGCCTGGTGTATGTCGCCGGAAGCCGGTTCTTTACCGCAAGCTCTACAATCTGGATTCGATGACTATTGAAGACGACGCTGCCAAGCAACACGATTCCATCGGCGCGCCCCTTGGCTGCGGCTCCGAATGCAGTCTCAATATCCTTGGAATTTAGTACGTTTAGGTATTGAAGCTTCACTTTCAACGCCCCGGCGGCGAGCTCCATTTCTTTTAAGATTTGCGCGTTGTTCGGTTCGTTCGAATCTCCGATCATGGCCACGCGGGAAAGCTTAGGAACAATCTCCTTCAAAAGCTCAAGCCGTTTGCCGCTTAGCTCCGGGGAGAGGTTGGACAATCCCGTGATGTTTCCGCCAGGCCGCGCGAGACTAGCGACGAACCCGCTGGCAACAGGATCGCCATCCTGCGCCATGACAATGGGAATCGTAACCGTTGCTTCCTTGGCGTTACGGGTTACGGTCGGGCCAGTCGTGACGATGATGTCCACCTTGAGACGCGCTAGCTCTGCCGCAAGCTCACGCTCGCGATCCGCCTTTCCCTCTGCGTACCGATACTCAACGACGATGTTTTTACCCTCCACGTATCCCAGCTCGCGCAGCCCCTGCCGGAACGCCGCGACGCGAGCCGCGACCGCGGCAGGTTTGGTGGCAGCCAGGAATCCTATCCGCGGGATTTTCGTGGGCTGCTGCGCCTGAGCCACGGCCCCGCTCACCACGAGCACGATAGCGATCACCGAAAGCCCCAGCCATTTTAGATTTTCGATTTCCGATTTCCGATTGTCGGAGTAAAAAGCGGAGAATCGACTCCAAGAGTTTTCAATCATGTGAATTTCCCCTAATCCAAAATCGGCAATCTAAAATCGAAAATTACTTGATTACCCGGTCCGCTCTCACCAGCACGTTCGGCGGAATCGTCAGGCCGATCTGCTTGGCGGTCTTCAGATTGATCACCAGCTCAAATTTGATCGGCTGCTCCACGGGTAAGTCAGCCGGCTTCGCCCCTTTCAGAATTTTGTCGACGTAAGTGGCAGCCCGCCGGTACAAGTCGGGAAAATGTGTTCCGTAAGACATCATGCCGCCAGCTTCCACCCAAAGGCTCTGCGTATGCATGGTTGGGAGTCTCTGCTTTCCGGCGAGTTCCAAGATCCGTGTTCGGTTACTAAACATGAGGGAGTCCGACAATACGCTGAGAGCGCTCGCTTGCCGCTTGGTTGCGGCTTCGATTGCACTCTCAAAATCGTTGGGACCCCGCACCTCCAACGATTGCAGTTGCACCGCCAACGCCTGTGCCGCGATCTGTGTCTCTTTGAAAGCTATCGCCGACGCGGGGGTTTTCGGATTCCAGATGACTCCTATACGGGAAATGCCAGGGATCGTTTCTTTTAGAACCTCTAGTCTCTTCCCGCTTAGCTCTGCGAGCCGGTTTGTCAAACCCGTGATATTGCCGCCTGGTCGCGCCAAGGAAGCGACAAACCCGCTCCCGATAGGATCTCCATCGGACGCCATAACGATCGGGATTGTCTTGGTCGCATTTTTTGCAGCACGGGTTGTGGCGGTCCCATCTGTAACGATGATGTCCGCCTTCAGACTGACCAACTCAGCAACTAGCTTTGTGAGTCGATCTTCTTGCCCCTCTGCAAATCGGTACTCAACGGCGATGTTTTTTCCCTCAACATGGCCCAGCTCGCGCAAACCTTGGCGAAATGCTTCGACGCGGGGGTCTGATCCAGGAGAGCTGCCTAACAGAAATCCGATCCGAGGGATTTTCGCTGGTTGCTGGGCCTCGGCGGAAAGGCTAAGCGCTAAGAGCAAAGTGCTAAGTGCAAAACCAATGACTTTTTTTCCCATGAATTTTTGCTCTCCGTGTTCTTGTTGCTCTTTGCCCCTTGCTCCCTGCTCCATGCTATTTTATGACCCGGTCCGCTCTCGCCAGCACGTTCGGCGGAATCGTCACGCCGATCTGCTTGGCCGTTTTCAGATTGATCACCAGCTCGAACTTCGTCGGCTGCTCAACAGGCAGGTCAGCGGGTTTCGCACCTTTGAGGATCTTGTCCACATAGGTGGCGGCACGCCTGTAAGCCTCAGTCTCGCTGGCTGAATAGGACATAAGCCCACCGCCCTCTACGTAACCACGTCCCTCGTAAATTGAAGGCAGTCGGTTCTTGATGGCAAGGTCCGCAATCCGCTTTGAGTAACGTCGGACTAAGGCGTTATTGATAATGACGAGGGCACCGGAATGCGTTTTGGCGGCAACACGAAATGCGCCCTCAAAATGAGGGTCGGGGCCTCGTACCTCTAGCGATTGAAGCTGTATTTTTAGCGCACCCGCCGCGGCCTGATATTCTTTAAAAGCAATAGCCGCTCCTGGCGCGTCCGTATCCCAAAGGACTCCGACACGCGATATTCTCGGAACCGCCTCTTGAAGCAATTCTAGCCGTTTGCCGCTCAATTCTCGGGTGAGTCTGGTAAGTCCCGTGATATTTTCACCTGGGCGCGCCAAGCTGTCGACTATCCCGGTCGCGACTGGATCTGAAAGAATCACCATGACAATGGGGATCGTCTTGGTAGCTTGCTTAGCCGCACGGATTGCCACGAGAGCCGTCACGACAAGGACGTCGACTTTGCGTTGGATGAGTTCGGCCACAAGATCAGGCAACCGGTCGAGCTTTCCCTCTGCGTAGCGATAGTGAACCAGGATGTTTTTCCCCTCAATATAACCGAGATCTCGCAGCCCTTGCCGAAATGCCTCGATCTGAGGACCGGGAGTGCGGGGATCGCCAGCTGATGACAAAAGTCCTATCCGCGGGATTTTCCTCGGCTGCTGCGCGTGAGCGTGAAGGCAAAGCGCAAAGAGCATGGCGCAAAGCGTAAGAACAAAGATCGCTTTGCTGACCACGGACCACAGACTACTGACCTCTGACTTCTGACCTCTGATTTCTGTCATCTGATCACCTTGTCCGCCCGGTACAGAACGGACTGTGGAATCGTCAGCCCGATCTGCTTCGCCGCTTTCAAATTGATCACCAGCTCGAACTTCGTCGGCTGCTCCACGGGCAGATCGGTGGGCTTGGCGCCTTTTAATATCTTGCCCACGTAGGTGGCGGCGCGTTTATATAAATCTTCCAGGTTCGCCCCATAAGACATGAGGCCACCGGCCTCGACAAATTCTCGATCGTCGTAGATCGCGGGAAGCCTGCTCTTTATCGCCAAAGCTGAGATGCGTTTGCGTTCGGCAACCATAAGCGGGGTCCTGATTGTGATGACAGCCTCCGCATGGTTCTTTTTCGCGACTTGGAATGAACGGTCAAAATCGTCGGCGACACGCACATCCAGGGGCTGAAGCTGCAATCCCAAGGACTTGGCAGTCATTTCCGCGTCTTTGAAAATCCTCGCGGAGTTCGCAAAATCTAAATTTCGCAGAATAGCCACGCGCGCCAGCCGAGAATTTAATTCCTTAAGTAGTTCCAAGCGTTTGCCAATTAGCTCCTCTGAAACAGAGTATAATCCGGTGATATTTCCGCCCGGCCGGGCGATGCTGGCTACCAGACCTTCCCTAACAGGATCGGCAAAGGCGCGCATTACGATGGGAATCACGCTGGTCGACTTTTTGGCGGCACGAGCCGATGGGGGGTCGAGGGCGACGATAATATCGACCTTGAGACGAACCAGCTCGGCTGCGAGTTCAGGGAGTCCGTTGTCTTTCCGCTGTTGATCTCCGTATCGGTATTCGATGAAGATGTTTTTGCCCTCTACGTAGCCGAGCTCGCGCAGTCCTTGAAGAAACGCCGAGTCACGGGGCGATCCAGTAGTGAAAACGGCCGAAAGATACCCTATGCGCGGCATTTTCGTTGACTGCTGCGCCTCGGCCGCAAAGCTATGCGCCAAGAGCATAGCGGCGAAAGCCATGCCGAGGATGGTTTTTGTCATAGGTTTCGCGTCTGCTTTATCGCTGACAACATGACCTCTGACGACAAATGAACTTTTCCGGGATGATGCACCTTACTGGGATTTAATCTCTATGTCCAGGCAAAACGCGCGATAACCGCTGCTGCG
>JBGPIK010000183.1:0-12359 GCA_041484845.1 Binatia bacterium | reverse complement strand
TCCAGGCGGCAAGGTGCATTACTGGGATAACGTTTTCTATTTTTGCGCCGAAGCTTGTCGCAAGGCATTCCGGCGCGAGCCGCAGAAATACGCGCCGGAAACAACGGAGGAAAAAACTCCGGGTTCGACGTATAAGAAACGGCCGGACGATTGGTTCGCATAACATAAGAGGAATCGTGCTCTTACAATGGGTTCGATTCCTCATATTGCAAGAACGGTCGTTTCTCACCGCGGCAGTGATGAACGAATTTGCGGGCGGTGGTGAAAAATTTAGACGGGGCCAAATAGCGACCCCGTTAAAGCGCTCAGGCTATAGAGATCTCTAGGAGGTGACCTATGGTAGTTGATCCTGTATGCAAGAAAGAGGTGGACGAGAATGCACCCGCCGGGGGCAAGGCTCAATACTGGGGGACGCGCTTTTACTTTTGTTCGAATGAATGCCGCATCAACTTCCGACGTGATCCTAAGAAATACGTTCCTGAAACGGCGGAAGGAAGAGGGCCGGACTACGACACGAGTAAGACTAATGAAAGCTGGCGGACTTAGAGGGAATAAACAGGCATTAACGGGTTGCGCGCAAGCGGCGTGAGGTTCGGGCCTCGAGCCCGTCGTTGCGCTTTGAAGACACAGAAAGAAGGGAACTATGGCGCGTTCTGCGACCGGAGTAAGTAAAACACGACGCAATGCTATTGTCAGGGATCTCAAAAAACTTCACGCAGGTGAAGAGGTACTGTACACAGGTTGTCGGATCAATTGTGGGGGCAGCCAGTGCGTTCTCAGAGTCCGGCGCAAGAATGGCGTGGTAACCGCAATTGAGCCCGACGACCACTACAATCGTGGGGTGGGTCGCGAGGACCGGGTTACCTCGGACCTGGACCTTGTTAAAAATAGATTGCAGCTCCGCGGCTGCCCAATGGGTTGGATGTTTCACAAGCTTGCCTCCGCGCCGGAGCGCATCTTGTATCCCCTGAAACGGGTCGAAGGGGCCAAGCGAGGAGAGGGCAAATTCGAACGGATTTCCTGGGATGAAGCCCTCGACCTGGTCGCCGGCAAGATGAAGGACGTTGTGGCGCGTCATGGGCCTTATTCCATTGTTACGCCCTACGCGCCGAATGCTCGACTTGAGCGGTTGTTCGGCCTGTGGGGTGCTGGCATGGAAGGTTGGGGTTGGTGCTCCATGGATCCAGGACGATTGGCCATGCATCTAATGACAGGGAATCCCGGTTGGTCGTACGGAGAAGGCTCCAACGACATGGCGGATTTTCTGATGAATACGAAAATGATCGTTCTTTGGGGCTTTGAGCCGACGATCACGCATTTCGGACCGGGCCATCAGCTCGCCTATTACATCAAAATGGCCAGAGAGAAAGGCATACCGGTCATCTGCATCGATCCGCGCTACACCGTGGCTGCCGAGGTGCTGGCTGATCAATGGATTCCCATCAAGCCCGGCACCGATGTGGCGATGATGTTGGCCGTGGCCAATGTCCTCATTAAGGAAAATCTTTACGACAAAAAATTTGTCGAGAAGTACGTCGATCCGATCGGCTTTGAGGAATGGCGCAGTCACATTCTCGGCGAGAAAGATGGAGTTGACAAGACTCCCGAATGGGCAGAGAAGATCTGTGCCGTGCCGGCGGAAACGATCCGCGGGTTTGCTCGTCTCTATGCGCAGAATAAACCGACCTGGCTGTGGAAAGGCTACGGGATAGACAGAAAAAGCCGTGGCGAAAACACAGCCCGTGGCGCCGCCAGTTTGCAGGCGATCATGGGGAACTGGGGTGTCGCCGGCGGTTCAGTGCCGCTGCATCTACGTTTTCGCAACAAGCCTTCGGTCATGCTTCCCTACGGGGAGATTCCCAAGCGCATGGTGCCGAAGATGTATCGCAGTCACAAGTGGGCGCAGATGGTGTTGTTGTTGGACAAAGTCAATGCGGGAGAGTTGAGTCTGGATGAGTACAAGCGGATTATCGGCTGGCGTGTCGGCGCTCTGCCCAAAGGACCTGTGTCAAGATTCTGGGCGGGAGGAACCGGCGGGGGAGGCGGCGTAGGCAGTTCCATCGAAGGGAATGGAGGGAAGGAGTACGAGGACGTATTACCGAACCCCAAGATGCTGATGTGGGGGACGTACTACGGCTCGGGAACAAACACGCTCAACAACAACGCCGACTCGACCAATGACCAGTTAAAAGCTCTGGAGAAGATCGAGTTTGTGGTCTGGGCTGGGACGCAGATGGGGCCGAGCGCGCGCTATGCGGATGTGGTATTGCCGCTAGAGGATACGACGTTAGAGACCAGTTACATCAATACGGCGGGTTATGGGGGTTTTGCCAATTACACGTATCTTCCCGGCGTGGCTGATGCCCCGGGAGAGGCGAAAAACGACGAGTGGGTGTATTCAGAGCTGGCACGAAGGTTGGGGATCGGGGAGCAGTACAACCAGTACTACAACGGTGAGAATTGGGAGCAAGCGTGGGAAGAATATCTGGAAGATGAATACCGTGATCTCAGTCAGAAGCTAAAGACCGGAGGAGTTAAACCGCCTAGCTGGAAAAAGTTTCAAAAGGACTGCCTGATCAATGTCGATGAAGCGTTCGATGAGCCGTATCACGGATATAGGGATTTCATCGAAGGGGGAAAGCCGCTCAAGACTAAGAGCGGCAAGATCGAGCTTTACAGCTATGTCGTTGCCGATGAGTCGCAAAGGGGAAAGCTTCATTTCGACTCACATGGCCAACTCATCGACAACCTGCCCAACGACTGGCGTGATCTTGCTCCCTATGCCACGTATCAACCCATTCATCGGGGCATGGATCACGCGGACGTGCAGCGTTTCCCGCTCATGATGTTGAGTTCCTACCCGCGCTATCGCATCCATAGCACTTTTTGGAATGTGCCTTGGCTCAAGGGCGATTGCTATCGTCATGCCATCTGGATGAATGCGGCAGACGCGCAGGTTCGGGGGATAAAGGATGGAGACCAGGTACGAATTCACAACGACAAAGGCACCGCCATCATTCCCGCCTATGTCACCTCGCGTCTCTTGCCCGGCGTGGTTGTAATCCACCACGGCGGATGGTTTCAGCCTGACGAGAACGGAGTCGACCGGGGCTGTACGCCGAATATGTTTTTGGGCGACCCGATAAGCCCCGTGACGGCTCCTTCGGTGACGAATTTGGTGGAAGTGGAGCGTAACGTGTAAGAGTGTTTCGCTCGGAGGAGCGCGCTTTGGAAAGAGCCATGGGCTCAACATGTTTCATAGATCGACCTCGTGACGGGCGGAAAAGGGAACGCTCCGAATGATTGATCTCGCGCTCGAACTGGTCGGGTTGCAACCAAGAGAGGGAACTGCGGGTGAGGTTACGAATTACAGTGTGGGCGACCTGCAGGGAAACTTCATGGACTGGGACCGGGTGGTTAAGTCCTCCCACCCAACCAACTGCTGGTATCAGCGTGCTTGTAATTTTAACCTCTATGTCAAGGATGGCATCGTCCTAAGAGAGGAACAGGTCGGAAACTACCCACCTCCGAATGACGCATCCGTTCCGGACCCCAATCCTCGTGGCTGTCAGAAGGGTGTCTGCTATGCCCAACGGATGTACGATCCCACTCGGATCAAGTATCCGCTAAAGCGTGTGGGAGAACGCGGGCAGGGGCGTTGGCAGCGGCTAAGTTGGGATCAAGCCCTGACCGAGATCGCCGATGGCGTGATCGACGTTCTCACGACCGACGGCCCCGAGGCCATAATGAATGCAGGCGGAACTCGGGTCCATAGCCAGGGCAGTGAAGGAATGGGGCCCAATGCCTTCTTTGAGGCACTGGGCTCGCCTCATCCGAGCGTGAACGCGGAGATCGGCGACGATCATCAAGGAGTTGGGATCACGCTCGGCAAAATCATGTTCGCCGACTCGGCCGACAACTGGTTTCACGCGGATACCATTCTCGTATGGGGCTCGAACCCCGCTTACACGAATATCCCCAATTTTCACTATATCGCCGAGGCGCGCTACAACGGTCGGCGTGTGATCGCCATCTCACCGGACTATAACGCTTCGGCGATCCACGCGGATCTGTGGGTGCCGGTGAATATCGGAACGGATGCCGCTTTGGCGTTGGGAGCGGCACAAATTATCGTCAGAGAAAAACTCTACCGCGAAGATTTCATACGCGAGCAAACTGACCTGCCGTTTTTGGTGCGGGAAGATAACGGCAAATTCCTGCGTGAAAAAGACCTCAAGCCCGGCGGCCGGGAAGATGGTTTTTATTTCTACGATGAGATCTCTGCGCAGGTCGTGGAAGCGCCGCGCAAAAGCTTAGCGCTTAACGGCCTGGTCCCGGCTCTTGAGGGAGTCTATGAGGTGCGTGCGCCTTCAGGGACAATCAGGGTGTCTCCGGTTTTTTCGCTCCTGCGCCGATGGCTGGATGACAAATTCGCGCCTGAGCAAGCAGCGGCGATTACCGGAGTGCCGCCCTCTCTCATTGAACAGTTGGCCCGCGAGGTCGCCACGGCCCGAGGCGTGGTCAATATCTCAGCGGGTAACTGGGGAAAATTCTACCACGGTGACCTGATCGAGCGGGCGATTCTTCTACTGTTTGCCCTTTGTGGCCACATGGGAAGAAAAGGAGCGTCGTTTAGCGCGTTCCCGGCGCTTCACCCCGATACTGCGCTTGGCGCCCTGGAGCGCCGCGGCCATCAACTTCTTCAATCAGCAGCGTCGAATGACCCGCGTTATTCGGCCTGGAAAGAAGACGGCTACACCACCGAAATGATTCTTTACGAGTATGCCAAGCAAATCGTTGCTTCTGGGGGGATTTACGGGACCAGTCTGACGCACTTGTTCCACGGCGGTCTCTTGGAACTGAGCGAGCGACACAATAGTTGGGACAGCTATCTAAAGCGACCCGTTAGCGACTACGTCAAAGAGGCCGTGGCGAAGGGATGGCAAACGATAACTCCTTCCCCCGGAAAGTCGCCCCGCGTTATGTTTCAGGTCGGCGGCAATGTGTTCAGGCGCAGCCGGGCGACCAAGCAACTCATAAAAACACTGCTACCGAAATTGAAGCTCATCGTAACCGTCGACTGGCGCATGAGCGCAACCGGCCTTCACTCCGATTACGTGCTGCCTGCTTGCGGCTGGTACGAACGGACTTCGACCAATCTGTGGGCATGCACCCAGTCGCCGTTCATGCATATCAGCAACAAGGCCACCGAGCCGCTCTACGATTCGCTCAGCGAGTGGACGATTTTTGTGCTTATGGCGCGGAAAATCGCCGAGCGGGCACAGGCGCGGGGTGCGGGGGGATACAGGGACAAAGGTGGCAAAGAAAGAAGGTTCGATCGACTGGAGGAAAGCGTAACCTGCGGCGGTCTATACGCCGAGGATGACGAGGAGGGCGTAGCCCGAGATGCCTATCTCAATACCGGCAATGTCGAGCAGATTGGTTGGGAGGAGGTCAAGGAAAGAGGCTTTGCCGCCTACACGGGCCTGGGGACGGCCATGCGTTCTATCGGTAATGCCTGCGACCTAGAGGTAGGCGAGCCTCTCGTGCCGCTCACTTGGCACACGACAAAAAAGCAGCCCTATCCAACACTGACTCGGCGCATGCAGTTTTATATTGATCATGACTGGTATCTTGAGCTGGAAGAGCATTTGCCGACACACAAAGATTGTCCCAAAGCGGGCGGAAACTTTCCGTTGCAAATGACCGGTGGCCATGCGCGCTGGAGTATACACAGCGATTGGGTTGACGACGCTCTCATTCTCGCCTTGCAGCGGGGAGAGCCCGTGCTGTTCATAAACATAAACGATGCCGCTGCGAGAGGCATTTCGGACGATGATGTTGTCGAGGCATTCAATGACGTGGCCTCTTTCCGCGCCAAGTCGGTCGTTTCGGCGGGAGTCAGGCCCGGCCAGGCGATCATTTACCACGCCTGGGAGAACTATCAATTCGAAGGTTGGGGCCACTTCAAGAGCGTGATGGCATCCCCGCTAAATCCCATCGAACTGGTGGGTGACTACGGTCACATCCGACCAGATGCTTTAATCTGTATGCCGGGCCAAAGCGACCGCGACACGCGCGTCGAGGTAAGGAAGCTCCAAGCGCACGTATAGCGAGCTGACAGGATTGAAAATCCCTCTAAATCTCCCTTTCCAAAGGGAGATTTTCAGTTTCTCCCTTTGGAAAAGGGGGGAGGGGGTATTTTTGGACAAACGGGACTTGTGAAAACAATTCAATTCACTAACGTGAAAGTGACTTTGACACTGCCGTGCTTCTTTGAACATGAGCTTGCAAAGATCGTCTAACTGTGTTTCAAATCCTTGTGTAGGGGCTTGGGCCGAATGTATACCCAGGAGGTGTCGATTATGGTTATTGATCCCGTATGTAAGAAGGAAATTGACGAAAACGCGGCGGCCGGCGGTAAGGCTCGTTTTTGGGGAAAGGTGTTTTTCTTCTGCGATAAGAAATGCCGCGGATCGTTCCAACGCGATCCCCAGAAATACGTGGCTAAAGACGAAAAAGAACAAGAGCCGGGGTACGACCCGCGGATGTTTATCGGGGATATGTAAGCTTTCTCCTCAGGTCGCGGTAGTTCCGTAATCATAGCTGCGGAAATTTTCGACTTGAGATGTTCAGTTATAGACCCCCGTTTCAACAATCATAATGGCGGAGCGAGTGTTTCGATCCTCGCTCCGCTTCAATTGCAACTTTTTTGCACATCCACCTTCTTCAGAGTCAACTCCGCGATCGCAACCCTTGCATGAAGGGGCGGTGCATTTTTCCCCTAACCCCTGCGCTGAATGATCATCCATCCCACGGATGCCGCCAACCTGTTACCCTTGACTGAAAGATTGTAAGCCTATTTTAAAAATGGCCAGGGGAAACCATGCACGAAGATCTTAGAGAATGGATAGCAAAAGCCGAAAGCAACGGAAAATTGGTCCGCATCACCGGGGCGCATTGGGAAAAGGAGATCGCGGCGCTGGCAGAGTTGTTCTGTTACAAAAAAAAGTTTGACACTCCGGCGCTGCTCTTTGATGAAATTCCCGGCCATCGGAGCGGATACCGAATTCTATTCCACGAACTCATTACACCCTGGGCCGTGGCCTTGACCATGAATTTCCCCCTTGAGTACGAATCCTTGATGGATCTCGTCAAGGCGGTGCATCAAAAATTCGAGAATCTGGCGACCATTCCGCCGTTGAAAGTTACCACCGGACCCATCATGGAGAATGTCCAGCAAGGAAAGGAAGTCAATCTTCTCAAATTTCCGGTGCCGCTTTTTTCCGAGTTCGACGGCGGCAGATATATCGGCACCTCCGATTGCGTCATCATGAAAGACCCGGATACCGGGTGGGTGAATCTGGGCTCCTACAGGATGCAACTACACGACGAACAATCGACGGGTCTTTATATCTCTCCCGGAAAACACGGGTATCTCATTCGCCAGAAATATTTTGAGCGGGGATTGCCCTGTCCGGTGGCCGTCTGTCTGGGACAGGACCCGCTTCTTTCGCTCTTTGCCGGCAATGAGGTTCCCTATGGAACGGGCGAATTCGATCTTGCGGGAGGAGTCGGAGGAAGACCGGTCGAAGTTATCGCTGCACCGGAAACGGGTTTGCCGATTCCTGCCCGGGCGGAGATTGTGATCGAGGGCTATTGCACCCCCGGCGATAAAAAGCCCGAGGGGCCATTCCCCGAGTGGACGGGCTATTATGGCAGCTCCAGCAGAGAGGAGCCGGTGTTTAGAGTCAAGACGGTTATGCACCGGAACGATCCCATATTGACCGCGCGCCATGAACTACGCAGCAAGTCCTTTGATTTCAGATCGCTGATGCGGTCCGCGCTCCTGTGGAAAGAGTTGGAGCGGGCCGGAATTCCGGAGATCAAAGGGGTCTGGCGTTATGAACAGGCCGGTTCAAGGTTTTTCAACGTGATCTCCATTAAGCAGAGATATTATGGCCATCCACGACAAGTTCTCCATGTCGCGGCCCAAACCGCGGCTGGCGCCTATGCAGGTAGATGGGTTGTTGTCGTTGATGACGACATCGATCCCGCCAATATCGACGAAGTGCTGTGGGCCATGGGCACCCGCTGCCAACCGGCCACCGACATCGAATTCATTAACCGCTCACGCAGCACCCCTCTCGATCCCTTGTGTTTTGATAAGAGCAAAAACTATTACACTTCTCTCGCGCTAGTGGATGCTTGTATCCCCTACGAAGAGAGGGAAAGTTTCCCGAGGGCGACCGGCGCCTCGCCCGAATACATGCAGCTGGTTTCCTCCAAGTGGAGCCATCTCTTCGACAGTAAGACGTAGACTAAACGTACCGTCGATTAGGTTCCTCCCTCTCCATAGTAGGAAATTCCTTTCCTTATTTCTTGTTTGCAGGAAGGTCTCAGAGACTTTGCTTTTGTATTTGTTAGGCTTTCTTTCGGTGGCATGACCCTTGCCTTCCCTGCATGTCTGAAGATCGACTGCGAGCAAGACACAACTCTTACAACTGGATTCGAATTCCATTTCTCGGATTGAGATGGCGGCCGCAGTCCCGCGGTTCCATTACACGGGGTAATTTACAGGCCAGGGCTCGGCCCTGCGCGAAAAGGAGGGAGAAACAGATGACTCAGTATGGGTTTTTTTTCGATCAGAGCCGGTGCACGGGCTGTAGGGCCTGCAGCATCTCTTGCAAGGAATGGTATGACATTGCTCCCGGCCCGCTCAAGTACATGCGGGTGTACCAATGGGAACAGGGGACGTTCCCCAATGTCCGTCTAGGTCTGCTCGCCGTCAACTGCTATCACTGTGAGAAACCTGACTGCGTCGATGCCTGTCCACACCAGGCTATTTTCAAGGAAAACAAATACGGCGCGGTGCTGATCGACGAGGAGCGCTGCGAGGGCGAGCGGGAATGCTGGGAAGCGTGCCCATACGGAGCCATCGTCTATGCCAGCGACCAGAAGGGCGAAAAGGCCCACAAGTGTACCATGTGCGTCGACCGCCTGGAGGCGGGAGAAATTCCAATCTGCGTCCACTCCTGTTCTTTGCGCGCTCTCGACTTTGGCCCGATTGACGAACTGAGGAAGAGATACGGAGATCGCAACTCTCTCGACGAACTGCCGGATGGCAGCTTGACACAGCCATCGGCCGTCTTTAAACCCCGCGACGAGAAAAAACAGCTTATACCTTGGGATGGAGATAAAGCACTTGCAATGTGGCAACAGCGTGGGCCGTATGCTCCGTCGGATCTACCGCCGACCTTTACCGACAAATCGGCTGTGGTCAATCCGCCTGCCGGCGTCAGAGGAAGAGACCGGCTGGTGCTCAAAGCAAGAACCGCGGCAGAGCTGATGCGCGCAACGCAGGACGACGAGTAGTCGCCAAAGAGGAGAGGAAACGATGGAAGCGATACCGACTAAAGGTAGCAATCCGCGAGAAGCCGTCGTCGGCAAGCTCAAAGCGATGCACGCCGACGAAGAGATCATCTATTCGGGCTGCGTCATCAATTGCGGCGCGGGCCACTGCGTCCATAAGATCAGGCGCAAGAACGGCAAGATAACCGCCATAGAGCCGGATGACCACTACAACCGCGGGGTGGGGCGGGAAGACGTCGTTCTCAACGACACCGACTTCATGAAGAACCGTTTGCAGCCTAGAGGCTGCCCCATGGGCTGGGTGTTTCATAAGCTTATAGAGACGCCGGACCGCATTCTATACCCTCTGAAGCGCGTAGCGGGAAGCAAGCGCATGGAGGGAAAGTACGAGCGGATTTCCTGGGATGAGGCGTTGGACCTGGTGGCGAAGAAGATGGAAGAAACGGTGGATAAGTACGGCCCTTACTCCATCACGACGGCCTACCAGCCGAGCCCGCACATCGAGCGTCTCTTCGCGCTGTGGGGCGCTGGAATCGAAGGTTGGGGTTGGTGCTCCAAGGACCCGGGCCGGCTCGCCATGCACCTCATGGGGGGCGTTCCGGGGTGGTCCTATAACGAAAGCTCGAATGATGCTGCGGACATCTTGTTGAACAGCAAACTTATTGTTCTCTGGGGTTTTGAGCCTACGATCAACCATTTTGGTCCCGGCCATCAAGTCGCGTACTATTTGAAGATGGCGCGCGAGCGCGGCACGCCGGTGATCTGCATCGAACCTAGATATACGGTTGCGGCTGAAGTGATTGCCGATCAGTGGATTCCGATCAAGCCCGGCACCGATGCCGCGATGATGCTCGCCATCGGTTACATCCTTTTCAAAGAAAATCTATACGACAAGGAATATGTGGAAAAGTATGTCGACCCGCGCGGCGTTGAAGAATGGAAAGGCTACCTCCTGGGCGAGAAGGATGGCTTACCCAAGACACCGGAATGGGCGGAAAAGATCTGCGGCGTTCCCGCGGAGACGATCAGCGCGTTTACCGAGCTCTATGCCCGAACCAAGCCGACCTGGCTATGGCTGGGTTGGGGTCCGCCGCGCAAAAGCCGCGGCGAGAATGCCGTGCGAGCGGCGTGTGCTCTCCAGGCCATCACGGGCAACTGGGGCGTGGCTGGAGGATCGGTCCCCATTGACTTGGGTACCCGTCCCAAGCCTGCGAGAATGCTTCCCTACGGAGAGATACCCAAAGTTAGAGTCCCCAAGATGTACCGCAGCCACCAGTGGGCGCAGATGGTGCTGCTCAAGGAAAAGGTCGATTCGGGAGAGATGAGCGCGGACGAGTACAAACGAATTATTGGCTGGCGCGCTCCAAACGATCTGCCGCTTCCGACTCCGAAAATTCTCATGGGCGGCGGGACTTGGCTGCACAATACCCGGACTGTAATCAATGCCGCGGACTCATCCAACGACCACATCAAGGCCGCGGATAAAATGGACTTTGTCGTGTGGATACACAGCCACATGAGCCCAGCCTTATGGATCTGCGATGTGATCTTGCCATGTAACGACCAGTCCCTTGAAGACCGCCGTATCTGGGGCGGCGGGACACCCGGCTACGGCGGTTTCGTGAACATGACCTACGTACCCGGCGTGGTGGAGCCGCCCGGCGAGGCCAAGCCCGCTCACTGGATCCACACGGAGCTTGCGCGCAGGCTCGGGATAGGCGAGGTGTACAACACATACTGCGAAGAAGGTGGCGACTGGTGGGAAGGCTGGGAAAAGTACCTGCGCAATGAGTTCGATAGAATGTCGGACGATCTAAAGGCCCAAGGGGCAAAGATGCCGGAGTGGGAGGAGTTCAAGAAAGACGGCTTGTACAACGTGCAGGAAACAAACGAGACGCCATTCCATGCTTACACGTCGTTCATCGATGAGGGAAAGCCGCTTAAGACGAAGACGGGAAAGATCGAACTCTACAGCTACGTCATAGGCGATGAGGCGGAGAGGGGCAAGTTCCATCTCGATGATTTTGGAAGGATACTCGATAACCTGCCCAATGACTGGCGGGACCTGCCGCCGATACCGGCTTATCAACCTATGTATCGCGGCATGGACCACGCCGACGTCAAAGATTATCCGCTGTTTCTCCTGAGCGCTTACCCGCGCTATCGCAACCATACGACGTTCTGGAACGTTCCCTTGCTTCGCGGCGACGCCTACCGTCACTGCTGCTGGATGAATCCAGCGGATGCCAAAACGCGCGGCGTTAAAGATGGTGATCTGGTAAAGATTCACAATAACAAAGGCGTGGGAATTATTCCCGTCTACGTGACATCTCGGATTCTCCCCGGGATGATCGTCATTCATCACGGTGGGAACTACGAGCCGGATAAGGAAGGTGTGGACTGGGGTTGCACGCCGAATATTTTTTTCACGGACCTTGAAAGCCCGGTCACCGCGCCGCACGTAAGTAATCTGGTTCAGGTCGAGCGCTTCACGGGTTCCCGGCCGCCTCAGTAAGCGCCCGCTAAAAATCGCTCCCAGAGGAAACCGAACAAGATGGGTGCCCAAGTTCACGGGCACCCATCTTTTACATTCAATACGGCTGCGTCCAATTCACAGCGTCGAGGAAAAATCGGCCGTGAACATCGAATCCATTGGAATCGTCAGGTCACCGATCAAAGAGCCGATCGACGAAAAATGGGGGCAGGTGGTCGCGGAGATTGAACTCACGGCTTCCCTGGCGCCCGGTTTCACGGGCATCGAAGAATTTTCTCACGTCATCGTCATCTTTTTCATGCATCAATACACGTTCGACGCGGCGACACATCTTATTCGTCGGCCGCAGGAACGCACCGATATGCCGGATGTGGGCATCTTTGCGCAAAGAGCAAAGCACCGACCCAACCCGATCGGCATAACAGCGGTTGAGCTGATACGGGTTCAAGGCAATATTTTGACCGTAAAGGGACTGGACGCGATCGACGGCACG
>JBGPIK010000182.1:0-12415 GCA_041484845.1 Binatia bacterium | reverse complement strand
TGTCGATCGAGAGGCGAGATCGGAAGAGCGAGGCACAGAGGCGAACAGTTTCAATGCCGTGTTCGGTGCTCGGTTCGCCGCTTGCGCTTTGCCACGGGCGTTCGCTCCAGCAACTCAGTTTGCGGGCTGCTCCAAGGCACAAGCTTATTGCCTCGCTCTGGAGAGCTCACCTCTCGATTGACTCTGCTGTGAGAAATGCGGGCTAGAGGTTGCTCCAACTCAACTCTCCAGAGTCTTTACCCTGTCATCGAGCAGGTACGGCTTCGCAACGAAGTGTGCTTGACGCCGGTAGCGAACGGATCCATCCATTCCGGCTTCCGTGGTCTGCCGCGTCTAGGCACACGTACGGGCCTGCTTTGGATTCGACAAAAGCGGGCACGTTTTGGCCGCCTACAATCGCCGTCTTTAGTGCTAGTGAGCTAACCTTAGCTTCGTTGACGAAATCTC
This sequence comes from Binatia bacterium, assembly GCA_041484845.1. Classification (GTDB taxonomy): domain Bacteria; phylum Desulfobacterota; class Binatia; order UBA9968; family UBA9968; genus JBGPIK01. Next base: position 11,968 of record JBGPIK010000182.1, on the reverse strand, counting down.
TTTCGCTCTATTTGGCTCGGCAACTTTCTTATATTCCTCCAGGATAGCTTCCTCGATCATCGCGCGAGTTTCCTTGTCGATCGGGTGAGCGACGTCTTTATAAGTGCCGTCTTTTCGCTTTTTGCTCGGCATTGAGATGAAGTACCCAGAGGTGCTGTGGATGATCTTAATGTCCCGGATCGCAAAGCACTGATCAATCGTAATGGTGACATAAGCTTTGAGTTTTTCTTCTTGGACCGGAAAGACTCTAACTTCCGTAATCTGCATAGGGACACCTCCTCGTTTATTATCCTCGCATTTGCGTTATTCATTGCAAGTAGATGCTAGACATTTTGTAGGACTCGGTCCTTTGCAGCCCAAGTCGGTCAGCGCCAAAAAATAGATCTCTGTTGTACCATCTCTCGGCACCAGGGATGGTGACGTTATACGAGCCCCGCACATGAATCTCGCCGTCCGACGATCTTTGCGACCTCCTCGTTTTTTGGATGCCTGAAGACTTCAGCCGTTCCGTCCAACTGAAGGAGTTTGCTCCCACTTAGAACTCCCAGGCGGTTCGATAACGTCAGCACTTCCTCCCGCTCGTGGGTGACGAATACCGTTGTAACGCCGGTGACCTCAAAAATGTGTTGAAGATCACCCATGAGCGCTTCGCGCGTTGATTGATCCAGGGATGAAAACGGTTCATCCAATAGAAGGATGTCTGGATCTAAGACAAACGCGCGAGCCAGGCTGGCCCGTTGCGCTTCGCCACCCGATAGACTGCGCGCGCTCCGGTGGGAGAGGGATGCAATGCCCAACCGCTCTAGCCAAGGTTGGACACGCCCCTCAACATCACGGCGCGGGAGACCCCGAAGCTTTAATCCAAGAGCGACATTGTCGTAAACCGTCGTGTCTAACAGAAGCGGCTCTTGAAATACGCTGGCCATGCGGCGGCGAAGGACCTGGGCGTTGGTCCGCCTTACTTCTTCTTTTAGGAAAAATATTTTGCCCATTGCGGGGCGCAGAAGCAGGCCCATGATACGTAGCAGTGTGGTCTTTCCCGCGCCGTTCGGACCAAGGATTCCAAGCACCTCGCCTGCAATGAGATCTAGAGCAGGGATTTGAAGCACGATGCGGTTGCCATACTGGACCCTAATATCGCGCAGCGTTAGTACGGCCTCGGCCATTTAATCTTCCCTCGCTGCTGCAATCGGGTAAGAAACCAATTGATGATGAACGTGAGCGTCAGTAGAATGAGGCTCAAAGCAATCGCAATATCGAAGTTGCCTTTGCTGTTCTCCAATACGGTCGCCGTGGTAAGCACGCGTGTTTGTCCACGAATATTGCCCCCGACCATCATCGACGCGCCGACTTCCGAAATCACGCCGCCGAACCCGGCCATCACGGCCGCTAGCAGCGGTAGCCGGGCTTCCCTGGACAGCAGCCACCAGAGTTGAAGCTTCGAGGCGCCAATGCCCAACAGCTGCAAACCGAGATTAGGGTCGAGGCTCTGAAAGGTTGCCATCGTGAGCCCCGCGACAATCGGAAACGCAATGATGATTTGCGCGATGATCATTGCCGCTGGCGTATAGATGAGATCGAGAAAACCAAGCGGTCCACTGCGCCACAGCAAAATGGAAATGAAGAGGCCGACCACGACGGGCGGTAAGCCCATACCGGTGTTCACCAACGCGACGGCTAGCGAGCGGCCGGGAAATCTCGCCAGCGCGAGGGCAATGCCTAAAGGAATCCCGAGCAAAAGAGAGATGAGCGTAGCGGAGCCGGAAATCTTGATCGAGAGCCATGTGATCGCCCAAACTTCCGTGTCGAAGCCGCATAGCAACGCAAAAGCCTTGTGAGTCCCTTCCCAGAGTAACTCCATACTACCGTCCGATCTCTTCCTCCCGCATGCCGGCCACAGGGACGAATAGAGGTTGGCCGAATCTAGCTACGCCGAAGTTCTTAATCACCGCCTGAATTTGCGGCGCTACCATGAAGTCCGCGAAGGCCTTTCCTCCCGCACTATTGATCCGCGGTCCATTGGCAGGGTTGACCTCCATTACGGAGTAGATGTTTAGAAGCCGTTTATCGCCCTGGATGAGAATTGGCAGCGCGAACCGTTGGCTAAAGGCGAGATACGTGCCGCGATCGCTTAGAGCATAAGCGCTCCGCTCGTTAGCGATGGTAAGCGTAGCCCCCATGCCCTGCCCTGACTCCATGTACCAGGAACCCTTGGGTGCGATACCCGCCATGTTCCACAGCGATTTCTCCAAGGTATGGGTGCCGGAGTTATCGCCGCGCGAAACAAACCGGGCCTTCGCCTGCGCGATGAGTTTCAATGCCGCGACGGCATCTTTGGAGGAGCGAATCTTTGCCGGATCGTTGTCCGGCCCGACGATAATAAAATCGTTGTACATGACTAAACGCCGGTTGAGCAGTTTTCCGTCAGCGACATATTGTTTTTCCAGGCTCGGCGCGTGGACCAACGCGACGTCCGCCTCGCCCCTGGCGGCGAGCGCAAGCGCCTGGCCGGTGCCAACGGCGACCGTCTTTAGTTTGTAATCGGACTGCTTCTCAAAAAGAGGAACCAAAAGATCCAGGAGGCCGGAATCTTGCGTGCTGGTTGTCGTCGCGAGAATGACGGTTTTTGCATCCCGCCCGGCTCCCCGAACATTCACCCATGGTAACAGACCAAAGATTAAACCGGCGACCGTCGAAACTAAGACTTTGCGTTTGCGCATTGACATACCCCCACGCGATCCCAACAAAGACGATTTCAATCGCTAGGCATAACCTGCAACGTCCCGCAATTCAACGTGAGATTTTGATTGCCTGAGGCAGTTAAGCGGTTCCTGACACCCTTCCTCACCCGGCGGCAGGTTTGACTTCGACTGGTACAATCGGTGTCGGCTGGGCAAAGGGTTTGTCTCCACGGCCAATATGGGCCGTAATTTTTCTATCTTCTCGAAGAGCGGACGGAAAGTCATGGCGCATGACGAGAAAGATGAGATTAGGTGAAGCAAAGACTGGAATCACGCACGGATTGTCATTACTATCTAAAACTCAATATGCGCGGCCTATTGTGGAAATTCCTTGGGGCGGATCGGTTGCCCGAGAAGGCAAAAAAAAATCTCGGCATCGTGGCGTTGCTTTATTTCATCCAGGGCGCCCCGGTGGCGATCTTATGGGAAGTGCTGCCGGTTTATTTTCGCTTGCATGACGTTTCCCTACGCGCCATCGGCGGCCTCCGGCTGCTCGAGCTGCCCTACTCGCTCAAAGTATTTTGGTCGCCGCTGGTGCATCGCTATGGCGACCGCCGCTTTTGGGTGTTGGGCTGTATGTTGGGAATCGCCGGCGCGCTTTTTACACTGCCATGGCTCAATGTCGCCGGCGTCGGCTGGATCGTTCTTGGCTTGATTCTCGGCTTTACAACCTTGTCGGCGACGCAGGATGTCGCGATCGATTCTTATTCGGTCGGCTTGATCAGCAGGGAAGAAGAGGGCGCTGCCAACGGCGTGCGCGCGTCGGCTTATCGCGTCGCGCTCGTGAGCTTCGGCGGCGGCTTGGTTTTTCTTGCCGCCGTGGTCGAGTGGAACTTGTTGTTCAGTCTCGCTGGGCTTGTTTTTATTCTTCTGGCGTTTTCGAGTATCTGGGTTCCCCGGCTGAGTCTTCCGGTTCAGGCGCGCGAGCACTGGCTGCAGGGATTTTTGGGCTGGGCGGCGACTTGGAAAGTGATTCCGCTCGTGGCGTTCGTGCTCACTTATAAATTAGGGGAATTCGCCATCGGTCCGATGGTCAAGCCTTTTTGGGTCGATTACGGCAAAGCGATCTGGCCGCTGCGCGACGACTTGATGTTTCAGATCGGATTGTTCCCGACGACCTTCGGTATCGTTCTCAGCGTGGTCGGAGCGCTCACTGGCGGAGCCTTTATCTCTCGATACGGGATCTTTCGCGGCGTCTGGGTGCTCGGACTGCTGCAAGCGTTTTCCAATCTCGGCTATTCGCTTGTGGACTGGTTGGACCTTGGACGCTTTGGACTTTACGGCGCGTCGATGTTCGAATCCCTTTGCGGCGGATTGGGAACGGCTGCGTTTCTCGCCTTTCTCATGAACGTTTGCCAGAAAGAGCATGCCACGGTTCAGTACGCGTTCTTATCTTCAATCTTTTCGCTCACCGGTCGTCTGGTCGGCGGCATTAGCGGATTGGGAGCGGAAAAATACGGCTACGGCAACTACTTTGCCATTACTTTCCTGCTGTCCCTCCCGGCCTACTTGATGTTACCCTGGGTCAGACCGTGGATACAGGAAGAGCCGCGCAAATGAGGCTTTGGACACAAGCGTAACTCTTTAAGCAAGCGGCTCCAGGCGTCGCGCTCCCGTTTAGGCCGGACGAGATAAGAACGTTGCACGCAGTGACGCTTCAAGGATTGGTAAAAGCGCCGATCGATTTCCGCTCGCCTTAACAAGTGGCTTAGCTTTTCGCTGTTTCCTACCGGAAAATATCCCGAATAATTCTCGCCCAAGGTTCCCACCAAGCCCGGGATTTTGGCCGCGATCACCGGCACGCCACAGGCGAGAGCTTCGCACAGAACATTGGAGCTGCCTTCCATGCGTGACGTGATTACCGTCAATTGACTGCCAGCCAAAATCTGGCGTGTTTTCCAGTGCGGGCGTTGGCCGATCCAGCGGTAGCGCCGATTACGCGCGGCTTCGGCGCGTGCTTTCGGTTCAAAGCGGGGGTCCAGCGCGCTGCCGATATGAACGGCCTCGATGCGCGATTCGGAGGGCAGGCGCCGCAACGCGAGCGCCGTGCGCAGGGGATCTTTTTCTTTGCGCAAATGGCCGATCACCGATATTTTGAAAATTTTCTTCGAAGCTGGCGTACGCCGTCCCTTATAGGGTTCAGCCGACTGATAAATCACCCGGGTTTTTGCGTGGTGACGTTCTGGCAGGTCGGCAAAGGCCATTTTTTGTAGAGCGACGATGCGCGTGGCTAGCGCAAGCGATGCTTGAGCTCTGTGGTTCTTGTGGATGTCGCGATAGAGGTCCGTCCCGGTCAAGACGACGATCATGGGGCGTTTGGGATGTAACTTGTGGAACCGGCGGATAGAGTCGGCGCTACGGCGCGCGTGCAGCGCGATCAAAACGTCGCAATCACCGCCGTCATATTTTTGCCTAACGGTTACGCGGTGACCGAGCGTCCGGAGTATGCGCCTCCAGCGCAGCGCCGTAATCTTGTTGCCGTTGTTTATGCGCAAAGGCGCAGGCGTGACGAGTTGGATTCTCACGAAGTCAATCTATTTTGCGCAGGTGCGGAAGCCGGCCCAAACATCGCGGCGGTCCGCAGTGTAAAAGTTTCGCCAAGTATTGCGGATGAGCAGTGAAGAGGTCGTCCAGCAGCCGCCGCGCAAAACCTTGTGCGATCCAAACCATGGGTTCGAGTATTCCCTATAAGGATCGATGGTAAAACCCGGATACGGCATGAAATCGTCGGCCGTCCATTCCCACACGTTGCCGATCATCTGGCGGCAGCCGAAGGCGCTATCGCCTGACGCATGAGCGCTCACATCAACGACTCCACCGGCGCGCCAATCCAGATTGGCGCGCGCTTCGTCCGGGGCTTCATCGCCCCAAGGAAAATGCCGTCTGCGCTCGCTCAGATTGTGCGCATGATCGCCTGGCTCGCCGGATGCCGCCGCTTCCCATTCGGCCTCGGTGGGAAGGCGTCGTTCCGCCCAGTTGCAGTAGGCTTCGGATTCATACCAGCTCACGTGAACCACCGGGACGTTTTCTTGAAGCGGCACATAGCGGTCGAAGATGCGCTGTTGCCAGTGGCCGCCGGCGCCGCGCCGCCAATAAACCGGATGCTCGAGTCGCCCAGTAAAAGGCGTAACTTCCGTAGATTCATTCATGGTTTTGTTGAAGAATTTGGCAAACGAACGCTCGAGCTGCGGCGCGCCGCCGTGCTCGAGCCATTCCCAACCGGCGGCGCTCCAGAGTTTAGCATGGCGGTAGCCGCCGTCTTCGACGAAGGCGCGAAATTCGCCGTTGGTGACCGGTGCACGCGCGATACGAAAAGGCTTGAGCGTTACGGGATGCGCCCATTTTTCATTGTCAAAGACAAAAGGGAAATCAGCCGTCGCGCCGATAGTGAAAATCCCGCCGGGAACGTCGACATCGCCGTGGAGTGGGGCGCCGGACGGTTCGTCGCTAGTTTTAATCGCGGCAACATTGGGCGCGGGGTATCCAAGCGTCTGGCGTGTGTAAGCTAGAGCTTCGGCGTGCATGGATTCATGAAAGGCAACGAGCAGGTAAAAATAATAGGTTTCGGGAGAGAGCGGGCCAGGGCCATCGAGATTTTCAACGCAGCGGTTGAGCACTTCCTCCATATAGCGCAGCGTCTGTTCACGATCCGGAAGGAGCAGCTCCCAACGCGTGTCGTGGGCGACATCGGTCGAGTTGTAAAGTTGATCGCCATTTTCGACTAACGGTTTTAGTTTGAGCAAATGACGCAAGACCCAAAACTCCTGGAACCATGCGACATGGCCGATTTCCCAAAGCGGTGGATTGACGATCGAAAGGCGGGGGCCGATCATCTGCGCATCGCTAAGGTCCTCAACCAGGGCGAGCGTGCGCTCCCGAAATGAGCGCAGCCGTCCGATGGTCTGGCGCGCATTCATGCCGGCCAAGGCTTCGATGTGGTTAACCTGCATCCTGTTTGTCTACGCCCGTCCCATGCGGGCTTCAAGATCACCGCCGCATCAGTCGGGCAGAAATTTTGTCGCCAGGTTGTGAAACTCATCCATGACATCCCACTGCACCAGGTGCTTGCAACCGTCGAGGACGTGGAGATCCATTTGCGGATATTTTTCTTTGAGCAGCGCGGCGCGCTCACAGGCATTGCCGCGGTCGTTTTTGCCGAAAACCATGAGCAGCGGGCAGGGGAGATCGACCAATCTCTGCCACATCGGTTTAGTATCCTTCGCCCCGCCGCCTTGGGGCGCCTGGCTGCGCTTTAAAAATGCTGCGAAATTTTTGCCGACGCTCATGCGCTGGCGCACTTCGAGCACTTCAGGGGTAATCAGCTGATGATTGTAGAGATTGTGCTCGAGCAGCGCCCGCGTCTGTTCGAGGGTCGGTTCCGTCGCCGTCCCTTCTTCGCCCTCGCGCACGCCTTTTTCTTTTTGTGCGGCGGGCGCCGGCGGCAAAAGACTCCCGGTGCCGAGAATCATAACCTTTGAAATTCGTTGCGGATGATCGAAGGCGAGCGCCACCGCCATACTTCCGGCCTGCGAATGACCGATCAAAGCCGCGCGCTCGAGGGCCAGCGCGTCCATGAACATCATAATTAAGCGGCGCCGGTAGGCGACGGAGTAATCGCTTGGATTATCCGTTAAGCCGAAACCGGGTTGATCGTAGGCAATAACACGCAGGCCGGCATCGGCCAGGGGCGGCAAGTTTCTCGCGAAGACATCAGCCGATGATCCCAGCGAGGCGCCGTGAAGCAGGATAACGGCCGGGCCGGAGCCTTGTTCAATATAACGGGTCTTGAGTCCGTCGACTTGGACGAATTTATCTGAGCCGGCCATAGACGATCCTCCGATTAAATCAACGTCAAATCGATGATTATCTATCGCAAAAGAACACGCGTGACAATGTTCGTGCCGGGTTCTTGCTTAAAAAGACTCAGATACGCAGAGCGAAATGCAGCGTCGGAGTTACGGGCTTAAAGTACATAGCGCCGCCGCTCCGCCATTAGAGTACTCCATCGTTGCCACAATACGATTGAGCCCAAACAGGAATATCAATCGCCTTGGCAGCTAGCAGGTTGTTGAAAGACTCTGTTTGCAGGCTGCTCAAAAAGATCTCAGAGGCGAGGCGCGCGAAAAATCGACGAGCGGAGGCGTACTTAGCCGGTACGTTGTAGCAAGGCGATTTCGCGCAACGAAGCATATGAGTCTTTTTCAGCAGTCTGCTAGAGGAACGTGACCCCGCCGTCGACGCACACCGTTTGGCCGGTCATGAAATCGCTCAACGGCGAAGAGAGAAAGAGAACCGTCCCAACTAAATCCTGCGGCAGTTGCACTCGCTTCAACGCACGATCGCTCAGTCGCGCCTGCCGCATCTTGATGATATCCTCGGTCGGGTTGTCCTCGGAAAGCGTCGAGCCGGGTGCCAAAGCGTTGACGTTGATATTGTCCTCGCCCACCTCGCGGGCGAGTGTGCGCGTGAAACCGATAACGCCGGCTTTTGAGGTGACGTAATGAATCCGACCTGCGCTACCATTGAGGGCCGATCCCGAAGAAATGTTCACGATCTTGCCCGACTTTTGTTTGCGCAGGGTCGGCAAAACCGCACGACAGCAGAAAAATAATCCCTTGAGATTGACCGACATCATGCGGTCCCATTCCGCCGGATCGATGGTGTCGATGCCGCCGCGGTTCATGGGGATGGTGGCGAAAATCGCCGCGTTATTGACCAGAATATCGATCCGGCCAAATTGCTCCAAAATCGTTTGCACCATCATTTGCGTCGAGGCTTCGTTGGCGACATCGACTTTAACCCCCAGTGCTTTGGCGTCCGTTTGCGTGTTGACTTCTTTTGCAACTTTCATTGCCGCCGGCTCATCGATATCGGCGGCGACGACGCGCCCGCCGGCAGCCCCGAAGCCCAAACAATAAGCGCGGCCGATTCCGTGCCCCCCGCCGGTGACGATGGCTACTTTCTCTTTCAGGCCTTCAATCATTGGAAATCTCCTTTTTGAGCTGCCGCCAAGATAACGCTGAAAAGTTTCGCGAGTCAAGGCGCACCCGTTCCTTTGCTTTACAAAGGAATGCTATGATGAGGCAAACTTAATCGAATGCGGGGCAGAATAATTAACACGCGCCATCTCAGTGGATGGGGTTTCTTTTTGGCCTGGCTTTGTTGTTTTTGCCGGGCCGCGCCAAACTTTTCACCGAGCACCGCCTTGGCCCAGCAGATTAATGCCGATCAACGACCCATGTTTGGGCAACCCGACGTGATTCGGCCCGAGCATCTTAAAAAAGCCGACGAAGCTTTTGTTCGCCAAGCCGTTGCAAAGTATCGCAGCCGCGAAGCGGCCAGTCGCGCATTTGCGGCGCAAGGGTGGGCAGCGATTAGAGACGAAAAAAAGGATTTAGCGCTCGAGAATTTTAATCGGGCGTGGCTGCTCAATCCGAAAAACTACCAGGCATTTTGGGGCTTCGGCGCGGTGTTGAGCGCGCGCGGAAAGCTTCTCGACGCGATCGAGCAGCTGGACACGGCGCGTGACCTGATCGATGATCCCAAGGAAGCCGTGGCGCTGTTGTTGGATACGGCGGCAGCAAATTCCACCTACGCAGCAAGTTTGCCGCCTGACATGCAACTCGATCGCGCGCAATATTTTGTTAAAGCCAACCAGTGCTTCGTGGAGAGTCTCGAGATCGATCCCGGCAATGCCGACGGTTGGAGGGCATGGGCGCTTTCTCTCTATGATCAAGAACGCTATTCCGAGGCCGCTATCAAAGCGCAGCGCGCCCAGGAACTCAAAGCCGAACCTTTCCCGCGTAATTTTTTGCGTGACTTGAAGGCTAAAATCGCCGAATAAATCGTGACAGCAAGCGCCAATCCTGGTAAGAATAGGTTTCACCGTTAGCGGCGCCCCGGCAATCGGAATTTGTGAAATGTCTCGCTTTGCCATCCTGGACGCTATACAAAAGCTTGATCCCGAGAAGGACCATCAACGTATTGTCTTTCTTTCCACGTGCTATGAATTCCCCTTCGATACCACGCGCGCTTTAGAATTTGCGCTCTTTCGCACTTATTGTGTGCCGAGCATTTCAGGGCTATTGGACAAAACGGGCGAGTTTCAACGCCGCCCGCAAAAGCGCTATGACGATACCGATCTGATTGTTAGCGAACTGATGGAATGGGGTTACGACAGCGAGCGCGGCAAGCGCGCGTTCAGGCGCATGAATCAGCTGCATGGCCGCTTTGCCATCGCCAATGAACATTTCCTCTATGTATTGTCGACGTTTGTTTTCGAGCCGATCCGCTGGAACGAGCGCTTCGGCTGGCGACCGATGTGCGAGAGAGAGCGCTTGGGGCATTTTTATTTTTGGCGTGAAGTCGGCAGGCGCATGAACATCCAAGACCTTCCCGCCGATTATCAAAGCTTCGAGCGTTTTAACCGCGAGTACGAACAAACGAATTACCGCTTCAGCGAAACGAACCGGCGCGTGGGCGCGGCCACGCGCGAATTATTTGTTAGCTGGTTCCCCGCTTTGCTCGCGCCACTGGTGCGCTCGGTGATCTACGCTTTGCTGGACGATCCGCTTTTGGAGGCCTTTGGCTTTCCACGTCCGAATCCCTTCATGCGTTTCATCGCGCCCAGAATGTTGCGCCTGCGCGGGCAGCTCGCCGGGCTTTTACCGCCGCGTAAGCAGCCGCGGAGGCGTACGGAAATGGGGCATCCCACGTATCCCGACGGCTACGTTATCGAAGAGTTAGGACCGCCGGAGGCGCGTTAGGACAATCATTATGGTGCGCCGATATTGGATTATCGCGGTGGTTTTGTTTTTTGGAGAGGCGTGGGCGCAGGATAAGAATGATCCACTGCGACTCGTCACGTTTTGGGCGGGAACATTGCCGATTATATTGTCGGCGCCTCACGGCGGGCGCGAACTGATTCCGGGAATCCCGGTTCGAAAAGGTCAGGGAGTTGCACAATTCACGACCGAGCGCGACAACAACACGGCGGAGTTGGCAGAGCAGGTCGGAGCTAGGCTCGCCATTGAGTTGGGTGGTCGGCCATTTTTAGTAGTTGCGCGGTTTGAGCGGAAGTATATCGATGCGAACCGGGCGCCTACCGCTGCCTATGAAAGTCCCACAGCGAAGTTATATTACGACGGCTATCATCAGGCGCTCGGAGAAGCATGCCGCAGAGTGCAGCAGCGCTGGAGGCGTGGTCTGCTTCTCGACCTTCATGGTCAAGGCGCTGAACCGGAGACCATTTTTCGCGGCACGGACAATGGCAAAAGTGTCTCTGATTTGGAACGTCGCTTCGGGCGGGGAGCGCTCACCGGCGGTGGCAGTATACTCGGGCAGCTCGTGCTCAAGGGATACAAAATCGCTCCCGATGGCGCGGCCAACGATCTGGAGCGCCGATATACCGGCGGCTTCACGACACGAACATACGGTAGCCATCGCGGCACCGGCATTGACGCTATCCAGTTGGAACTGGGAACGACATTGCGACAACGGGCAAATCTAACGCGGACCGCTGCCGATTTGGCGGAGGCGGTCGCGGTTTTTGCCAAGCGGTATTTGCCGCTCACAATAAAGCCGCAAGAAGTACAGAGCGGCGCTATCGACACTCATGGAGTAGTGGAGTGATGAGAGAGACCGGAGAAATGGAGTGGTGGAGTACTGGAGTATTGCCATGATCCGAAAACCCATCACTCCAAAACTCCATTACTCCAATACTCCAGTCTTTCGTCACTCCATTACTCCAAATCAGATCTTCTCACGCGTCTAACGTTTGACCGCCGTCCACCACCAGCGCGTGGCCGGTGATAAAGGACGCTTCATCCGAAACGAGAAAAAGCACGCCGTAGGCGATTTCTTCGGGCCGGCCCATGCGCAAAAGCGCCTTATTGCTACTACCCAATTTTTGTCGCTGCTCTTCGGTCATGCCGTCGCCCAAAGTCGGTTTGGGAGGAAAACCTCTGAACCGTGGCGTCTCAATGGCGCCGGGGCAAACGCAGTTCACTCGAATACCCAGCGGTCCGTAATCCAACGCCATCTCCCGAGTCAGATTGACGATAGCGGCTTTGGTAGCGCAGTAGCCTGGGTACTCGGCCGAGGCCAGCAAGCCGAAGGTGGACGCGGTGGTTACAATATTGCCGCTGCCCTTTTTGATGAAGTGCGGCAGCACTGCGCGCGCGCCGCGGAACATGCCGTTTAAGTTCAAATTGAGCACGAAGTTCCAT